>NZ_JALMFA010000012.1:0-251615 GCF_023242545.1 Pseudomonas sp. MWU13-2517 | reverse complement strand
GCCTCCAGATTCTGCCGTCAACCGCTTTTTTCATATTTCTGTCATATCAGTCAAAAAGCCCCAAAAAAGCAAAGCCGGCCCAGATGGGCCGGCTTTCAGTTCGCCTTACAAACTGGGGAAGGCAAACTGCGACGCTTCATGGCTGGCCCGCTGCGGCCAGCGCTGGGTGATTGCTTTGCGGCGGGTATAGAAACGCACCCCATCCGGCCCATAGGCATGCAGGTCGCCAAACAGTGAACGCTTCCAGCCTCCAAAGCTGTGATAGGCCACCGGCACCGGCAGTGGAACGTTTACGCCAACCATGCCCACTTCAATCTCGTCACAGAACAAGCGTGCCGCTTCCCCGTCACGGGTGAAGATGCAGGTGCCATTGCCATATTCGTGATCGTTGATCAGTTGCATCGCCGCTTCCAGGCTGCTCACCCGGACCACACACAGCACAGGCCCAAAGATCTCTTCTTTATAGATCCGCATCTCAGGGGTCACACGGTCAAACAGGCTGCCGCCCAGGAAGAAACCTTCTTCATAGCCGGAAATACTCAATCCACGGCCATCAACCACCAACTCGGCACCCGCCGCTACCCCATCTTCTATATAACCACTGACCTTATCCCGCGCCTGGCCCGTGACCAAAGGCCCCATATCCAGGCCACAAGAAGTGCCCGCGCCGATCTTCAGCGACTTGACCTGCGGCACCAACTTGGCAATCAACGCGTCCGCCACCTGGTCGCCCACGCATACGGCCACCGAGATAGCCATGCAACGCTCGCCGCAGGAACCATACGCCGCCCCCATCAAGGCGCTCACTGCGTTGTCCAGATCAGCATCCGGCATCAGCACCGCGTGGTTCTTCGCTCCGCCCAGCGCTTGTACGCGCTTGCCGCGCTTGGTTGCTTCGGAATAGATGTACTCGGCAATCGGTGTCGAGCCTACAAAACTCAAGGCTTTTACTTCGGGTGCTTCGATCAGCGCGTCCACTGCGCCCTTGTCCCCGTGCACCACGCTCAGCACGCCCTTAGGCAGACCGGCTTCCTGCAGCAGTTGCGCAATCAGCAACGTCGAACTTGGATCACGCTCCGAAGGTTTCAGGATGAAACAGTTACCGCAGACGATAGCCAGCGGGTACATCCACAACGGCACCATCGCCGGGAAGTTGAACGGCGTGATACCGGCTACCACGCCCAACGGCTGGAAATCCGACCATGCATCAATGTTCGGCCCCACGTTGCGGCTGTATTCACCTTTGAGAATCTCCGGGGCCGAGCATGCGTATTCGACGTTCTCGATCCCACGCTTCAACTCACCCGCAGCGTCCTCCAGGGTCTTGCCGTGTTCTTCGCTGATCAACTGCGAGATACGTGCTTCGTTCTGCTCCAGCAATTGCTTGAAACGAAACATCACCTGAGCGCGCTTGGCTGGCGGGGTATTACGCCAAGCCGGAAACGCGGCCTTAGCCGAGTCGATCGCCTGTTGAATGGTTTCGCGACTGGCCAACGGCACCTGGTGGATCACCTTGCCGGTAGAAGGGTTGTACACGTCGGCGCTACGACCGCTGTCATTGACCAACTCACCGTTGATCAAGTGTTGGATAAGGCTCATGCAAGGCTCCTGAAAAATTTTTCTATATAGAAGGAGAAATCAGTCGATCTTGTTCAGCACTTCGCCGACCGCGTCGAACAAGCGATCCAGATCCTGCGGCTTGCTGTTGAACGTTGGCCCGAACTGCAGGGTGTCGCCGCCAAAGCGCACGTAGAAACCAGCCTTCCACAAGGCCATGCCGGCTTCGAACGGACGCACGATGGCATCACCGTCGCGTGGGGCAATCTGAATCGCGCCCGCCAGACCGTAGTTGCGGATATCGATCACGTTCTTGCTGCCCTTCAAGCCGTGCAACGCATTCTCAAAGTGCGGGGCGACTTCGGCTACGCTCTGCACCAGGTTTTCCTTCTGCAACAGATCCAATGCCGCCAGACCAGCCGCGCAGGCTACCGGGTGTGCCGAGTAGGTGTAGCCATGGGGGAATTCCACCGCGTACTCGGGCGTCGCCTGGTTCATAAAGGTTTGATAGATCTCGCTGCTGGCAATTACCGCACCCATCGGGATCGCGCCGTTGGTAACTTGCTTGGCGATGCACATCAGGTCCGGGGTCACTCCAAAACTGTCGGCACCGAACATCGAACCGGTGCGGCCAAAACCGGTGATCACTTCATCGAACACCAACAGGATGTTGTGCTGGTCACAAATTTCACGCAGACGCTTCAGATAACCCTGAGGCGGCACCAGTACGCCGGCAGAACCAGCCATCGGCTCGACAAACACAGCGGCGATGTTCGAGGCGTCGTGCAATTCGATCAGTTTGAGCAGCTCATCGGCCAGCGCGATACCGCCCTGCTCCGGCATGCCACGGGAGAACGCATTGCTCGCCAGCAAGGTATGCGGCAGATGGTCAACGTCCATCATGGCCTGACCAAAAATCTTACGGTTGCCGTTGACGCCGCCGAGGCTGGTGCCGGCGATGTTCACACCGTGATAGCCACGGGCGCGGCCGATCATCTTGGTCTTGGTCGCCTGGCCCTTCAGGCGCCAGTAGGCACGCACCATCTTCACCGCCGTATCGGCGCACTCGGAGCCGGAGTCGGTGAAAAATACGTGGTTCAGGTTGCCAGGCGTCAGGCTGGTAATCTTTTCCGCCAACTGGAAGGACAACGGATGACCGTATTGGAAGCCTGGAGAGTAATCCAGGGTGCCCAATTGCTTGGCGACCGCCTCCTGGATTTCTTTACGTGTGTGCCCCGCGCCGCAGGTCCACAAACCCGACAACGAGTCGTACACCTTACGGCCCTTGTCATCGGTCAACCAACTGCCTTCGGCGGCCACGATCAGGCGCGGGTCACGCTGAAAGTTACGGTTGGCGGTATAAGGCATCCAGTGGGCATCCAACTTAAGTTGGCTGGCCAGGGACGAAGGCGCGTTTTCGGGCATGTTCATCAGCAAAACCTCGCAGGGCAAAAGGCAGCGTCGGGATTGGAAAGCAGTGTTGCAGCTAAATTGCCACGGCGATAAAGTCGGTGAAATCCAACTTTTATAACCTTCAGTCAGGCAATCACTAAACTATGAGTAGCCGTCGCCCCGATCCCCTGGCCCAAGTCAGCGACTTCGATATCCGCCTGCTGCGCATCTTTCGCAGCGTGGTGGAATGCGGTGGCTTCTCGGCCGCCGAAACCGTGCTAGGCATCGGGCGCTCGGCCATCAGCCAGCAAATGAGTGACCTGGAGCAACGCCTCGGCTTAAGGCTTTGCCAGCGCGGCCGTGCCGGTTTTTCCCTGACGGAAGAAGGCCGTGAGGTATATCAGTCGGCGCTGCAGCTCTTAAGTGCCTTGGAAAGTTTCCGTACCGAGGTCAACGGCCTGCACCAGCATTTGCGCGGTGAGCTGATCATCGGCCTCACAGACAACCTGGTCACCCTGCCCCACATGCGTATTACCCACGCCCTGGCGCAGTTGAAAGAGCGTGGCCCGGACGTGCAGATCCAGATCCGCATGATCGCGCCCAATGAGGTCGAACAAGGCGTACTCGACGGCCGCCTGCATGTCGGCGTAGTGCCTCAGGCCAGCGCTCTTTCGGGTCTCGAATACCAACCGTTGTACAGCGAACGTTCGCTGCTCTACTGCGCCGTCGGCCATCCGCTGTTTTATGCCGACGACACGCAGCTGGACGACGCCCGTATCGACAGCCAGGACGCCATCGCCCCTACTTTCCGTCTGCCTGCCGAGATCCAGGCCCATTACCAGGCCCTCAACTGCACCGCCAGCGCATCGGACCGCGAAGGCATGGCGTTCCTGATCCTCACCGGGCGCTATATCGGTTACCTGCCCGACCACTACGCCAGCCTCTGGGTACAACAAGGCCGACTGCGTGCGTTGAAATCGGCTACACGCTTTTACGATTTAAGCCTGGCATCGGTCACGCGCAAGGGGCGTCGCCCTCATTTGGTGCTGGAAAGCTTCCTCGAAAGTCTGGCCGCAACGCGCTAACTCGGGCCTTACGTCAAAAGCTGAGCAACTGGACAGCTTTTTGCAAGAGCCCCAGGACCTTGAACCGTCCGCCTTGAGTTTGCCCGCCATGCCACCAGAATCCTCCACCACCAGCGACCTGATCTACGGCCTCAACGACCGGCCAAAACCCACCGCCGCATGCCTGGCCGCCATGCAACATGTGCTGGCCGCTTTCGTCGGCATCATCACCCCGCCGCTGATCATCGGGTCCACTCTAGGCCTGACCGCCCACCTGCCCTACCTGATCAGCATGGCGCTCATGGTCTCCGGCGTAGGAACCTTCATCCAGGCGCGCAGGCCATTTGGCATTGGCGCCGGCATGATCTGCCTGCAAGGCACCAGCTTTGCGTTTCTCGGCGCTGTGCTGTCGGCAGGTTTCCTGGTCAAGCAACGCGGCGGCAGCCCGGAGGACATCATGGCGATGATCTTCGGCGTGTGCTTTTTCGGTGCCCTGGTACAGATCGTACTGAGCCGTTTTATCGGCCAGTTGCGTCGGGTAATCACGCCGTTGGTGACCGGGATTGTCATCACGCTGATCGGCATCAGCCTGATCAAAGTGGGCATCACCGACCTGGGCGGTGGTTTCAACGCTCCTGACTTCGGCGCGCCCATCAACCTGGCCCTGGGCCTGTTCGTGGTGCTGACGATCATCCTGCTCAACCGCTCGAACACGCCATGGGTGCGCCTCTCCGCGATCATTATCGGATTGGCCCTCGGCAGCCTTGCATCCTGGTTGAGCGGTAAACTGGTCCCTCAAGCCCTGCCTGACTTGCCCTTGATCAGCCTGCCGATCCCGTTTCGCTTTGGTTTCAATTTCGATTGGAGCGCCTTCCTGCCGATCGCGCTGATTTACCTGATCAGCAGTATCGAAACCGTGGGCGACCTCACCGCCAATTGCATGATCGCCCGCCAACCCATCAGTGGCCCGTCTTATATCAACCGACTCAAGGGCGGCGTATTGGGCGATGGCGTCAGTTGCATGATCGCCGCCACTTTCAGCGCCTTTCCCAACACCACCTTTGCGCAGAACAACGGTGTTATCCAGCTCACCGGCGTGGCCAGCCGTTACGTAGGCTTATACATAGGCCTCGTGCTGTTCTGTCTCGGTTTGTTTCCGCTGATTGGTGCCGTACTGCAGCAAATCCCCAAGCCGGTATTGGGCGGTGCAACCCTGGTGATGTTCGGCAGCGTAGCCGCCGCGGGTGTACGCATCCTCGCCCAGGCGCCGCTGGACCGGCGCAGCATGCTGATCATCGCCACCTCGTTTGGCGTGGGCCTGGGCATCGCCGCGCAACCCAACCTGCTGCATTTGATGCCGGCCCTGGTGCAGAACCTGTTCGACTCGGCCATCACCAGCGGAGGGCTGACGGCGATCCTGTTGTGCCTGTTATTGCCCGAAGCCAAAGCCAGTCGCGCTGGCGCAAATCACGCTGCGGAAAGCGACACGCTGGAACCGCTTTAAGGGTTTTATTGCATCGGGACTTGTCTGAGGCTTGAGGGTGGGTTATCTGTGCACACGTCGTCTCTATCGATCAGCACGGAAACCTCCATGAGCCTCGAAGTTCCTGCCCACAGCCACCACGCCGGTAAGCCCGCCAGCCGCATTCGACAAAAGAACGAACAAGCGATTCTTCAGGCCGCTGAAGATGAGTTCGCGCGCCACGGCTACAAAGGCACCAGCATGAACACCATCGCATCGAGTGCCGGGCTGCCCAAGGCCAACTTGCATTACTACTTCACCAACAAACTGGGCCTGTACATCGCGGTGCTCAGCAACATCCTCGAACTGTGGGACAGCACCTTCAACGCGCTGACCGCCGAGGACGACCCGGCGGTGGCGCTCACTCGCTACATCCGCACCAAGATGGAGTTCTCCCGGCGTCACCCGCAAGCCTCGCGGATCTTCGCGATGGAGATCATCAGCGGCGGCGAATGCCTTACCGAGTATTTCAGCCAGGACTACCGCGCCTGGTTCAGCGGCCGGGCGGCGGTGTTCCAGGCATGGATCGAAGCGGGCAAGATGGACCCTATCGATCCTGTGCACCTGATCTTCCTGCTGTGGGGCAGCACCCAGCACTATGCCGACTTCGCGACGCAGATCTGCCGCGTCACCGGCCGCACCAAGCTGACCAAGCAGGACATGGAAGATGCCGGCACTAACCTGATCCACATCATTCTCAAAGGCTGTGGCATCAAGCCAGCCCCATAAACGAAGCGACTTATGCCTTTCACGCTCACCGGCTTTTGCGAATTTCGTGAAGAAATCCGTAAAAGCCGCTTCATCACCCTCGCCGCGCCAATCACCAGCCCGCAGGACGCCCAAAAGTTTTTCGAGCAACACAGCGACCTCAACGCCACGCACAACTGTTGGGCCTGGAAGCTGGCCGACCAGTACCGTAGTAATGATGACGGCGAACCCGGCGGCACGGCCGGGCGGCCGATCCTGGCCGCCATCGAAGCCCAAGGGTTCGATCAGGTCGCAGTGCTGGTGATTCGCTGGTACGGCGGTATCCAACTGGGCACTGGCGGCCTGGCCCGGGCCTACGGTGGCGGGGCGAACAAATGCCTGCAAAATGCCGAGCGCATCGAACTGATCAGCCGTGTGCCACTGAGCTGCGCCTGCGGGTTCTCCGAGTTGAACCTGGTGAAACTGCGCGTCGCTGAACTGGGCGGCTTGGTGGTGGACGAAAACTTCACCGCCAACGGCGTCGAATTACAACTGGCGCTGGGGGAGGCTCACATCGACACCCTGCAAACCCAACTCGCCGACCTCAGCCGTGGGCGCATCCTGCTACAGCGTTGAAACTGCCCACATCTACTGTGCACCTGCCTGTGGATAACCTGAGCACATCCGTTTGTAACCCTTCTGTCATAAGGGCTTGCGGGTACTGTTCGTTTTTTGTTCAACAACTCTTGACCCTATTTGCCCAAGCCTGGGGTAATGTTGTCAGCCGAATTCACTGAACCGCGACTCCAAAGGAAGCCTTTCATGTCTACGCCAAAAACCGCATTGATCATCGGCGCCTCGCGCGGGCTGGGCCTTGGCCTGGTCAAGCAATTGCTTCAGGACGGCTGGGACGTGACCGCCACCGTGCGTGATCCGAATAAAGCCGATGCCCTGAAAGCGGTAGGCCCGGTGCACATCGAGAAGTTGGATATGGATGATCAACAAGCCGTGATCGCCTTGAGCCAACGCCTGAAAGACCGCACCTTCGACCTGCTGTTCGTCAATGCCGGCGTCAAAGGCCCCGCCAATCAGGAACCGGGCCACGCTACGCTGGCAGAAGTCGGCCAACTGTTCTTCACCAACGCCGTGGCACCGATCAACCTGGCCCAACGCTTTGTCGGGCAGATCCGCAAGGACAGCGGCGTACTGGCGTTCATGAGTTCGGTGCTCGGCAGCGTGGCCATTCCCGACGGGTCGGACCTGGCGCTGTACAAAGCCAGCAAGGCCGCCCTCAACTCCATGACCAACAGCTTCGTCACTCAACTCGGCGATCACAGGCTCACCGTGCTATCGCTGCACCCGGGCTGGGTGAAAACCGACATGGGCGGGGAAGACGCGCACATCGATGTCGACACCAGCGTGCGTGGCCTGGTGGCACAAGTGAACGCCTACACCGGCAAAGGCGGCCATCACTTCATCGACTACAAGGGCGATACCATCGCCTGGTAAACCCGGTGGAGCGTTATCGCCCGATTGCGGTCGATAATGCTCCACGCGTAGACTGCCCCCTCGCCTTCACCGGCGACCCTGGATCAGCAGACAGGGCAACACTGAGCTGGCAAACCTGAACCCATCATTCAGAGGAGCC
Organism: Pseudomonas sp. MWU13-2517; assembly: GCF_023242545.1. Classification (NCBI taxonomy): domain Bacteria; kingdom Pseudomonadati; phylum Pseudomonadota; class Gammaproteobacteria; order Pseudomonadales; family Pseudomonadaceae; genus Pseudomonas; species Pseudomonas sp. MWU13-2517. The sequence goes on along the minus strand of NZ_JALMFA010000012.1, from coordinate 243,745 downwards.
GGCCAATGCCTGCGACCCGTATCTGGTTAAAAAACCCACTCGCGATTTTCACTGCCAACGGCCTCGACGCCCGTGGCGGCCTGGTGCTGCAAGACAGTGTCATTACCGAAGTGCTGGCCCAAGGGCAAGAACCTGCGCAGCCCTGTGCGCAGGTATTCGATGCTCGCGAGCATGTCGTTCTTCCCGGCTTGATCAACACCCACCACCACTTCTACCAAACCCTGACCCGCGCCTGGGCGCCAGTGGTCAATCAGCCGTTGTTCCCGTGGCTGAAAACCCTCTATCCGGTCTGGGCTCGACTGACGCCGGAAAAACTCGCGCTGGCGTCCAAAGTCGCGTTGGCCGAATTGCTGCTCTCAGGCTGTACGACTGCGGCGGATCACCACTACCTGTTCCCCGATGGCCTGGAAAATGCCATCGACGTGCAAGTGCAGAGTGTGCGCGAACTGGGCATGCGCGCCATGCTTACCCGTGGTTCCATGAGCCTGGGCGAAGCCGACGGTGGGCTGCCACCGCAGCAGACCGTGCAACAAGGCCAGGTCATTCTAGAAGACAGCCAACGCCTGATCCACGCCTACCACCAACGTGGCGATGGCGCGCAGATCCAGATTGCCCTGGCACCCTGCTCGCCGTTTTCCGTCACGCCACACATCATGCAAGCCAGCGCCGAACTGGCCAATACGCTCGACGTACGCCTGCATACGCACCTGGCGGAAACCCTCGATGAGGAAGACTTCTGCCTGCAACGATTCGGCCTGCGCACCGTGGACTATCTCGACAGCGTCGGTTGGCTCGGCCCGCGTACCTGGCTGGCCCACGGTATCCACTTCAACCCGGACGAGATTGCGCGGCTGGGTGCCGCCGGCACCGGTATCTGCCATTGCCCGAGTTCGAATATGCGCCTGGCCTCGGGTATCTGTCCCACCCTCGACCTGCTCGCCGCGGGTGCGCCCATAGGCCTGGGCGTGGACGGCTCCGCGTCCAACGATGCGTCGAACATGATCCTTGAGGCACGTCAGGCCCTGTATATCCAACGCCTGCGTTACGGTGCGGAAAAAATCACCCCTGAAGGCGTGCTGGGCTGGGCCACCAAAGGTTCGGCGCAATTGCTGGGACGTACGGATATCGGTGAATTGGCGGTCGGAAAACAGGCCGACCTGGCGCTGTTCAAGCTTGATGAACTGCGCTTCTCCGGCAGCCATGACCCGATCTCGGCGCTGCTGTTGTGCGGCGCGGACCGTGCGGACCGGGTCATGATCGGCGGCCGCTGGCGAGTCATCGACGGCCAGGTCGAGGGCCTGGATCTGAAAGGCTTGATTGCCGATCACACTCAGGCGGCACGGCAGCTGATCGCCGGCTGATTACAAGCCCAGCAGCGACAACATGATAAAGGTCGCAAACAACACGAAATGGGTCATCCCTTCGATGGCGTTGGTTTCGCCATCGTTGAGGTTGATCGCGCTGACGATCAGCGTGATAAACACCATCACCGTTTGTACCGGCGTCATCGCCATCTGAAACGGCTGGCCGGTGTAGAGCGCCATGGCCTCCATCACCGGCACGGTCAAGATCACCGTCGACAATGAAGCGCCCAACGCAATGTTCACCACCGACTGCATGCGGTTGGCCAGAGCGGCGCGCAAAGCGGTGAGGATTTCGGGTGCGGCCGAAATGGCGGCGACCACAATCGCGGTAATCACCGGCGGCGCGCCCGTGCCTTCCAGCCCCAGGTCGAGGGTCTTGGACATCACCTCGGCCAGTGCGCCAATCACTATCACCCCAAACACCAATGTAGCGATGGAGAACGCCAGATTGACCGGCGGCTCCTGGTGTTCCTCCGGCTGGCTCTTACGACGCTTTTGCGGGTAGCTGTAGCTGAAGAAATAGCTGTGCGGTCCCACCTGCATGCGCAGGAACAGGGTGTAGAGCAACACCATCGCGCCGATTGTGAATGCCGAGTAAATTTTCCAGTCGGCTTCGGGGATAAACTCCGGCACCACCATCGACACACCCATGGCGGTGAGTATCATCACGCTGTAGGTGCGCGCCGAGTCGTCGTTGTAGGACTGCTCCCCATGCTTGATGCCGCCCATCAGCGCGGCAAGGCCGAGGATGCCGTTGATATCGAGCATCACCGCCGAATAGATGGTGTCGCGCACCAGCGTGGGCGACGGCTCATTACTCATCATGATCGCCAGGATCACCACTTCCACCAGCACCGCGGCGAGGGTCAGGATCATGGTGCCGTAGGGGTCACCGACCTTTTCCGCCAATTGCTCGGCATGATGAGCCACCCGCATCGAGGCCATCACGATAAACGCGATCAGGGCCAGGCCGGCGAGCAACGCCACCATCTGCCCGCTGTGGAGCATCCAGTGTTCCAATGGGTAGGCGGCGATGGCGGCTATCAGCGCCAACAGCATGAATTTTTCTTGCTTGAGGGATGTGAGCATTCCGGGCCTTATCGAACAGCTTAATCAGTCATTGATGGGGTACAGACTACGGCACGTAGCTAACGTTTCGTTACACCTTAGTTCAGGCGGCCCTTGCATGAATAAAGCAAAACTCTCCTGCTGGTCAGGTTTTGCCAAATATTTCATCCATGGCCTGTAGAATGCCGCCATTGCACCTGATGAGAATTTAGACATGTACGATTGGCTCAACGCCCTGCCCAAGGCTGAACTGCACCTGCACCTGGAAGGCTCGCTGGAGCCTGAGTTGCTGTTCGCCCTCGCCGAACGCAACAAGATTGCGCTGCCGTGGAATGACGTCGAGACCCTGCGCAAGGCTTACGCCTTCAACAACCTGCAGGAGTTCCTTGATTTGTATTACAAGGGCGCCGACGTGCTGCGCACCTCCCAGGACTTCTACGACCTGACCTGGGCCTACCTGCTGCGCTGCAAAGAACAGAACGTGATCCACACCGAACCCTTCTTCGACCCACAAACCCACACCGACCGTGGCGTACCGTTCGAAGTGGTGCTCAACGGCATCGCCGCCGCACTTAAAGATGGCGAGCAACAACTGGGTATCACCAGCGGTTTGATCTTGAGCTTCCTGCGCCACCTGAGCGAAGCCGAGGCCGAGAAGACCCTCGACCAGGCTCTGCCGTTCCGTGACGCGTTCGTGGCCGTGGGCCTGGACAGTTCGGAGATGGGGCACCCGCCGAGCAAGTTCCAGCGCGTGTTCGACCGTGCCCGCCACGAAGGCTTCCTCACCGTGGCCCACGCCGGTGAAGAAGGCCCGCCCGAGTACATCTGGGAAGCCATCGACCTGCTGAAAATCCAGCGTATCGACCATGGCGTGCGCGCCATCGAAGATGAGCGCCTGATGCAGCGCATCATCGATGAGCAGATCCCATTGACCGTGTGCCCACTGTCCAATACCAAGCTGTGCGTATTCGACGACATGGCCCAGCACAACATCCTCGACATGCTTGAGCGTGGCGTGAAGGTGACGGTGAACTCGGATGACCCGGCGTATTTCGGCGGTTATGTCACCGAGAACTTCCACGCGCTGTACACCTCGCTGGGCATGACCCAGGACCAGGCCAAACGCCTGGCGCAGAACAGCCTGGACGCACGACTGGTCAAGCCATGACTGAGTAGACGCAGATCGAAACGTGGGAGGGGCACCGCCCCTCCCACACTGACCTCATCAGTTTCAGGCCTGCGTCAACTCTTCCAGGGTCCTGCCCTTCGTCTCCATTCCGAACACCCACACCACCAGCGCCGCCACTGCAAAGCACAGCGCGCCCAAGGCAAACACCCCGCCCTGCCCGGTAATCGGGAATACCAACCCCGTCACCAACGGCCCCAGCAACGAGCCGACCCGACCAATCGCCGAGGCAAAACCCGAGCCGGTCGCCCGCGCAGACGTGGGATACAACTCCGGCGTATAGGTGTAGAGCACCGCCCACATGCCGAACAGAAAGAACTGCATCAGCAAGCCCGAGGTGATCAGCAAACCGACATTGCCGCCAAACACCGCACTCTGCCCATACAAAAACGCCATCACTCCGCCGCCGAGCAACGTCACCACGCACACCGGCTTGCGCCCCCAGCGTTCCACCAACCACGCAGCCATCAGGAACCCGGGAATGCCCCCCAGGGAAATGATCACGGTGTAATACACCGACTGGGTGACAGCAAAACCCGACTGCTGCAGCAACGCGCTCAGCCACGAAGTCAGGCCGTAAAAACCGAGCAAGGCAAAGAACCAGACGCACCAGATCATCATCGTCCGCCGGCGATACTGCACCGACCACAACTGCTGAAATGCCGAGAAGAAGGTCCCCGGCGTGCTCTCCACCCGTGGCAGGCGGATCGGCTCCGGTAAATCGACGCGGCCCAATGAGGCGCGCACTTTCTGTTCTATATTCTGCAACACCTTGTCGGCTGCCCCATGCCGCCCGGCCTGCTCCAACCAACGCGGCGACTCCGGGATAAAAAACCGAATCGCCAGCACGAACACCGCCGGCACCGCCAACACCAGGAAGATGTCACGCCAGCCAATCACCGGCAGCAGGAAGTAAGACAGCACGCCCGCCGCCACAAACCCCAGCGGCCAGAAGCCATCCATCAAGGCGATATACCGCCCACGCCCCTTGGCCGGAATCAGCTCCGAAAGCATCGACTGGGCAATTGGAAACTCCATGCCCATGCCGATCCCCAGCAAGACGCGAAACAACGTCAGCATCTCCAGCGTCTGCGCCGTGGAGCACAGGTAGCTGGCAATGCCCCATAACACGATGCTCCACTGGAACACCGGCTTACGGCCAAAGCGATCCGCCAGCATCCCCGACAACGAGGCGCCGACCACCATGCCGAAAAAGCTCGAACTGGCGAGTAACCCGGCTTGGGCGGTGCTCAGGCCGAACTCGGTTTTGATCGAGCCTAAAAGGAAGGTCATCATCGCCAGGTCCATGGAGTCGAAGAAAAACGCCAGGGCGATGATGATAAAGATGACTCGGTGGTAGCCGCTGATAGGCAACCGTTCCAGCCGTTCCGCTGCGCTATAGCCCTGCAAACCCATGCCGCACCCCCAGTGTGAAAATCCCCAGGGTCAGTGTGCGGCATCGTTTCAGCAGGTTATTGCTGGATGCGACCTGGTTGAAACCCTGAACGACGCCCGCCGGTCAGGATTGCTCGGGCGCCGCGATCAGCGTGATGTGTGCAAGCCCGACTTCATTCACCAGCAACGCCCGGCACTCGTTGATCACACTGATCCAGTTCGATTGCAGGAACAGTTGCAGCAACCCTGCGCCCAATGCGCCCCCCAGGTGGGGCTGTTGCTGGCTCCAATCAAAACAGTCGCAGACCAGTGGCGACGCCAGCGCCTGGGTAAAAATACCCAGGCTTGCCAAGCACTGCGCGCCCTTGACGGTGACCTCGGTGCGTTGCTCAAGACGCTCAATCCAACCCGCAGCCAACATGCGTTGATACAACCCCGCCGCCAGCTCCCCACCGAGATGACCCTGGCACAACCGGGCATGACGCAGCGACGGCGGCGCCACCAAAGCCGGTGGCGAAACACAGGGGCGGCTGCGGGCGGCGCTGGCCATGGTGGTACTGGCCAGCGCGTCGATGGCGGCACTGACATCGGCGGCCGCCACGCGAAACAAGCGTTTGCCACGTCGGGCCTCGGTGAGCAGCAGCCCGCTTGCGCTTAGCCGCGCCAAATGGGCGTTGGCGGATGCGGGGGATAACCCGGTAAGCACCGCCAACTCCTCTGAAGACTTCACGGAACCGTCCATCAAGGCCCAGAGCATGGCAGTACGTTTGGGCTCGGCAAGCAAGCTGGCGATCTGACTGATGCAAGGTGCTTCTTCCACGTATTCACTCCCTGTTGAATCATTTATCTGCTGCGGTTGGCGCCAAAGTATAGGTGCGCACACCACAGGCACCGCCTGGTCCGACACCGCAGGCAGGGACAGGATCTGAGTGAAATTTCCTGCTGTCGTGGAGGCTATTGCCCAGTGATCAACCGCTCCGGCCATTGCGCGGTCAATGTCGCACAACGGGAAACAAGCATTTCACGCAGCAAGTTGATCGGCTTGCTCAATTGCGCACGATGGGCGCACAGCAGGTTGAGCGGCGTGCGCTCCCCCCGCAGCTCAGGCAGGATCACACGCAAGCGACCGGCCAGCACATCCGCGCTCACGTCCAACCAGGACTTATAGGCAATACCGACCCCCGCCACGGCCCAGCGACGTACAACGTCGGCATCGTCACTGAAACGGTCGCCGGCAACCGTCAGGCTCACTTCACGCCGGCCGTCGTGAAAACTCCAGCGGTCGTGGACTCGGCTGCCGAGCATATACAACAGGCAATTATGCTGGGCCAGTTGCTCCAGGTGCCGAGGCTCGCCATGCCGGGCGAGGTAACTGGGGGCGGCACACAGCACACGAACATTGTCCGGGGCGATAGGCAGCGCAATCAGGCTCGAATCCTCCGGCTCGCCGTAACGCAAGGCAATATCGACAGGCTGGCGAAACAAATCGGCAATCCGATCGCCCAGCAACAGGCGCACAGTCAGTTGAGGGTATTCACGCTGGAATTCATCCAGCCACGGCAACAGCTGGTTCCGCCCGAAATCCGAGGGTGCCGACAATTGCAACACGCCGCTGACATGGTCCTGGCCACTGGCCAATAAGCGCCGCCCTTCGTCCAGCGAACTCAACGCGGCACGCGCGTATTCCAGGAAACCTTCACCTTCGGCGGTCAACCGCAGGCTGCGCGTGGAGCGCGCCAACAAACGCGTGCTCAGTTGCTGTTCGATGCGCTTGAGCGCAGCGCTGGCCACCGCCGGCGACAGGTCCATGACCCTCGCTGCGGCAGACAAACTACCCAGGTCCGCCGCACGCACAAACAACTGCAAATCATCAAAGCGCAGCATGGGTTTCCACTCATTATCAAAATTTCATTGAAACAGACTGCTGTTTTAGCCGCTTTTTCCTTCACGGGAAATAGCCAATCATCTGCCCACCCCGCTCACCACGCGCCAGGAGTTGAATATGTCTACTGCCTTTAACGTTATCGCCACGCTGGTCGCCAAACCCGGCCAACAGGCCACTCTGGAAACCCTGCTGCGCGGCCTGCTGGAACCGACCCGTCTCGAAGCCGGTTGCGAACAGTACGACCTGCACCAGGACCTGCAACACCCCGAAACTTTCTACATGCTCGAACGCTGGAGCGACGATGCAGCGCTGGCCGACCACGACCAAAGTGCACATATCCAGAGTTTCCGCGCCAAAGCCGCGGATGTACTTGAACACTTCGAACTCAAGCGCCTGAGATTTCTCGCCTGATTACCGTCCTTTTCCGGAGCCCCCATGAAAGCCATTGCCTACTACGCCTCACTGCCGATCAACGATCCACAGTCCCTGCAAGACATCGAGCTGCCGGAGCCCGTCGCCGGCCCGCGCGACCTGCTGGTGGAAGTCAAAGCCATCTCGGTCAACCCGGTGGACACCAAGGTGCGCCAGAACGTCGCCTCGGAACATGGCACCGCCAAAGTGCTGGGCTGGGACGTGGCCGGTGTGGTCAAGGCCGTCGGCAGCGATGTGACGCTGTTCAAGGCCGGTGACAAGGTGTTCTACGCCGGTTCGCTGGTGCGTCCGGGCGGCAACAGTGAACTGCACACGGTGGACGAACGCATCGTTGGCCATATGCCCAAGAGCCTGGGTTTCGCCGAGGCCGCCGCACTGCCGCTGACCGCCATCACCGCGTGGGAGATGTTGTTCGAGCGCCTGCAAATCCGTGAAGGCAAAGAAGACGAAGGTCAGAGCTTGCTGATCGTCGGCGCGGCCGGTGGCGTGGGTTCGATCCTGACCCAACTGGCCAGCCGGCTCACCGCGCTGAAAGTCATCGGCACCGCCTCGCGTCCCGAAACACAGGCATGGACCCAGGCACTGGGTGCCGATCTGGTGATCGACCACAGCCAGCCGCTGAGCGAAGCATTGAAGACCGCCGGCCACCCGCAGGTGACCCACGTCGCCAGCCTGACCCAGACCGACCATCACTTGGACCAACTGGTCGAAGCCCTGCAACCTCAAGGCAAGCTGGCGCTGATCGACGACCCCAAGGCTCTGGACGTAAGCAAGCTCAAACGCAAAAGCCTGTCGTTGCATTGGGAGTTCATGTACACCCGCTCAATGTTCGAGACACCCGACATGATCGAGCAGCACAACTTGCTTAATCGCGTCGCTCAACTGATTGATGCCGGAACCTTGAAAACCACGGTGGGCGAGCACTTCGGCGTGATCAACGCAGCGAACTTGCGGCGCGCTCACGCTCTGCTGGAAAGCGGCAAGGCCAAGGGCAAGATCGTGCTGGAAGGGTTCTGAATAAAGGCTGTCGGAGTCGTCCATTATTCATGTGGGTAATGGACGACACCATTAGTCCGAGAGTTGATCTTTGTCATATTTGTGCGCGCGTTCGGGTTTATATTGGCCGCCTTTGCCACGATTCTTTTACGTGAGGAAGTCAGCAATGAAGATCCTGATAAAAGCGTTAGCAAAATCCCCAGGCAATAAATGGCAAGTTCGCCTCGACGGCGACGCCTTTACCTTCCGCAGTGAGGCTGAAGCCCGCGCTTTCGCCGAGACTCTGCAAGCCCGCATCCGGGCGCCTCACCGCTTTCCATCAAGCCAGCAGCGCGCCACCGCCGGCTGAATCGTCCGTCAGACCTGTGCCTGCACGGCCCTTGCCCGTTGCAGGCGCTGGGTCGACACCGCCACCGTCACCGCCAATACACCGCATAGGCTGATGACCATCGCCATCGGCATGGCCGTGCCGTCGTGCAACACGCCTACCAATGAGGCGGCGCCTGCCGCCACACCAAACTGAATGCAACCGAGCAACGCGGACGCACTGCCGGCCCGCGCACCTTGCCCGGCCATGGCGCAGGCCGAGGTATTGGGCAAAATGCAGCCAAGGCTCGCGATGCAGATAAACAGTGGCACCAGCAATGGCCATAGGGCGTCGGTGCGTAACGCAGCAATACCGAGCAAGGTCAACGCTGCCAGCACGTAGACCCACACCGTGCGCGACAGCAGGAACGCCGGGCCGCGCTTGGACAGCAGCCGTGCATTGAGTTGCGCCACCAGAATGAAGCCCGCCGCATTGGAGCCGAACAGCCAGCCGTAATGCTCCGGGGCAACGCCATAAAGCTTGATGAACACGAACGGTGAACCGGCAATGTAGGCAAACATCCCGGCAATCGAGATACCGCCAGTGAGGGCGTAGCCGAGGTAGACCCGATCCGACAGCAACGCACCGTAGCGGCGCAGCGAGCCGGACAGCGGCTGACGCGGCTTGTCGGCCGGGAAGGTTTCCGGCAAGCCGACGGCGACCGCAATGGCCGCCATCACACTGAACACCGACAGCGCCAGAAAGATCGACTGCCAACCCCAAAGACCGACCATCACCCCGCCCGCCAACGGCGCGAGGATCGGCGCCAGGCCGGTCACCAGCATCAGTTGCGAATACACCTTGGCCGACCCCACGGCATCACATTTGTCGCTGACCACTGCACGGGAAATCACCATGCCCGCACACCCACCGAGGGCCTGTACGAAACGCGCACCGATCAGCCATTCCAGCGAAGGCGCATAGGCACATGCAAACGAGGCCAGGGTAAACAGGGTCACACCACTGAGCAGCGGGCCACGTCGACCAAATCGGTCCGCCAGCGGGCCGTAGATCAATTGGCCGATGGCCAGGCCGCCGAAATACACCGCCAGCGTCAGTTGGATGTGCTTCTCGTCGGTCGCGAAGGCCATGGCCATGGCCGGAAAGCCCGGCAGGTAGAAATCGATCGCCAACGGCGCGAAGGCGCTCAAGGCGCCCAGAATCAGGATTATGCGAAGGTTCATCAGACACCCAAGTGAGTCGGCAGCTCGACAGTCTAGCCGCGCTTGGGTGCCATGAACATTACGTTAGCTCGCTAACTATCAGAAAGTTCAAGCAAGCCTGGCGCTATAGCCTTCTTCGCTGATCAGGCTGATCACCTGTTCGGCAGACAGACGGCTTTCAACACCCACTTCCTTCGCCGCCAGGTCGACCTTCACACTCGCCGCCGGGTCCTGGCTTTGCACCGCCTGGGTCACGGCCCGGACGCAATGGCCGCAGGTCATTCCTTCAACACTGAATACTTGCATGACATGACTCCTTGAATGAGGTTGGACCCAGTCTCGACCTTGCCACGATGGCAAGGTCAAGTTCTGAAAACTTCTGCCGGGCTGGCATTCGGCGGCTTCAAAGGCCAAGCTTCACCCATCGTTGATTCCAACCACGGAGCATCCGCCATGCGCTGGTCGTTTTTTGCCCTTGCCGGCCTGATGAGCTTATCTGTCGGCACGCCACAAGCCTTCGCCGCTGAAGACTATGCGGTGCTGATCATTTCCCGGGAGCGCCTGGAAGTACCGACCAATTGTGAAATCGGCCTGTACCTGAATGACCAACTGGCGGGCCGACTGTTCCAGGAACAGGCCACCTCGTTCAACCTGCCGGCGGGCAACCTGTCGCTGCGCCTGAAGTTGCTGCCGGGCCAATCCCCGGGTTGCCTGCCGGGCATGCTGGCGCCGCCGGCGCAGAACATCACGCTGAAGGCCGGAGACGTGCGCAAGCTGCGTATCGCCCAGGGCCCGGACGGCATGTACCTGAAACCTGCCGCGCTGGAATACTGATCGGCCCTTGACCTTACCCACAGGTCAAGGTTGATCCTAGGGGCAACTTCTTCTGGAGGACTGCCCCATGAATGGACCCACCACCTTTGACCTGCCCATCAGTGGCATGACCTGTGCCAGCTGTGCCGGGCGCGTCGAACGCGCGCTGGGCAAGGTGCCGGGCGTGCAACGCGTCAGCGTCAACCTGGCCAATGAACGCGCGCATGTCGAAGTACTGGGCCAGATGGACCCCGATGTGTTGATCGCCGCCGTCGACAAGGCCGGCTACACCGCCACCCTGCCCCAAAGCGAAACCGCCACCGACGCACGCCAAGCCCTGCGCCTGCATCACGAGCGCTGGTCATTGCTGCTGGCCATCCTGTTGGCGCTGCCGCTGGTGGTGCCGATGCTGGTGGAACCTTTCGGCCTGTATTGGATGCTGCCCGCCTGGGTGCAGTTCGCCTTGGCCACCCCCGTGCAGTTCATCTTTGGCGCACGCTTTTATATCGCCGCCTGGAAAGCCGTACGCGCCGGCGCCGGGAATATGGACCTGCTGGTGGCTATCGGCACCAGCGCCGGTTACGGCCTGAGCCTCTATGAATGGCTCACTGCCGCCACCGGCAGCATGCCGCACCTGTACTTCGAAGCCTCGGCAGTGGTGATCGCCCTGGTACTGCTCGGCAAATACCTAGAAAGCCGCGCCAAGCGCCAGACCGCCAGCGCCATCCGCGCCCTCGAAGCCTTGCGCCCGGAACGCGCGATCCGGGTGCTCGATGGCCGTGAAGAAGAGATTGCAATCAACGCGTTGAAGCTTGGCGACCTGGTGCTGGTCAAACCCGGCGAACGCTTCCCCGTGGACGGCGAAGTGGTGGAGGGCCGCAGCCATGCCGACGAAGCGTTGATCAGCGGCGAAAGCCTGCCTGTGCCGAAACAGCCGGGCGACAAGGTCACCGGCGGCGCCATCAACGGCGAAGGCCGTTTGCTGGTAAGCACCCAGGCCCTGGGCGCGGAAAGCGTACTGGCGCGAATCATCCGCCTGGTGGAGGAGGCCCAGGCAGCCAAGGCGCCGATCCAGAAATTGGTGGATAAGGTCAGCCAGGTGTTCGTGCCTGCCGTGCTGGTACTGGCGGTGATCACATTGATGGGCTGGTGGTTCTACGGCGCGTCCCTGGAGACGGCGATCATCAATGCCGTTGCCGTCCTGGTGATCGCCTGCCCCTGTGCCCTGGGCCTGGCTACACCGACGGCGATCATGGCCGGTACCGGCGTCGCCGCGCGCCATGGCATCTTGATCAAGGATGCCGAAGCCCTGGAGCGTGCCCATGAAGTGAGCGCCGTGGTATTCGACAAAACCGGCACCCTCACTTGCGGCGCACCGAAAATCGCCCACATGGCAGCGGTGGAGGGTAATGCAACCGTGCTGCTGCAACAGGCGGGCGCCTTGCAACGCGGCAGCGAACACCCACTGGCCAAGGCCGTGCTGGACGCTTGCGACGAACAAGGACTGAACGTGGCTGATGTGAGTGCCAGCCAATCCCTGACCGGCCGCGGCATCGCCGGCACGCTGGACGGCCGGCAACTGGCCCTGGGCAACCGCCGTCTGCTGGAAGAAGGCGGTTTGAGCGCCGGTGAGCTGGCCGAATCCGCTAAAGCCTGGGAAGCCGAAGGCCGCACCCTGTCCTGGCTGATCGAGCAAGGCGCCCGACCTCGCGTGCTCGGGCTGTTCGCCTTCGGTGACACGCTCAAGCCCGGCGCGCTGGAAGCGGTGGAGCAACTCAAGGCACAGCACATCAGCAGCCACTTGCTCACCGGCGATAATCGCGGCAGCGCCCATGTGGTAGCGCAAGCGCTGGGCATCGAGGATGTGCATGCCGAAGTGCTGCCGGCGGACAAAGCCGCCAGGGTCGCCGAGCTGAAAAAAACCGGCGTGGTGGCCATGGTCGGCGACGGTATCAACGACGCCCCGGCCCTGGCCGCCGCCGATATCGGCATCGCCATGGGCGGCGGTACCGACGTGGCCATGCACGCCGCCGGTATCACCCTGATGCGCGGCGACCCGCGCCTGGTGCCCGCCGCGCTGGAGATCAGCCGCAAGACCTACGCGAAAATCCGCCAGAACCTGTTCTGGGCGTTTGTGTATAACTTGATTGGCATTCCCCTGGCGGCATTCGGCCTGCTCAACCCGGTACTGGCGGGCGCGGCGATGGCCTTGTCCAGCGTCAGTGTGGTGAGCAATGCATTACTGTTGAAGACTTGGAAACCCAAGGACCTGGAGGATCAACGCCCATGAATATCGGCCAAGCCGCTCGCCAAAGCGGGCTGAGCGCGAAGATGATTCGCTACTACGAATCCATCGGCCTGCTCAAAGCCGCGCACCGCACCGACAGCGGCTACCGTGTGTATGGTCCAGATGACCTGCACACGCTGGCGTTCATCAAGCGCTCGCGGGATCTGGGGTTTTCATTGGAAGAGGTCGGCAAGCTGCTGACCCTGTGGCAGGACCGGCAACGGGCCAGCGCCGATGTGAAGGCCTTGGCGCGCCAGCATATCGATGAGCTGAACCAGAAGATTCTGGAGCTTGGGCAATTGCGCGATACGTTGCAGGACCTGGTGGAACACTGCCAGGGCGATCATCGGCCGGACTGTCCGATTCTCAAGGAGTTGGCCTCGGGCAGTTGCTGCGCCTGATGCTCTGACTCAGTACACACAAAGCCAAATGTGGGAGAGGGTTGGCTGCCGATAACGGTAGTTCAGCCAAGCTTGTGCTGGCTGACACGGCTCTATCGGCAGCAGGCCCCCTCCCACACCTGTCAGATTTCCATGTCTGTGGAAATCACTGCATCCAAGGCGGCGGTGGTTCCTCTGCCGTCTTGTTTGCGGGTGCATCATCCGCCGCGCGAATCGCCTGGCGACGCTCTTCATCCAGCCGCGCCGCTTCGATCTCGCGCATCACCCCCCCCACATCCGCCAGTTCTTCCGGCTCGTCGAACTCGCCCGTCAAGATGCTGCCCGGGTGCAGCGTACCGGCTTCGTACAACGCCCACATTTCCTTGGCGTACTTGGTTTTTTTCAACTCCGGGGCAAAGCGCCCGAAGTAGGCCGCCATGTTGCCCACATCCCGCTCCAGCATGCTGAATGCGTGGTTGTTGCCCGCCGCATCCACCGCCTGGGGCAGGTCGATGATCACCGGGCCGGTCGGGGTGAGCAGCACGTTGAACTCGGACAGGTCACCGTGCACCAGGCCGGTACACAGCATCAGCACGATCTGGGAGATCAGGAAGGCGTGGTATTCGCGCGCCTGGTCCGGCTCCAGTACCACGTCGTTCAGACGCGGTGCCGCATCGCCGTATTCGTCGGCCACCAGTTCCATCAACAGCACGCCTTCGAGGAAGTCGAACGGCTGCGGTACCCGAACGCCGGCACCCGCCAGGCGGAACAACGCCGCCACTTCGGCATTCTGCCAGGCATCTTCGGTTTCTTTCTTACCGAACTTGGAGCCCTTGGCCATGGCCCGGGCCTGACGGCTGTTACGGACCTTACGGCCTTCCTGGTATTCGGACGCCTGACGAAAACTTCGTTTATTCGCCTCCTTGTAAACCTTGGCGCAACGTAATTCGTTACCGCAGCGCACCACATAAACAGCTGCTTCTTTACCACTCATGAGTGGGCGCAGCACTTCGTCGACCAGACCGTCTTCGATCAGGGGTTCAATGCGTTTAGGAGTCTTCATCAGCTTTTATTGTGGGTCCTGTATTACCAAACACGCGTGTGGCAATCGTTATACGGCAATCGGCTCGCCGGTGGGAGGGGCTACCGACCGTTGATCACTTAAGAATGCATCCAATATGCCAGTTTCAACGCTCAATGATCGCTGTAACCCCCTGCCCACCTGCTGCACAGATGGAAATCAGGCCACGCCCCTTGCCCGCCGCACTCAGCAATTTGGCCAGGTTGGCGACGATACGCCCGCCCGTGGCAGCGAACGGGTGCCCGGCGGCCAGCGAACTGCCTTTGACGTTGAGCCGGCTGCGGTCGATGGAACCCAACGGCGCATCCAGCCCCAGGCGTGTCTTGCAGTAGTCCGCATCTTCCCAGGCTTTAAGTGTGCACAACACCTGGGCAGCAAAGGCTTCGTGGATTTCGTAGTAATCGAAGTCTTGCAGGGTCAGGCCATTTCTCGCCAACAGACGCGGCACCGCATACACCGGCGCCATCAGCAGGCCTTCAGCCCCGTTGACGAAATCCACCGCCGCCGCTTCACCATCGCGCAAGTACGCCAAAATCGGCAAGCCACGCTCCTTGGCCCAGGCCTCGCTTCCCAGCAATACCAACGACGCGCCGTCCGTGAGCGGCGTGGAGTTGCCGGCAGTAAGCGTGCCTTTGTCGCTGCGCTCGAACACCGGCTTGAGGCTGGCGAGTTTTTCCAGGGTCAGGTCCGGGCGCAGGTTGTTGTCGCGGGTCAGGCCCAAAAATGGTGTCAGTAGATCGTTGTGCCAGCCTTCAGCGTAGGACGCGGCCATTTTCTGGTGGCTCTCCAGTGCAAGCTGGTCCTGCTCGGCACGGGGAATCTGCCAGGTTTGCGCCATCAGTTCACAGTGCTGCCCCATGGACAAACCGGTGCGCGGTTCACCATTGCGCGGCAACTCGGGCTTGAGGTGATGGGGGCGAAGTTGTAACAAGAGTTTCAATTTATCCGCTATGGACCGGCTGCGGTTGGCTTGCAGCAAAAGCATGCGCAGCCCTTCATTCACGCCGATTGGCGCGTCAGAAGTGGTGTCCACACCGCCGGCAATCCCGCACTCGATCTGGCCCAGGGCAATCTTGTTGGCCACCAGCAGCGCCGCCTCAAGCCCTGTACCGCAGGCCTGTTGAATATCGTAAGCCGGGGTTTGCCGCGACAGGCGCGAGCCCAGCACGCACTCGCGGGTGAGGTTGAAATCGCGGGAATGTTTGAGCACCGCACCGGCCACCACCTCACCAATACGCAGGCCGTGCAGGTCGTAGCGTTCGATCAGGCCCTCGAGGGCAGCGGTCAGCATGGCCTGATTGCTCGCCGTGGCATACGGGCCATTGGAGCGGGCGAAGGGAATGCGATTACCGCCAATGATCGCTACACGGCGCAATTGAGTCATGGAAAGCTCCCTGATGGTTGTGGGTGGAATCTTCAAGCCTAGCCTAGGCTCAATCGAACGACCGTTACCCATTGATGGTCCACCGTTTGAACCCCAGCACTCGGAGAGCGTTCCATGTCTGACCGTTATATCGACTTCGCCAACTCAAGCCTCGGCCATCGCCTGGTCGCCGCCATTGGCCTGCCGTCGCCGGTACGCCTGGAACGCTGGCCGGCCGGACGCCTGCGGCCGGTGGAAGGTGCCCTGCTGCTCGGCGGCGGCCCGCTGGCGGCCAAGGTGCAGGTATTCGCCCACAAACTCACCGATGCCATTTACAGCTACGGCACCGAGACGGCGACGTGGATTCCTGGCCACGGCCCCAAGCTCAAGGCTGTGGTGTTCGACGCCAGTGCCTTGCAACACACCGACCAGCTCCAGCAATTGCGCGAGTTCTTCCAACCGTTGTTGAAAAGCCTGGATAACAGCGCGCACCTGGTGATCCTCGGCCGCGCGCCGGAGAGCCTCAGCGACCCATTCGCCGCCAGCGCACAACGCGCCCTGGAAGGTTTCAGCCGCTCCTTGGCCAAGGAACTGCGCAACGGCGGCGTGTTGCAACTGCTGTATGTCGGCGACGGTGCCGAGGACCAATTGGAAGGTGCGCTGCGGTTTTTCCTCTCGCCTAAGAGCGCCTATATCTCCGGTCAGGTCATCCGCCTGCAAGCTTGCGCCACTGCGGTCGAGGATTGGACTCGCCCCCTGGCCGGGCGCAAGGCCCTCGTCACGGGTGCCGCCCGAGGCATTGGCGCGTCCATCGCTGAAACCCTCGCCCGTGACGGTGCAGAGGTGATACTGCTGGACGTACCCCAGGCCAAGGCGGATCTCGAAGCCCTCGCCGCACGCCTCGGGGCACGTACCGTGGTGCTGGATATCTGCGCTGAAGACGCCGCCACGCAACTGATCGAACAGGTGCCCGACGGCCTCGATATCCTGGTACACAATGCCGGTATCACCCGCGACAAAACCCTGGCGAACATGACCCCGGAATATTGGGACGCGGTACTGGCGGTCAACCTCAAGGCCCCCCAAGTGCTGACCAAGGCTCTGCTCGACAGCGGTACCCTGCATGACAACGCGCGAGTGGTGCTATTGGCATCCATCAGTGGCATTGCCGGCAACCGTGGGCAAACCAACTATGCCGCAAGCAAGGCCGGCTTGATCGGACTGGCCCAGGCGTGGGCGCCGTTGTTGAGGGAACGCGGTATCAGCATCAACGCAGTGGCGCCCGGCTTTATTGAAACCCAGATGACCGCGCACATCCCCTTCGCCCTGCGTGAAGCCGGGCGCCGCATGAGTTCGCTGGGCCAGGGCGGGCTGCCTCAGGACGTGGCTGAGGCCGTGGCCTGGCTCAGCCAATCCGGCTCTGGTGCGGTCAGCGGCCAGGCACTGCGCGTGTGCGGGCAAAGCCTGCTGGGAGCCTGAGCATGGAATGGCAGACACTCGGCAGCACCCTGTTTCTGCCGCCGCTGTACTGGCGCGCGGCACTCAAACGCAAGATCACCGGCAATGCATTGCCCGATAAAGGCCTGCGCTGCCACATTCGCGTAAATCCCGCGCACGTCGCGGCCTATCGCAAGGTCTGCGGGTTTGCGGACAGCTCGATACTGCCAGGTACTTATCCCCATATCCTGGCGTTCGGTTTACAGATGCAATTACTCACCGACAGGCATTTTCCCTTTCCGCTGCTGGGGCTGGTTCACCTGAATAACCGAATCCGTATCCATCGCCCATTGGGAGGCGTGAGCAACGTGCTGGTTGGGGTGTACGCACACAACCTGCAGCCCCATGCCAAGGGTGCAACCTTTGATATCGTGACCACGGTCGAGGACTCACTGGGGCTGTTGTGGGAAGCCGATAGCCGTATGCTTTGTCGCGGCGTAAAGCTAGTGGGCGAAGCCCAGGAAGAACACTTCTCGGTATCCGGCAACGTCAGCGAAGCGGCCCGCTGGAAAGCGCCCGCCGATATTGGCCGCCAGTACGCGCGGGTATCCGGTGATTACAATCCGATCCACCTGAGCGCCTTGACGGCCAAGCTCTTCGGTTTTCCCCAGGCTATCGCTCACGGGCTGTGGAATACCGCCCGAACGCTGGCCGCGTTGCATGAGCATTTACCCGCCGCCAATGTAGAGATAGACGTCGAATTCAAAAAGCCCGTGCGCCTGCCCAGTGAAGTAGTACTGCTCAGCACCGCCGCGGGTTCCAGCGGCGAGTTGCAGTTGAACGGTGCTGCCGACATTCAACATATGTTCGGCAAGTGGCGGCCTATTGCGTAAGTTACAGCCGTTAATTGTATATATACACCCTTAGTTGTAGCGGATGCCCCGGCGTCCGCTTTTTTTATTCAAGCCATTGATTAATATTAAATATATTTCTTAATCAGCCCTCCACCTACACCCTTGGTATTAGTCAATAAGCCAACTAAGAAGCCTGTTTATATAAATCGTTAATACCAAGTTGAGCGTTGCGAGAAAGAGTACTCGGGTCTGTGATAACCCCACGGACAAACGTATGGCAATCCCTAGAAATTGCCAACGTTTGAAACAACCAAGGTTGTACAGGTGCAAGGGAACTCAATCATGAAAACTCAAACTCAAGCAGTGCTATGGAAAGCAAGTACCGCGCTGGCCCTGATCATGGCGATGAGCCTCGGTGGTTGCAGCAGCGGTGGCGGCGGCCATCACACCAGCGTCGCGGCGTCTTCTCCCGATTCCGGTGCGGGCAGCGGCTCGGGCACGGGTGGTGGCACGGGCGGTGGTACCGGTAGTGGTACTGGCGGCGGTACCGATGGCGGCACCGGCGGTGGTACCGGTGGAGGCACTGGTGGCACGGGTGGCGGTACTGGCGGCACGGGCGGTGGCACTGGAGGCACGGGCGGCGGCACTGGCGGCACGGGTGGTGGCACTGGCGGCACGGGTGGCGGCACTGGCGGCACGGGCGGTGGCACTGGCGGCACGGGTGGCGGCACCGGTTCCACCACCACCCCACTGGTCACAGGCCAGATTGCAGGCACGCTGGGCACTACAGTCGGTAACGTCGGCGCGGCCGTCGGTGATCTTGGTTCGACACTCAATGGTGTTCCAGTCGTCGGTGTGACGGCTGGCGGCCTGGTCACTGCAACCGGCAACGCCGTCACCAGCATCGGCAGCGGCGTGACGAATGGCCTGGGCACTCTGGGCACCAACAGTAATGCATTGGGCACCACCATCGCCGGCGTCGGTGATGGCGTTGCCGACCTCGGCACCGGCGTGTCGAGTACCGGCAGAAACCTGCGCACAACGTTGAGTGGCGTTCCAGTAGTCGGTGGCTTGACCGGTGGCGTCGGCGCCGCAGCGGGTGGACTGGTGGATAATGTCGGCCAAGCCGTGACCATGCTCGGCGATACCCTGAGTACCGCCAGCACCACCGGGCCACTGGGCAGCGCGACCAACACACTCGGCAAGAGTGTACTGGTACCGGTGGTTTCACTGGTGGAGAACACCACTGGCAACTTGGGTAACGCTACCGGCCTGGGCACTCCGCTCAACGGTGTGCTGAATAGAGTCGGCTCCACTGTCACCGGTGCGGGTGGCCAGGTCGCCAGCGCCGGCGGCGCAGGCAACCCTGTCACCACGCTTGTTGGCGGTGCGCTGACCGGCGTCGGTGGCGTACTCAACAAGTCAGGAGGTTATGTTGCACCCGCAGGGGGTGCCGCTGCTCCCGGCCTGCCGGAACTGGTTGGCGGTGTGGTCGCCAACGTGGGTAGCGGGCTGAATGCCGGCAATACCAACGGTACCCTCAGTGCCGCAGGTGTCACCACCGGCGCACTGGGCAATACCGTGGCCTCGCTGGGTACCGTCATCGGTGGCACAGGCGTTGCCAACACCGCTGCCACGACGCCGGTAGCAGGTTTGGCAACCAACGTCGGCGCGGCGCTGAACCCGGTAACAAGCGGCGTCACCAGCCTGACGCAAAACGTCGGTACCACGAGCGGCATCGGTGCTCCGGTCAACGGTTTGGTTACGCAAGTCGGCGGTGCCGTCAGCAGCCTGGGCACCAACCTGACCACAGCCAACGCCAACCCGTTGACGAACGCGGTGGGCACGACTGTAACGGCGGTCGGCAACACCGTCGGGTCGGTGGGAGGCTTGGTCACCGGCGGAACCAGCACCAGTGGCGGTGGCCTGCTCGGTGGCTTGAACGTCGGTGCCAGTGCCGGTGCCTCGGCTAACGGCAGCACCGGTACAACCGGCGCTCTGGGAGGTTTGTTGAACGGCCTGACCGGCAAAAACTAGAATTGCACCTGGCCGATTAGACGGCCTCTCCTACAGCGCCTACGCTTGGTTGAGACGAGAGACCCTGAATAAGTCTCTCGTCTTTTTTATGGGCCGGTCTTATCGAGCGAAGCCTGGCCTTCCCGGACCGAGTCCCAGAACCCGGCGGGTCCAAGACGCTGCTGCAGTTGACCATGGAGTGTCCTATGCGCGTGCTGACACCGTTGTTAGTACTTACCCTCAGTGCCTACGCCCAGGCCGAGACCCTTCCCAACTTCCTCAACAGCAACGACACCATCCGCAACCTGCCCGTACCCAACCTGCCCGCAGACGCCTACAGACCGGTCACGCCAAAGACCCAAGTGCCGGAGGCTCCCGCGCCCCAGGGCCAGCCCCTGTTGATGGACACCAGGATCACCATCCGCAAGTTGCAGATCGAGGGCGGTTCGATCTACCCGCTCAGCGAAACCGCCAAAGCTTACGCCGCGCTGATCGGCCATGAGACCAACCTTGCACAACTGATCGAAGCCACACGCAGCATCACCCGTCGTTATCAGGAGGACGGTTATCTGCTGTCCTATGCCTTCCTGCCGCAACAGAACTTTGAAAACGGCCTGGTGCGCGTGGTGCTGGTGGAGGGCTACATCAAGGACTACCAACAAAGCGGCGACATCGGCGCGGTGTCGGCCTATGTCGACAAGCTGGCGAATAAACTCCTGGCCGAACGCCCACTCACACGCAAGACGTTCGAGCGCTATACCACGCTCATGGGCCGTATCCCGGGCGTGACGCTGCAAGCGCAAGTACCGCCGCCAGGTACCACGGACGGTGCCGCACACATGGTGATCCAGGCCAGCCGCAAACCCTTTACCACCAGCATGAGCCTGGTGGAAGACAACCGCAGCGGCACGCAAGCGTTGCTCACCGCCACCAGCAACGCCCAGACATCCATGGGCGAACAGCTTAACGTCAGTGGCCTGTTCCCGCCCGGCGACGACAAAAAGCACTATTACCGCGTGGGCTACAGCCAGTTCATCAATGCCGAGGGCAGCCAGCTTGTACTGGGGGCCGAACGTTATCGCGCCGACCCCAGCAACAACATCCAGCTCGATGGCGGCTTCGAGCTCAAGCCGCATCAGTCGATCGATCGCTACACCATCGGCCTCAGCCATCCGCTGATCGCCTCGCCCACCGAATCCTTGACCCTGGGCACGCGCCTGTATGCAGTGGACCAGACCACACGCTATCAACTGGTCGGCTACCCCAACCGCTTCGACATCGAAACCAACCTGCGCGCACTGGCATTCGAGGGCGACTGGCGCAAATCCGACGCTCGCCAATTGCGCATCCTCAGTGCCGGTCTGTACCAAGGCATCAACGGCATGGGCGCCAGGACGCACAGTGATCTGGCGGGTACGACGCCGGACCTCGACTTCTTCCGCCTGCGCCTCTCCGGCGTGCAGAGCGACAAGTTCTTCGATAACTGGCAAGGGGTGCTGTCGGGCGCACTCTACTGGAGCGACGCCACCCTGCCCGACAGTGAGCGCGCCACGTTCGGCGGGCAGAACTTCGGCCGCGGCTATCCCGACGACCAGGCTTCCGGGGACAAGGGGTGGGGTGTGGCGTACGAGATCAACTACAGCTTCAACCGCGCCGGTGATTGGGTGAAAGTGCTGCAACCCTACATCGTGCTCGACCGTGCCAAGACTTGGTTCAACGAACTGCCGGTCAAGGGCAATAACATGTCGTCGGCAGCCGTGGGTCTGCGCTTTGGCGATAACAAGTACTACAACATCGCACTGGAAGCCTCCAAGCCAATGTCGGATATCGCCCTGGACAGCCTGAACCGGCGCCCGCGCTATACGCTGAGTTTCAGCTATCAGCTCTAGCGCGCAAGCGTGCCTGCGCCGGGGTGCGAGGCACCCCGCTGCAGGCAGCGGTGAGCAAGCGCCCTCGGCACAGTGAGCCCGCTCACTACAATCGGTGTTTGACCAGGGGGAAAAGGTTGTTGAGGGTATCGATCAAGCGCACCAGGTAGATGGGCTTGCGAAACAGATCCAGCACCTGCAGGCGCAACATATCGCTGACGTCATCCATCTGGGCATGCCCCGACATCACGATCACCGGCAAGTGTTGCCGGTCAGTGTGTTCGCGCAGGCGCTTGATCAACGAGATACCACTTTCCTCGGGCATGCTCAGGTCGGTGATGACCAGTGCGATGTCCGGGTTCAGGGTCAGCTCCTGCAAGGCGTAGGTGACGGAGGTGGCGGTGAAACAAACGAAGCCCTCGTTCTCCAGCGACTCGGCCAGTTCTACGAGGGCATCTTCTTCGTCATCCACCAACAGGATTTGTTGGCGAAAAGGTCCGGTTGCAGCATTCATGGGTACTACCTGGCGTTGCCAATCAATGACGTGAGTACTCACAGGATGCTGTCTGAGATCACGTTATGGCTGTCGTGATTTTACTAATGAAGGTGGTGATCTGCGGCCCCAGCGTCACCCCTGCTGCCAGGACGACCAGCGCCACGATTGCCACCAGAATGAGGTATTCAATCGCCGTGGCACCGTCTTTTCGGTACAAAAGCAGAAACAGCTGAGCACGCACTCTCATTAACAGTTCAAGGACCATAGCACTCTCCTCAGTCGCAGGGTACGGTCTGGGACTCAGGTCAAGGCGGTGTTGATCTTACCGAAGAAAGTCGTGATTTTCGGCCCCAGGGTTGTGCCCGCAGCCAGAATCACCAGCGCTACGATTGCCACCAGAATGAGGTACTCAATCGCTGTCGCACCGTCTTTGCGCCGAAAAAGCAACTGAAGCTGAATATGAAGTTTTATCAACAGTTCAAGGATCATCGTACTTCTCCTCAGGCGCTCGGGCGCCCTAAACACTGCTCCGCACGGTAATTGCGATGTGCCATCTGAGCATTGTCAACAAACCCCAGCCTCACAACTGTAAGAACTGATTAATCACAAAGTAGTGGTTACGTTTATTGGCGCCTTAAATCCGTGTTTTCAAAGCCATTGCCAGCGATACGCAAGAAATCTTGCTGTCAGTAATGGCATTTTGTCCTAGCTGAACTACCTTAAAATAGCGAAATAGTTAGTCACATGTTCATAGCAACCAAGTTGCGAATTTAGCCTGCTCGGATACGCCGGTTGTGCAGGGCAACAGGAAAGGGAGCGCCGTCATGAACACGCGTCTCAGCATGGTATTGGCCGGAGTGCTTCTGCTCGGTGCACTGTTTGCCGGCTATTGGGGATTGGTCCTGAGCCGCACGCCCGCACCGGCACCGCCCCCCCAGGCGGCACCTGTCGAAAAAGCCGTTACCGTGGTGGAAGACCAGACCCGCCAACCGGTCGTGGTATTGGCCCACGACGTCCCGCCCTTTGTTCCCCTGAATGCCGCCGACCTCGCGGTGGAAAAACTGCGCACCGTACCGGCCGGCAGCATGACCAGTGTCGATCAGGCCGTCGGCCGCAGCCCCTGGCGAGCCCTGCGCGCCGGCACCTGGCTGAATGAAGAAAGCTTCACCCCAGGTGGCCCACTGGCGCGAATGATTCGCCCTGACGAACGCGCCCTGGCCGTTGCCGTGGATGAAGTGATTGGCGCAGCCGGCCAATTGAGCCCCGGCGACTATGTGGATGTGCTGCTGTACCTGCGCCAGGATGCGGCCAACCTCGAACAGTCAGCCCAGGTGGTGGTACCCGCCATGCGCTTGCTCAGCGTCGGCGATCAAATGGGCCTGAGCAATGACGGCACCCCCGCCTCCCCGCCTGCGCTCACCGCCGAGGAAAAAGCGCAACGTCATGCCCCGTCTCGCACGGTGGTGCTGGCGGTGCCCGAGGCCCTGCTGAGCCGCCTGATGCTCGCCACTCAAGCCGGCACTTTACGCCTGGCGGTACGCAGTGCCGACGAACGTTTGCTGAGCCATTACTGGGCGGGCGAAAGCGATGTGCCGGGCAAGTTGCAGAGCGCCAACCGCGACCTCTACCAGTTCACGCAATTGGCCTTTGCCCAGGCCCCGAAAAAAGTCGCCCAGGGCAGCCCGCGTCGCACCGGTGTCGAGGTAATCCGCGGCAATCAAGTCACCCAACAAACGCCCGACTGAACAAGGATGCTGCGCATGAGCCGACGTTTCGCACCGGCGTTCACGCTGAAAATCGCCTGTGCCCTGCTGTTGTCGAACCTGTCTGTGGGCCTGGCCGTGGCCGCCCCGGGCAATTGCGGCAGCCTGGGTCAACTACCCGCTGCCCTTTCGGTGGGTGAAGGCTTGCAACAGGCACTGCAATCACCGGTGGCCATCACTCGGCTGGCGATTGGTGATCCGAAAATTGCCGACGTACACCTCAACGGCGACCGTGGTTTCCTGCTGACCGGCATCGCCCCCGGCACCACCAGCCTGATGGTCTGGACCGCCTGTTCGAACACCCCGCGCCAAAGCATGGTATTCGTCAAGAGCAAGGCCATCTCGGCCCTGACCAGCCTGTCATTGTCACCGTCGGAAGACCCCTTGCTGCCCAGCCAGGTCCAGACCGACATTCGTTTTGTGGAGGTCAGCCGCACCAAGCTCAAGGAGGCAAGTACCAAGATTCTGGGCAATGGTAAAAACTTTTTCCTGGGCAGCCCCAGCCTGGTATCCCCCTCCGAAGGCGTCTTCAAACTGCCGGTGAGCCCCGACAACTTCAATATCGGGTTTGGCGGGGGGCGGGTCTCCGCGATGATCAACGCCCTGGAAAGCAGCGGGTTCGCCTACACCCTCGCGCGTCCAAGCCTGGTGGCGATGAGTGGCCAGAGTGCAACGTTCCTGGCCGGCGGCGAGGTGCCGATCCCGGTGCCCAGCAGCGCCAGCAACAACATTTCCATCGAATACAAAGAATTCGGTATTCGCCTGACCTTGACCCCGACCGTGATCGACCGTAACCGGATCTCCCTCAAAGTCGCACCGGAAGTCAGTGAGCTGGACTACACCAACGCCGTCGTCATCGACAATATCAAGGTCCCGGCCCTGACCATCCGCCGCACTGACACCAGCGTGTCCCTGGCGGACGGCGAGAGCTTCGTGATCAGCGGGCTGATCAGCAGCACCAACACCACCAATATCAGCAAGTTTCCCGGTTTGGGTGACATCCCGATCCTGGGCGCATTCTTTCGCGACTCCACTATCAACCGCCAGGACAAGGAGCTGCTGATGATCGTCACCCCGCACCTGGTGCAGCCATTGGCGGCCAATGCCCAACTGCCGTCTTTGCCGGGCGAGAAGCTGCGCAACTACGACCCGAACTGGTATCGCCTGTACTTCCTGGAAAACGGCAACTTCGACCGACTCAACGGGTTATCCCAATGAGCGATAGCCTGAGCCAGACGTTTCTGGCAATCACCCGCAACACCACGGACCTGGAATGGCTGCAGGGTGCGCTGGCGCCGCTTGGCCAAGTGGTCAGCGCCGGCAGCACGCTGGACGAACTGCTCGCGCTGGTCGATGTGACCTTCGCCAGCCTGGTGTTTATCGGCCTTGACCGCGAACACGTAGTGGCCCAAAGCGCATTGATCGAAGGCGCCCTGGAAGCCAAGCCGATGCTCGCCATCGTCGCCCTTGGTGACGGCATGGACAACCAGTTGGTGCTCAACGCCATGCGTGCCGGCGCACGGGATTTTGTCGCCTACGGCTCGCGTTCCAGTGAAGTGGCCGGGCTGGTGCGGCGCTTGAGCAAACGCCTGCCGCCGGTCACCACCAACACCCAACTGGGTGGCCTGACCGTGCTGTACGGCACCCAAAGCAATGCCGACGGCGCACTGCTGGCCAGCCACCTGGCACTGGTCGTACAGAAGAGCGGTCAGCACACCTTGCTGCTGGACCTGGGCCTGCCCCGCGGTGACAGCCTGGCGCTGTTGGGGCTGGAAAGCTCGTTTCATTTCGGCGACGCCCTGCGCCACCTGCGGCGGCTGGACACCACCCTGATCAACAGCGCATTCACCAGCGCCGAAGACGGCCTGCGCATCCTTGCCTACGCAACCAACGATGAGCCCCTGGAGCGCACCAGCGCCGCCGAGTTGTACATGCTGCTCAGCGCGCTGCGCCAACACTTCCAGCACATTGTGGTGAACCTTCTCGGCCAACCCGACAGCGAAGCCCTGCGCACCTTTGTCAGCCATTGCGACAAACTGTTGTGGTACACCGACCAGAGTGTGCTGGACTGCAGACGCAACCTCGCTGTACTGAACCTGTGGCGCGAAAAAGGCATGAAGTTGGAGCACGCCAGACTGTTGGTCGATGGCTATATCAAGAGCTGTGCACCGGACTCCGAAACCCTGAGCAAAAGCTTTGGCCTGGAGGTGATTGCCGTGCTGCCCCTGAGCCCGGACGTGCGCCTGAACGCAAAAAATCAGGGCCAGACCTTGTTCGCCCTGGCGCCACGAGAACCCCTGACCCAGGGTCTGAAAATCCTCGGTGAGCGCCTGGCAAAACGTTCGGCAAATCTGGAAAAACCATCGCACAACTGGCTTGATCGCCTGCTGAGAGCCGGCAAATGAACAGTGAAAAACTCTTCGGTGCCCCCGCCCATGCCCTCAACGGCAACGCCGAGCACGACGGGCTCAAGCTGGTGTTCCATCGCTACATCATCGATGCCATCGAAGAGTCGGGGAAAAACCTGCTGGAAGGTTCGCGTCAATTATTGGCGCAGTTTGTCATCGACAAAGTGGCCGAATACATCAACCGCATGCACCTGGCGATTTCCCGTTATGAGATGGAGCGCCTGGCCGAGGAAATCGTCGACGAACTGACCGGCTTCGGCCCGCTGGAAGTACTACTGCGCGACCCGTCCGTCACCGAGATCCTGGTCAACGGCCCACACCGGGTGTTTATAGAGCGCGACGGCCTGCTGCACCAGAGCGACCTGCGGTTCATCGACTCCCACCATGTGGAACGCGTGATGCAACGCATCCTCGCGCCCCTCGGCCGACGCCTGGATGAGTCGTCGCCGATGGTCGATGCGCGCCTGCCCGATGGCAGCCGGGTCAATGCGATCATCCCGCCGATTGCCCTGGACGGACCGTGTCTGTC
The DNA here is from genome assembly GCF_023242545.1 of Pseudomonas sp. MWU13-2517. Lineage (NCBI taxonomy): Bacteria > Pseudomonadati > Pseudomonadota > Gammaproteobacteria > Pseudomonadales > Pseudomonadaceae > Pseudomonas > Pseudomonas sp. MWU13-2517. The sequence continues at coordinate 216,594 of NZ_JALMFA010000012.1, read as the reverse complement.
GATCCGCAAGTTTCGCAAGGACATGCTCAAAAGCAGTGACCTGGTGGCCATGCAGACCATCGACCAGAACATCTTTGACTTCCTCCAGGAGGCCGTGGGCAAACGCTGCAACATCCTCATCAGCGGTGGCACCGGCACGGGTAAAACCACGCTGCTGAACATCCTCAGCCAACTGATCAACCCCCATGAGCGGCTGGTGACCATTGAAGACGTCGCCGAACTGCAACTGGGCCACCCTCACGTGGTGCGCCTGGAAACCCGTCCGCCGAATGCCGAGGGCCATGGCGAGGTCAAGGCCAGCGACCTGATCCGCAACGCCCTGCGGATGCGCCCCGACCGCATCATCCTGGGTGAAATCCGTGGCGTGGAAGTGCTCGATGTACTCACTGCCATGAACACCGGCCACGACGGTTCCATGAGTACCTTGCACGCCAACAACGCTACCGATGCCCTGCTGCGCCTGGAGACCCTGGTGGGTTTGACTGGCCGGGTAGTGGCGGAAAAAACCCTGCGGCAAATGATCTGTGCGGCGCTGGATGTGGTGATTCAACTGACCCGCCTGCCCGACGGGCGCCGCTGTGTCAGCGAGGTGGTCGAGGTGGTGGGCATTCGCGAAGACGTGTACGTGACCAACACCCTGTTCCGCCACGACCGGCGAACCGGCTTCGGCTTCCTGCGTGAAGCGGTCAACCCGGCCGGTGAAAAACTGCGCCGCGAACCGACATTACCTTGAAAGGGGCTCGACCATGACTGGGGCCATTCTGCTGCTTATCTGCCTGATCCTGGCCGGCCTGTCGATTCGATCGTTTCAACATGGCCTGCGCCGCGCCCAGACCGAACGCGTACTGGACCGTCTTGCCGAGGGCCAGCCGAAGCCCGCCGAAGTGGCCAGCCAGTGGAGTGGCATGGAGCGCATGTTCGTGCGCGCGGGCCTGGGCAAACCCAGTGACAGCCTGGGGCTGTGGCTGGCGATGTGGATGCTGGGCGTCCTGTTGGGGCTGATGGTTGCCGGCTGGCCCGGCTTGTTGGCGATGCTGGTAGTGCCTCCCCTGCTGCTGCGCTTGTACGTCGCCTGGCGGTATCAGCGGCGCATCAAGCGCATGATCGAACAATTGCCGGCATTGCTCGACCACACCGTGCGCAGTCTCAAGGCCGGGCGCACCCTGGCCGACGCGGTGCTGGGTGGCATCGAGATCACCGAAGCCCCACTGAAACAGGCCATGGGGCGTATCCAGCGCAACGTGCAATTGGGCGTCAGCCTGCCGGAGTCGATCCATGACTTTGCCGAATTCTACGAGCGTGACGAATTTCGCCTGTTCGCGTTGGGCTTGAAGGTCAACCACCGCTATGGCGGCAACGCCAGCGAACTGCTGGAAAACCTGATCAAGATGATCCGCGAACGCGAGCAGGCTGCCCGCCAGCTGCGCGCCCTGACCGGCGAAACCCGGGTGACCGCCTACGTGCTCACCGCCCTGCCGATTTCCATGGTGGGCTACTTCCTGGCAGTGAACCCCGCGTACCTGATGACCATGTGGAACGACAGCACGGGTCGCCTGCTGTTGTTCGTGGCCCTGGCCATGCAGCTCATGGGCTGCTTCACCTTATGGCGCATGTTGCGGAGCGTATGACATGGCAATTGCCCTGCTGATCAGCGCCGTTCTGTTCCTCGCCGCCCTGGCGCTGGTGCTCGCCAACCTGATCCGGCACCGGCGCGGCCAGCGCCTGGTTGCCCAACGCTTGCAGGGCCGGATGGGCCGCGAAGCTAAATTCGGCAGCCTGTTGCAGCAACTGGGCAGCAGCCAGCTGGCGCAACGCTCGGTGAGCCTGGACAACGAAACCCAGGTCCTGCTCAACCGGGTCGGCTGGCGTAAAACCAGCCAGCGCTCGATGTTCGCCGCTTTGCAGATCGGCACGCCGTTGGTACTGCTGGGCCTTGTGGTGGTGGCCCAGAGCGTACTGTTTCCCCACATCGCCTCGCCTTGGCTTGCGCCCCTGATTGCACTGGGCATTGGCTACCTGCTGCCCAAGCGCATCCTCTCCAGCGTCGCCAAAGGTCGGCAGCAGCAGATCGCCCAAGAGGTGGCGACCTTCATCCCTCTGCTGCGCATCCTGTTCGAGTCAGGCATGGCCGTCGAACAAGCGCTGCGCGTGTTAAGCATTGAAGCGCAGCGCCTGCTGCCGGCCTTGACCCATGAGTTGCACCTGATCCTGACCCGCGTCGACTCCGGCCTGGAACTCAGCGAGGAACTGGGCAAGACCGCCCGGCTGCTGGCCGTGGATGAATTTACCGATACCTGCACCATCCTCCAGCAATTGGTGCAGCAAGGTGGCGGCGCGATGAAGTCGTTGCTGGCGCTCAAGCAGTTGCTCGACGACCGCCGCCTGACCCGCATCCAGGAATTCGTCTCGAAAATGTCGGCAAAAATGTCGGTGGTGATGATGGTTTTTCTGTTTCCCGCCCTGCTGATCGTACTCGGGGGGCCGGCGTTCATCGGCATATCCCAAGCGTTGAGTCACTTATGAGGAGCGCTCCATGAAAGCATTGATAGCCGGTTTGAGCCTGTTGTTGCTCGGCGGTTGCGCCAGCAATGGCCAAACCCCGTGGAGCGCGCTCACGGCCAGCGGCAGTTGCCCCAAGCCCGGTTCCGACCAGGAATTGGCACTGAACCTGGCCGATGAAATGGCCAACGACGGCAAGCTGCACGCCAGCCTGGCCAACCTGCAGAACTTGCCCACGCACTTGCCCCAGGTGCGCCTGCGCCAGGCCAAGGCCTATCGGTTGCTCGGCCGCAGCGAGGCCGAGCCGTTGTACCGCAGCCTGCTCGGCACCTGCATGGCCGCCGAAGGTGAACATGGCCTGGGCCAACTCGCCTCAGCCAAGGGCGACAACGGGCAAGCCATGGCGCACTTGCAGCGCGCGGCAAGGCTGGCGCCGACCGACGAAAAAATCCGCAACGACCTGGGCGTGGTGTACCTCAACCAACTGCGCCTGGAAGACGCCCGTTTCGAATTCATGACCGCCATGGAACTCAAGCAGAGCGACCCGTTGGCGGCGATCAATCTGGTGACCTTGCTGATCTATCAGGACAACTGGAAGCAGGCCGCCCAGTTGGTCAGCCAGATGGGGCTGAGCCCCGAACAAGTCACCGAAGCCCAGGCCAGGGCCGAGAAACTCAAGGGTTCCAACACGCCCGTCGCCAAGGCCAAAGATCAGATCGCCGAGGCCAGTGACGCCGCCGGCAACCCGAGGAATTGATGATGAAACTACCTTATCTCGCAAGCCTGGCAGTGCTGACATTGCCCCTGCACATCATGGCCATGGAGCCCGGCCCATCATCCCCGCAACAGGCCGTTACCGAGAGTTGGCTGACGCTGCAGTCCAGCGGCAAGCTTGCGTCCAGCACGCCGCAGAAAGCCACCGCCGCCGAACGCGATCAAGCCGCCCAACGATTGCTGGACAGCTACAAGCATCCGATTCCGGAATTCTTCGAACAGAAGGTGGGGGGGCAAACCGGCGGCAATCATCAGTAGTTGCTGCAGTTCCAACTGCGGGAGGTGCGGCAAGCCCCTCCCCTATTTCAAAGAACAATCAGTGGGCCGTCACGCGCTGGTGCAGCGCCGAACTTCCAGGTGACAGCGCCAGTGCCAGTTGCGTACGGTTATGCATATGGGTCAAGCGCAGCACCTGGGACACGTACAACTTCACAGTGTTTTCCGTAATGCCCAATTCGCAGGCAATCTGATAGTTGGTCTGGCCCTTGCCCACCAGCCGCGCCACATCCAATTGGCGCGGTGACAGCTGGTTGAAGATTGCCGGGACTTCCAATGGTGCGGCGTCCGCGGCCGATACCTCATCGCCCTCCGGTCCGGTTGGGCTGCGACGTACTTTGTCGAGGTCCTGATAAAGGTCATTGATGGATTCGGACAGAAATTGCAGCTTCTGATTCAAGTGCCCCAGTTGCAGGTCTTTCCTGCGCTCCTCCAACGCGGCTTCCTGTCGCTGCAAGCCTTCGAGCAATTCATGCAGATTGATCGGCTTCTGGTAGTAGTCCGCGAATCCGGCACGCAGGGCCTTGATCACGTCCTGCTTGTCGGCACGGCCGGTCAACATGATCGCTTCGAAGGCCCGCTGCTTACCGGCGATCTTTTGCAACGCCTGGACCAACTCGATGCCATCCATTTCCGGCATGTGCAGATCGCACAGCACCAGGCCGATGTCGACATCTTGGCTGAAACGCGTCAAGGCTTGCTGGCTGGATTCACAAGGGACGCAGCGAAAGCCGCTGCTCTCGAGAAACTCACAGAGTTCTTCCACGATCAGCGGTTGATCGTCGACTACGAGCACTTTTACCGCAGAGGTAAGCTTGTTCACGCGCGACTCCATGCCTGGCAAGCCAAAAGTTTGACCCATCCTTTACGACGAATATTCCTACACAACTTAAACGTAGACGTACTTTCCGACTATGTACATAGCGTTAATACCCGCGACGACTAATGGATCCAACACCAGGCAAGCGCGAACCCCACCAGCAAAAACGGGGCGAACGGCAGTTTTTTTGACGCGTGCGGCGCCAAGTAGAGAAGTTGGTTTTTAAGCCCTTGCCCCATAAGCGGCCACACCGTCGGCGCAAGCATCAACCAGAGCACGCTGGCGACTGTTGCCCCGATAAAAGCCCCCAGTAAATACTCGGCATTCGAAGCCAGCGCCAACGCCCCGAGCAATTTCACATCCCCCGCGCCCAGGCGGCCCAGGGCGTACCCCGGAAGGGTCAGCAGCAGCGCCAGCGCAAACGCCAACAGGCCCTGCCCGGCGGGCGAGCCCAGCCATGTGTTGCCCCTGCACAGCAGATAGATCAATGCCAACAGCGCCGCCCCCAGCGTCAGGCGATTGGCGAGCAAGCGCTGCCGCGCGTCCTGCACCGCGCACAGCCCCAACCACACCAGCACCACGGCACCCTGGATCACGTAAAAAACATCCCTTTTGGCTGATTGATTCTATGCTGATATCAAGTAGTAGCCGTCAGGGTAGACGCGGTGATGAGAACAAGCCTCCCCAAACAGCAAAAAGGCACGGCAGCGATAGAATTCGTGGCCGTGTTCGTGATTTTTTTCGCCGTGTTCTACGCAATGGTCAGCTATAGCCTGCCACTGCTGCTGAAGCAGTCGTTCAACCAGGCGACCGCCGAAGCCGTGCGCCTGGTCGTGGGCCTGGACCCGAGTATGCAAGGCTATGACGCGGCAGTGATCAACACGGCCAATAGCACCGTCGCCACACGCCTGGGGTGGATCCCCCCCGCCTTCAACTTCAATGTAGCGACACACGTCAGCACCACGCTGGTCAGCGGCCTGGTAACGGTAAAAATCAGCTACCCCACGGCCAATCTCCAGAACGTGATGCCATTTATCGTGTTGCCTGGCATTGGCACCGTGCCGCAGTTACCGGTGACGTTGCAGGCCCAGTCGAGCCTGCAGTTTTGACCGCCGGGGACAAACTCTTCGGGCGCCTGCTCGGCCGCAGTGCTGCGTTGGCCCTCGACACGCCGGCGCCTGCTTATGCCGGGCTGCACCTGCACCTGGACGCTCAAGGGCGCGTGCTCGAAATCAGCGGCACCTTACGTCAATACCTCGTCCCACACGCGGTCACGCTACCGTTGCAAGACTTGCTCAGCGCCGACAGCGCCCTGGCGTTGGAAGGCGTGCCGGCCGACTGGCAACGCCACAGCCTCGACCTGGATTTCCAGGGTGTCTCCGGGCAAACCCTGTACACCCGAGGCACGCTTGAGCCATATGACAACGGCTGGCTGCTGCATGCGGTGGACATCAGCGATTTACTCGGGGGCCGGCAACTGGCCGAGCAACGCGAACAGAATCACCACCTCACCAGCCTGGTCAGCGAGCACCTGCGGGTGTGCAGCCTCAGCCGTTTGCCCGAGGTGTTCAACGAACAGTTGTGCAGCGTGGCGCAGCGCTGGCGCATTCCCTGTGTGGGCCTCGCGTTGCTCGACCAGGAAGACCAAGGCTGGCGGGTCTACGGCCAGTACGCCAACCATGATGCGCCGCAGCTCTGGCATACCGGGCAACGCCTCGGCACCTGCCTGGACAGCCTCAACGGCACTGCACCACAGGCCCTCAAAGCGCCGTATGGGCGTGGCGAACACCCGCGTTTACACAGCGTGTTCGGCAACGCCGACGGGTTCCTTGTGCCCTATCGCGACGGCCAGGGCGTCGCCGCGTGGTTGTTGTGCGGGGCCTACCACGGTCAGCCCCACGCCAGTGATCGCGACTGGCTTGACCTCGCCGCCGCCCTCGCTGCGCCCTTGCTCAGCCGCCTGCGCGAACAGCGCCACCACCAACAGCTGGAGCGCCTGGAAGCCCTGCAAGGTTTGCTGGGCACAGGATGGTGGGAGCTGCTGCCCGGCAGCGGCGAGATCCAACTCGCCCCGCAATTGATGCGTAACCTGGGCCAGGAAGAAGAGCCGACCCGACAAGCCCTGGATACCTGGCTGAACCTGATCCACCCCGCCGACCGTCTTGAACTGCAGAGCCGTCTGCGGGATCTGCAAAACCTTGGTAAGCCTCTGCTCGCCAGCGTGCGCCTCAGTCGTAGCGACAGCACCTGGTATCGCGTCCAAGGCCAGGTGCTGGGCACCGGCGAGCAACGCCGTTGCATCGGTTTTATGCTCGACATCAGCGACATCAAGAACCAGCAGTTACAAGCCGACGTCGCCCATGCGCGCCTGGAAAACCTGATCGCCAGCTCGCCCGCCATCATCTACGTGCAACGCTATGTGAACGGCGCCCTGCATCCGGTTTTTTTCAGCGACAGCCTGCTGCCGCTGCTGGGTCGCACGCTGGACGAATGCAACCACGACAGCCTGGTGCAATGGGTGCATCCGGACGACCGCGACCTGTACTTCCAACGCACCCGCCAGTTGCTGCGCGAAGGCAGCGTGCGCAGCCGTTATCGGGTGCAAGACAAACAGGGCGCTTACCACTGGCTGCTCGATGAAGCCAAGCTGTTGCGCGACGACCTCGGCCTGCCGGTGGAGGCGGTTGGCCTGTGGCTGGACGTCACCGAGGCGACGCTGGCGGCGCAACAAGTCAAGGACAGCGAGGAGCGCTACCGCATTCTGGTGGAGGACTCCCCGGCGATGATCTGCCGCTACCGTCCGGACCTGACCCTGACCTTCGGCAACACGCCACTGGCCAATTACCTGGAATGCCTGCCACGCCAGCTGCCAGGGCTGAACCTGGGCAACTGGTTGTCGGACGAACAGCGTCAGGCGTTTGTACAACGCGTCCACCAATTGACCCCGGAATTTCCAGTCAGCACGGCTGAAATCAACCTGCAGCTGCCGGGGCGCGAGCACGCCTGGTGGGTGTGGTCGGACCGTGGAGTGTTTGATGAGCAAGGCGCGTTGCTGGAAGTACAGGCCGTGGGCCGCGACAACACTGAAGTACGCCGCTCCCAGCAACAACTGACCCAAAGCGCGAAAATGGCCACCCTCGGCGAAATGGCCACGGGCCTGGCCCACGAGATCAACCAGCCGCTGAACGTGATGCGCATGGCCATCGTCAACGTGCTCAAGCGCTTGAGCACCGGCAACGCAGAGGTGGATTACCTCACTGAAAAACTCCAGCGCATCGACGCCCAGGTGCAGCGCGCAGCGCGGGTTGTGGACCATATGCGCGTGTTCGGCCGCCGCTCGGAAGTCGAGCAACAACCTTTCGACCCGGCCCAGGCGGTCGAGGGTACCCTGTCGTTACTCAGTGAGGGTTTACGCGGCAAAGGCGTAGACGTGCGCCTGAGCCAGGCGGATATACCGGTGCAGGTCAAAGGTCATGTCGATCAGCTTGAGCAAGTGCTGATCAACCTGATGGTCAACTCGCGCGATGCGCTGCTCAGCCAGCGCGAGAGAAATCCCGAGCTGCGCCCGTGGATCGACATACATACCGAACACGATAGCCAGCACGTGCGCATCTGGGTCGAAGACAACGGCGGTGGCATCGACCCACGGCTGCTGGAGCGGATCTTCGAACCGTTTTTCACCACCAAGCCGATTGGCGTGGGCACCGGGCTGGGCTTGTCGGTGAGCTACGGTATCGTGGAAAACATGGGCGGTCGCCTGAGCGTCAGCAATGGTGAACAGGGCGCGCGCTTTTGCGTGGAACTGCCCAGGGCCGTCGATGCTTAAATCACCAGGTAGGCTTCCCCGGTCTGGCCACAGGTCAGGTTAGCGCCGACATTTACGTTCACAAGGCTGATGCCCAAGCTGTTCAACAGATTGTTGAGAATCGGGTTCAGCAGCGGGCCCAACAGGCCGTCCACCACCGGCGTGACGATGGTGCTGACGCCACTGAGCAGCGACACCGTGTTCGCTATCAGGCTGCCCACCGGGTTATTGCCCACCGGCTGATAGGCCGTGATACCGACGCCGTTGAGGGTGGAGGAAAGGCTGCTGACCACATCGGTGGACGGTGTGGCGGCCTGATAAGACGGCGCGAGCCCCACATTGGGCGGCGTGGCGAACGGCGCGGTGCTGGAAAACACCTGGGTTTGGACGCTGCCGGCGATCAGGCTTTGCACCTTGATCCCGATGCCGCCACCGGCAAACGGCACACGGGCATCGCAGCTACCGATACCGAGGATCTCATGGCAGGTCTTGGTGCCGATATCGATCAGCGCCAGGGGGGCCACCGTCATTGGCTGCGTGGTGGAGAACGCGTTGGTGATATTGCCTACGTTCAACGACGCCAGCGAAGTGGTGGTGCTGGCGGTCAGGCTCTTGGTGCCGGCGCTGCCGGTTGGGCAACTGTAGGCGGTGACATAACTGCTGGCGCCACCGGCATCCAACACGATATTGAGTGACAGGTTGCCCGGCAGCACCTGCAAATCCAACTGCTGGCAACCAGCCCCCAGCAAACACAGGGCCGAATTGATGGTGGTCACCAGGTTCAAGCTCAACAAGCCGTTGATCACCGGCGTCAGCGGCCCTGCCAGGTTATTCACCGCCGTATTGATCCCCGACAGACCGTTCAACACCGGCAAGCTGACGGTCACCTCGGTACGTACCTGAGCCGTACGCACGTAGATCGCATTCGGCCCCTGCGGGTTGGCTGCCGCCAGTGCCGGATTACCAATAGCCGACAATTGCGGCGGCTCGGTGACCTTGACCTGGGTGGTGATATTGGCCAACCCGAGCAGGCTTACCGGCAAGGTCGCCGCCACCGCGCTCTGGCTGTTGGACAGTTGCACGATGCCCTGGACCAGTTGGAAGACCTGAAGGTTGGCGTTGAGCGCCGCCGCGGTGACGCCCGTCTGCAACTGCAGGATCTGCCCAAGCGCCAGCGGTGCCTGATTGATTGCAGCCAATTGCAGGTTGCCCAGGGCGGTCAATACATCCGCTGTCGCGCCGTTGGCGGTCAGCACGTTGATCGCGGCCTGAATCAACTGTGTCGCAGTGACGTTGGTGTTGAGCAACTGTGTGTAATTGCCGGCGGTCACGTTGAGGTTGATCGCCAATTGGTTGAGGTAGCTGAGCAGGTTGATATTGGTATTGATCAGGCCATTCCAACCCGCGACCGTCAGGTTGACGTTGCCGCCGAGCAGCCCGGAAAACAACGGGTTCAACAGGCTGGCACTGCTCGTGTTGACGCTGGCCAGCGTGCTGCTGATGGAGAGCTGGGCCAAGGGCGGCGTGGGGATCGCCGCCACTGCCGTGGCGGTCAATACAGTGTTGAGGCTCAGCGGACTACCGGAGGTCAGTGCCCAGACGCCTGCCGCGACGCTGGTTGGGACGGTCTCGCTGACCACCACTTGAATGGCTGACGACAGCGCCGGGTTTGCGCTGAAGGTGCGCATGCCCGAAGCGCCGGTAATCACCGAACCGCAGCGGGCCACCAATGTATTGCCGTTACCCAGTACAAAATTATTGCGCGCCACACTTTGCGCAGCAAAGGCCGCTGCGCTCAAACCGGCCTGGCACGTCCCCCCACGGCTGACGGCCTCCAGCGCCGCGGTGTCCGCCACGCCTTGCAACTGGCGCTTGGTCAGATACAAACGACCACTGTCGATCACCAGTAATGTGCAAACCAATGCCAACGCCAACACACCCACCGCCATCAGACCAATGGCGCCACGCTGCTTACCTGGAAATCGGGGAGACATCGAGCACTCCTGTGCCGGCGGGTCGCCGAGCGCTTACTCTCCTGTGCTGTAGATGAGTGTAGACAGGGCTGACGCAAACGCTGCGTCTGAGGGTGCAGAAGATCCTCGGTGTGAGGTGCAGTGCGAGGTGCGGTGCGAGGATTTTCAGTGGGGTGGATAGTTGGAAAGAATCCTGCCCACGGTCGAGCGGATGGCATTGCTGCGGTCCTGCGGATTCGGCGTGCTGGCCATGATCTGTTCGTCACTGCCACGCCACACCAGTTTGCCGTCCTTGCCGTCGAGCAGGTCAATCTGGATGGTCGCCACTTTATAGGTGATGTTGCGCGTTTCGTTGTACATCGGCGCCCCCCAATAACCATTCCACGGGCCGCCCCAGGCGCCACCGTAATTGGTGGTGACTTGCTGCTGGCGATCCTCGACGATCAGGTAGGCCTGCACCTTGACGTCGGCATGACTGCCTGCCGCCGCAGGACGCAGGCCGCGTTGGTCGAGTTGTTCGCCCACGGCCTGGCGGATGCGCTGTTCGGTCAGGTCACTCTTGATACGCGGATCATCCGGGCGGTATTGCAGCGCCGGGTCGTTCCAGGCCCAACTGCGGTAGGCGCCAAAGTCGCGGCTGGCGTCGAAGTCATGGTTGACCTGACTGGTCTGGCAGCCGCCCAGCAATACAACAACGGCAAGTGCAGCAATGCGACGAAACATGGATGTTCTCCAAAAGACGTTCGAGCCTGAGATGAGAATAGCTGCTAACTGGGTGGATAGGCAGTCATTGCCTTCTGCATCGCTTCGCGTAACGCCTCAGCTCGCTCACTCAAGCTGCCCTGGCTGGTGGTTTCGGCGCTGGTGCTCCAGACCGGCTGGCGGGTACGCGCGTCGAACAGGCTGATCCGCGCCACCGCTACGGTCACTTCATAGGTGCGCACCACAGGCACCGTGTTGTACATGCCGTAGCCATTGCCGTAGCGGTTATAGCCGCCGTAGCCGTAGCCATAATCGTCCTGCACCTGCCGCAGACGCTTTTCCAGGCGCACATCGGCACTCACCAGCAGGTCTGGCGCACGGTTGTCATGCAATGGGCGCAGACCGCGCTGATCGAGGGCTCCCACCACCGCCTCGGCGATCTGCGCCGAGTCGACCCAGGCCGAGCCCGCCGGCAGCTGGCCGTTGAGCCAGGCCCAACTGCGATAGGCACCGTAGTCACGCACCGGCGCCGGGTAGGCGCTGGCATCAAAGGTATTGGCCGCCCGGGCCGGAGCCGGCGGCATCGGCGCCGAGCTCGGCACATAAGGGTTGGGGCTGGAGCAGGCCCCCAGACCGAGAGACAACAGGATCAAACAGAGACGGCGCATTTCGACCTCCGCAAACTGGGCCGCTTAAACCGGACGGCAGATCCAGTGTAAATAACGCCCAAGTCCGGCAAAGCTTGGGTGACGACGATGGGCAAGTTCCATCTCCAACACATCCTGCAAGTCGGCACGGGCCTGGAACTCCACCGGCATATAGTCGTGGAACACCCGCACGCCACTTTGGCTTTCGACTTGCCACAGCCCCTCAAGTTGCGCCGCCAACTCACGAGGATCAAGCGGCTGTTGCGGCGTGAGGCTCTGCTTTTCGCCGGCCATGACGTTCTTGCGCATCTTGCGGAAGTGGCCTTTGAGCAGGTTGCGATAAATCAGCGCATCGCGGTTGTAGAACGCCAACGACAACCAGCCGCCAGGCACGGTGAGCTGGTGCAGCACCGGCAGGATCGCATGGGGTTCGGCCAGCCACTCCAGCACGGCATGGCACAGCACCAGGTCGTAGGGTTCGGTGAGTTGACCGAGCAAGTCCTGCCAGGGCGCATGGATAAAAGTCGCGGTCTGCCCGGCCTCGGCGAAGCGTTGACGGGCACCCTCGAGCATCGGCTCGGCAGGTTCGGCCAACGTCACCTGGTGGCCGCGCTCGGCCAGCCATAGCGACATGTGCCCAAGGCCCGCACCGATGTCCAGCACGCGCAACGGGCGATCCGGCAGGGCTTCGCTCAGGTCGGCCTGTAGCACTGCCAGGCGGATCGCGCCTTTGGCGCCGCCATAAATCTTCTCGGCGAAACGCGTGGCAAGTTGGTCGAAATGACGATCACTCATGGATAAACCGCCGTTCGCTGTCGGCCAGCTTGGCGCGCACCACCTCGTTCATGTCCAGCCCCAGTTCACTGCACAGCAACAACAGGTACAGTACGATGTCGCCGACTTCCTGGCCGGCGTGGGCGAGTTTGTCCGCGGGCAACTGGCGCGACTGGTCTTCGGTCAGCCATTGGAAAATCTCCACCAGCTCGGCCATTTCCACACTGGCGGCCATGGCCAGGTTTTTCGGGCTGTGGAACTGCTTCCAATCGTTGGTATCGCGGATGCGATGCAGGCGTTCGGTGAGGTGTTCGAGGTTCATGCGCGGGCTCCTGAAGGCGTATAGCTTCGGGCGGATGAGCCATCAAGGCAAGTGAATCCATCGACACCAAACACAGCCCATGATTACACCACGGCAAACCTCTATGCTTATAGGGAACTCGCCTGGCGCAATCGCAACCAAAGGCACAGCAACGCCCACCCTCTCATCAGGACACACACATGCAGGTAGAAAGCTTTTTCGAATGGTTGGGCCAGGCGCTCGGTTCCATCATCCGCTTTATCGTCGACGGGCTCAGCGGGCTATTCGGCGCCTTGACCCACGCGGGTGGCAACTTCATCGATGGGCTGTCGCGCACGCTGGGCATGGACACCTCGATCATCAGCATCATTACCCTGATCATCGGCCTGATGCTGTTGTACTCGGCAGTGCGCGCGTTTATGCGGGCGTCGATCATCGCCGGGATTATCTGGCTGATGCTGGGCCTCTGGCTGCTCAGCTGGGTCGTGCATTAATACTTGAAAGCCTTACTCACCGACTGGCGCCATCGCCCCACTCATCGCCGCGTCTGGGCCTTGGCTGCACCGATGATCCTGTCCAATATCTCGGTGCCGCTGGTGGCCCTGGTAGACAGCATGGTCATCGGCCACCTGCCCCACGCCCATCAACTGGGTGCCGTGGCTGTCGGCGCCAGCCTGTACACCTTTCTCGCCTGGGCCATGGGGTTCTTGCGCATGGGCTCCACCGGGTTTGCCGCGCAAGCCAGCGGGCGCGGGGATGGCGCGGCGTTGCGACAAATCCTGCTGCAAGGTCTGTTGCTGGCGCTGGGCCTGGCGATACTGCTGGGCACGGTAGGCATTCCCCTGAGCCATCTGGCGCTGGAGTGGATGCAACCGTCCACCGAACTGACTGAACTGACCCGCGAGTTCTTCCACACGCGCTTGTTCGGCCTGCCTGCCGCGCTGTCCAGCTATGCGCTGGTCGGCTGGTTCCTCGGCACACAGAACGCCCGTGCGCCGTTGGCGATCCTGCTGACCACCAATCTGGTCAACATCGCCTTGAACCTGTGGTTCGTGCTCGGTCTGGATTGGGGCGTCGTCGGTTCGGCGCGGGCGTCCGTCGTGGCCGAGTGGACCGGCGCCCTGCTCGGCCTGGCGATGACGCAGAAAGCCCTGCGTGCCTACCCCGGGCATATCGCCTGGGCTGCATTGAAGCGGTGGCAAAGCTGGCGCCCACTGCTGGCGGTCAACCGCGACATTTTCATCCGCAGCCTCGCCCTGCAATCGGTATTTTTCATGATCACGGTGCAAGGCGCACGCCTGGGCGACGCCACCGTGGCGGCCAATGCGCTGCTGCTCAACGGCCTGCTGCTGACGGCTCACGCGCTGGACGGCCTGGCACACGCAGTGGAGGCACTGTGCGGTCATGCCATTGGGGCCCATGATCGCCAGGCGTTGCGTCGTTCACTGGTGGTTGCCGGCGGGTGGTCATTGATCGCCAGTACGGGGTTCGCCTTGCTGTTCACCTTCGGCGGCCACCTGTTTATCGCCATGCAAACCGATATCGCCAGCGTGCGCGAAACTGCCGACCGCTACTTGCCTTATCTGGCGGTACTGCCGCTGATCGCCGTATGGAGCTACCTGCTGGACGGTCTGTTTATCGGCGCAACGCGGGCACGGGAAATGCGCAATGGCATGTTGCTGACCGTCTTGCTCGCACTGCCATTCGCCTGGGCGTTGCAGGGCCTGGGCAACCACGGCCTGTGGATAACTTTCCTGCTCTTTATGGCGCTGCGCAGCCTGACCCTGGCATTCATCGGCTGGCGCCTGAACACTCAGAACCGGTGGTTGGCCGAGCCATGAAATAAAAACCCACCTGAGAAGGTAAATGCCATTCAGTTAAGGAGGAGCATAGATCACTGTGGCGAGGGAGCTTGCTCCCGCTGGGTCGCGAAGCGGCCCCAGCTTTAGGCTTGAAAAGGCTGGGCCTGCTACGCAGTCCAACGGGAGCAAGCTCTCGCGCCACAGGTTACTCGTTGTCCGCTCTATCGCTTAACTGACTGGCATTACCTGAGAAGGCGGTTTTTTGCTAAAACGCTATCGCCTCACGACGACAGGTAAGACGAGCGAGTCAACCCGAGGCGCAATGCGTCAAGGAACTGGGTACGTTCACTCGCGCTGATCTTCGCGCTGGCGCACTTGTCGCGGTAGTGAGTCATCAACTCCTCCGGCGACAAGTGCACATAGCGCAACATGTCTTCGATGGTGTCATGGGTCTCGATCCCGGCGCTGTACACCGAACCGTCTTCACGCTGGTAAATGTTCACCGAGTCGGTATCGCCGAACAGGTTGTGCATATCCCCCAGGATTTCCTGGTAGGCGCCCACCAGGAAGATACCCAGCAGGTAGTCCTCACCTTCGTTCAAGGAATGCACCGGCAGGCTGGTCTCGATTGACTGCTCGTCGACGTACTGCTTGATCTTGCCGTCGGAGTCGCAGGTCAGGTCCTGCAGTACCGCACGGCGCAGCGGCTCTTCGTCGAGACGGTGCAACGGCAGGATCGGCAGCACCTGGCCGATAGCCCAGGTGTCCGGCAGGCTCTGGAACACCGAGAAATTGCAGATGTACTTGTCGGCCAGCTTGTCGTTGAGTTCGTCCAGCACCTGGCGGTGCGAGCGCTGGCGGGCCTTCAACGAGTTGTGCAGGCGGCGGCACACGGCGAAGTAGCATTGTTCGGCCAGGGCTTTCTCGGCCAGGGTCAGTTTGCCGTCGGCGTACTGGGTGGCCACATCGCTCATGTAGTGCGTGGCGCGCCAGTAGGTCTCAGTGACCATTTCGATGTCGGTCGGGCCGAGCAGGTCGACCAGCCACTGCACGGTCTCCGGCAGCGCTTCCTTGTTCTCGATCTGCGGCACGTCGTCGTTGTGTTTCTCGACGTCGGTGACCTGCACCACCAGCATGGCGTGATGCGCCGTCAGGGAGCGGCCGCTTTCGGAGAAGATGTGCGGGTGCGGCAAACTCTGCGCGTCGCAGAATTCCTTGAGCATCCCCACCACTACGCCGGCGTAATCGTCCATGTCGTAGTTGATGGAGCTGGCGTTACGCGAGTGCGTACCGTCGTAGTCCACGCCCAGGCCGCCGCCGACGTCAATGTGATCCACCGGCAGGCCGAGGTTGCGCAGTTCGCCGTAGTAACGAATAGCTTCCTTGAACCCATGCTGGTAGTCGGCCAGGTTGGCGATCTGCGAACCCATGTGGAAGTGCAGCAGACGAATGCCCTGATCCAGGCCGGCAGCGCGGAAGCGCTCGACCACCGACAGCAACTGCGCGGCCGACAAACCGAACTTGGACTTCTCGCCTCCGGTGTCCGCCCACTTGCTCGACGCCAGCGACGACAGACGCACGCGCAGGCCAACCTGTGGCTTGACCTTGAGGCTCGCGGCCTCTTCGATCACCAGGCCGACTTCGGATTCTTTCTCGATCACAATGAACACGTTGTGGCCGAGCTTCTGGCCCATCAGCGCGAGGCGGATGAACTCGCGGTCTTTGTAACCGTTGCAGACGATAGTGCCGCCTTTCGGCGCCAGGGCCAGTACGGCCAGCAGCTCCGGCTTGGAACCGGCTTCCAGGCCGATGGATACGTTCTGGGTGGCGATGATGTTTTCGATCACCGCTTCCTGCTGGTTCACCTTGATCGGATAAAGCGCGGTGTACTTGCTCTGGTATTCCAGGCGCTCGATGTTCGAATCGAACGCACCGGTCAGTTGGCGCACGCGGTCTTGCAGGATGTCGGGAAAACGCACCAGCAGCGGCAAAGACAAGCCGCTTTTGCGCAACTCGTCGACTTGCTCGTACAAATCGACGGGTGTGCTGTTCGGGCCGTTCGGACGGACTTCAACGCGACCGGCATCATTGATCGCGAAATACCCGGCCCCCCAATGGCGAATCCCGTAAACGCTGCGGCTGTCCGCAACTGTCCATTGGCTGCCATCGTCTTTGCGTGTGCGTCGTACGGACATCGAAGTCCCCTATAAATGAAGTCGAAGGCACCGCCCCATGTGAGGCTGGCGCAGTCTAAAGAATGAAAATGACGATTTGCCTGCAAGAAAGGTAGACCCCGCTCGCAGGACAGAGTTTAGACACAGGTCGGGAAGAGGCTTTCAGCCGCCGGACTTCTTGGCCTTGTACCCGAGCTTGATCAACTCGGCCAACAGCAACTCGACGTGATCGCCCTGGATCTCGATGACGCCGTCTTTCAACGCCCCGCCGGTACCACAGCGCTTTTTCAGCGTAGTGGCCAGTTCCTTCAGAGCATCTTCGGCCAGCGGTACGCCGGTGATGGTCGTCACCGTCTTGCCGCCACGGCCTTTGCTCTCGCGTCGTACACGGGCAATACCGTCGCCTTCAGGAATCAGGGTCTGTTTGCAGGTGCAAGCGGCCACGGGCTGACTACAGTCCGGGCAGTGTCGACCTGCATCGGTGGAAAATACCAGGCCACCAAGGGCGGCGAAGGATGCGGCTTTTTTGGCCACCGGCAATCCTCTTGGGAGGACAAAGACAGATCGGCACCTGCGAAGAGGCCGCCGACCGCGAAGCCCCACTCAGGCAGGGGCAGCGCTACCGAACCGCAAAGGGTGGTTCGGGTGAAAAGTCGCGCAGTGTAACCACAAAAAGCCGACTTGCTAAGAGCCAAATGGCGCCAATTTATACAACTTTAGCGACGCGAGGCCAGATAGCGCCGCAAGCCCTCTTGAGCGTCCGGGCAGTAAGGCTTTTGTTCAGCCTCCTGCAGGACATCTTCAATGGGTAAAAAGCGCGCTTCCATGACCTCTTCGGGCTGCAACCGCAGGGGGCCGTCCCACACGGCGGAGTAGGATCTGCACCAGAGCCGGCTGTCGCCATCCTCAAAGTAGAAATGGTCGTGTTCGACCAGTTCCACACCCGTTACACCCAGTTCCTCGGCAAGCTCGCGCCGAGCCGAAACGGCGTAGCTCTCATCCTTTTCCACCATCCCGCCAGCCGCCGTGTCCCAGAACCCGGGATACAGCGCCTTGCTCAAGGTGCGCCGATGCACACACAGCTCCCCTCGGGAGTTGAACAAAAAGATAAAGGTGCAGCGGCCGATCAGGCCGCGCTGGCGAAGGTCTGACCGGACGAGGTGCCCGAGCAGGTTGTCCTGCTCGTCGACCCAACAGATCAGTTCAGCGTCGGAGGCCGCGCGGTGTGCGGCCTCCCTTTGAATAGCGTCCATCATCAACCCTGGTTGAGGAGCTGACGCAAATCGATCACTGCAGCGTTTGCCCGGGAAATATAGTTGGCCATTACCAACGAGTGGTTGGCGAGAATGCCGAAACCACTGCCATTGAGAATCATAGGACTCCAAACGGTTTCCTGCGAGGCTTCCAACTCACGGATGATCTGACGCACGCTCACAGTGGCGTTCTTCTTGGCCAGGACGTCTGCAAAGTCGACTTCAATGGCGCGCAGCAGGTGCGATAACGCCCACGCCTGGCCACGGGCTTCGTAGAACACGTTGTCGATCTGCATCCATGGCGTTTCCACCACTTCCTCATCGACCTGCGGCACTTCACCCGGCGCCAGGGCTTCGGTTTTCAATGCGGTGTTCAGCTTCACCCGGCCCACACTGGCCGACAAACGTTGCGACAGCGAGCCCAGGCGAGTGGCGACATCACCCAGCCAGTTGTTCAGGTTGTCGGCTCGGGCGTAGAAGAGCGCGCCCCTCTGGTTCGGGTCGGACAGGCGCGCTTCATAGCGGCTCAGGGAATTGATACCTTCCTGATATTCAGACTCGCTGGACGGCAGCACCCAGCTCTTATTGTCGAAGTTGAAGCGAGGCTCGGCCTTGGCCAGGTCGCCGTCTTCAGCCGACTGCGACTGGGAGCGGGCAAAGTCTTTACGCAGGGCGCGTGTCAGGTCACGTACCTGCACCAGCACCCCGTATTCCCAGCTCGGCATGTTGTCCATCCACAGGCCAGGCGGGAAGCGGTCGTTGGAAATGTAGCCGCCGGGCTTGTTAAGCAACGTGCCGACCACTGTCTTGAGGGTTTCGACAGTGGTGTAGCCCACCACCATCTGCTTGCCTTCCTTCTCGGCGGCAAGCTGGGCATTTTGCTGGACCGGGAACAGCGCCGGCTCTTCGCTCCAGTACCAACCCAGGGCACCGGTGACCAACAGGTACAAGCCCAACACGCTGAGCAAGGCTTTGCTCATCAGCAGGTTGCGAAAGTAGCCACGGTTGGCCGACTTGGGCTCAGGGGCGGGGCCTTTGGCACTGCCTTCACGGTTTTTCCAGTCCAGCATGGCGATATCCTTTCAATCACTTGAGTTCATGCACATCACTTGTCAGGGTGCGTTCAAACACTCCGACCACAACCCTACCCCATCGTGCCCGTCGGTGCGGGCCTTTTAAACGAAAGTGGCGTTCGGAGAGTGTTCGACTATAAAGGATGAACGCTTTTTTAGCTGCGCGACCATGAAGTCAAAAACTGAATCGCCAAGACTTGCACTTAATTGACGTATGACACTCATGCAACAGATAAGAGGTGCTAGCATAGAGCCATCAGTCGACCTCAGCATGCACCCTTACTAGTAGTCAGGATATGACCGAGCCAGAAGACCCCAGCCGTGAGCGTCTCAAGCACCATTTTGCCCAGCGGGTAATTCATCAGGCACGTCAAATTCTTGAGATCTGGCAACGCCTGCAACGAAGCGAATGGTCGAACGCCGATTTTTCCGAACTCAGCGAGGCCAACCTGCGCCTGCTGCGCTTTGCCGAACGCTTCGAACAGCCGGAGCATAGTCAGCTGGCGCGGCATATCGGCGAATCCCTGAAGGCTGTGGACGAAAATCGCGGGCGCTTGAGCAGCCACCTGATCACCGAACTCAACCGCCTGATGCAACGCCTGTCACGCACCGGCCTGCGCCAGGGCGACCAGCTGGACCAAACGTTCCTGCCGCCGATGCGCAAGCCGATCTACGTGATGCTGGCCGATCACGACCGCGCCGAGCGCCTGGCCAAGCAGTTGGAGTTTTTCGGCATGAGCGCCCAATCCCTGGACAGCGTCGCGGCCTTTCGTGCGTCGATGGCCGAGCGCCTGCCGTCCGCCATCGTGATGGACGTGGACTTTTGCGGCGAAGGCCAGGGGCTCAAACTCGCCGCCGAAGCCCAGGAGGGCCTGGAGCAAAAGCTGCCGCTGCTGTTTTTCAGCCTGCATGAAACCGACACGCCGACCCGCCTGGCCGCCGTACGCGCCGGTGGCCAGGAGTTCCTTACCGGCACGCTGGAAGCTTCAAGCCTGCTGGAAAAGATCGAAGTGCTGACCTGCGTCGCCCAGTACGAGCCCTATAAAGTGCTGATCATCGACGACTCGCGCGCCCAGGCGCTGCACACCGAGCGGCTGCTCAACAGTGCAGGCATCGTCACCCGCACGCTGATCGAACCGATCCAGGCCATGGCTGAACTGGCGGATTTCCAGCCGGACCTGATCATCCTCGACATGTACATGCCCGCCTGCACAGGCACCGAACTGGCCAAGGTGATCCGTCATAACGACCGCTACGTCAGCGTGCCGATCATCTACCTGTCGGCCGAGGATGACCTGGACAAACAACTGGACGCCATGAGCGAAGGCGGCGACGACTTCCTCACCAAGCCGATCAAGCCACGTCACCTGATTACCACCGTGCGCAATCGCGCCGCCCGTGCGCGCAACTTGAAGGCGCGGATGGTGCGCGACAGCCTGACCGGCCTGTATAACCACACCCATATCCTGCAATTGCTCGAAGACTGCAGCTTCCGCGCGCGCCGCGAGAACAAGCCGTTGAGCTTCGCCATGCTCGATATCGATCACTTCAAACGGGTCAATGACAGCCACGGCCACCCCATGGGCGACCGTGTGATCAAGAGCCTGGCGCTGTTTCTCAAGCAGCGTTTGCGCAAGACCGACTATATCGGCCGCTACGGCGGTGAAGAATTCGCCATCGTGATGCCCGACACCGACCTGGAGTCGGCCTGCAAGGTGCTGGATGAAATCCGCGGGCGCTTTGCCGAAATTCATTACCCGGCCCAACCCGAGGATTTGTGGTGCACGTTCAGCGCCGGCCTGGTTGAGCTGTGCGACGGCTCCGACAGCCTGATGATGGCCGCCCAGGCCGACGAGGCGCTGTACCGTGCCAAAGGCGCAGGACGCAACCGCGTACTGGCTGCGCGCACATCGAGGCAAAGTGCCATCTTTTCACCGGAATCCAGTGATACCGTCATAACTGTGTAACAGAAACGCAATAACTTCAGGCACTTATCTTTTGCTGTCGGTTGAAACCACGCATGCGCCTGAAGCTGCTGACCAATCTCAATACCCTTCTGTTGGTGGCCGTGTGCCTGGCACTGGGTGCGACACTGTGGTGGTCGCAACGGGCGCTGGAGCGACCTTACCTGCTGATGGAACGTTACCTGGGGCTGTCCCAGACTTTTCAGAACCAGGCCGCGCGCAATATCGACGATTACCTGGCCAGCGGCGACGCCTTGCGGCTGAGCGGCGCCAACCAGAGCCTGGAAGGCCTGTTGCAACATCTGGATGAACTGCCGGCGGACCTCGCCCAGAACCTTCGCCCCAGCCTCGTCGACCTTGATACCTTCAGCAAAACCGACCTGCTGGCCGCCGGCAAACTGGCGGGTGACCCGCAGGCGCTGTTGCTGCAAGCCGAACGCGAAATGGGGGCGAACCTGGAACAACTGAGCCAGTACGCCATAGGCGTCAACTCGCCTGAGGCGGCGCGCTACCTGCCGCCCCTGCTGGACGCGTCCCAGCATCTGGGCAAGTTGTCCCTGGCTCGCGACAAGCTGGTCAGCAGCGGACGCGCCGAACTGGCCGACGATGTAGAGCGAGAACTGGCCAGCATCCGCACCCAGGCCGACCTGTTGGCGCAACTGCCCTTGCTTGGCGTCAAAGCCAGTACCGAATCCGGCGCCGACGACTTCTCCGCCATGATGGGCCTGGAAAACAACGAGAAGACCGAAGCGCAAGACACTGGCGTCGATCTCAAACGCGAGCTCAACAGCTTGCTGACCCGCTACCCTGCCGAACTCAAGCGCACGCGCGAGCAGATCCAGCAACGCGCCAACCTCGCCTCGAGCACCCATTTGAAAATCGCCGCCGTGCAGCAAGCCATCGCCGGCCTGGAACCCGTGGTGCGCGCGCAGCACGGCAAGATCCAGGGCGAAGTGCGCCTGATGCAAGGCGTGATGATCGGCCTGATCCTACTGATCGCGCTGTTGATCGATACCCTGCAGCGGCGCCTGGCACGGGTACTGACCAATCTCGCCCCGGCCCTTTTGACCTGGGCCGAAGGCGACTTCAGCCAGCCGATCGCCCTGGGCAAGACCAACCGCGAGCTGCACGACATCGAAGCCTCCCTGAACCGACTGCGCGCCTACCTGGTGGACTTGGTCGGCACCATTCGCGGCAACGCCGAGGAAGTCGCCGGCAGCAGCCGTACCCTCGCCGAACTGAGCAGCGGCCTGCATGACGGCGCCGAGCGTCAGGCCGGCGATACGGCGCAGATTCGTGACTCCCTGGGCGAGCTGGAAGCCACCATCCAACAAGTGGCAGGTGATGCAAGCCAGGCCGCCGACGCCAGTCGCAGCGCGGGCCAGGCGGTGGAACAAGGCCAGCGGGTGATCGGCCTGAGCCTCACCGGGCTGCATGCACTGGTCGGCGAGGTTCAGCAAAACGCGCAGATGATCGAAAAACTGGCCGAGGAGTCCGCCACGATCGGCGGCGTGCTGACGGTGATCCGCTCGATCGCCGACCAGACCAACCTGCTCGCCCTCAACGCCGCCATCGAAGCCGCTCGCGCCGGTGAGGCCGGGCGCGGATTTGCCGTGGTCGCCGATGAGGTTCGCTCCCTGGCCCAACGCACGGCGGGCGCCACGGCGCAAATCCAAGACCTGATCGCCGGCCTGCAAACCGCCGCACACCAATCGGTGCAAGGCATGCGCGCCCAGGTCGAACATGCCGAAGCCACGGCCCAGCAGGCACAGGCGGCGGATGGCGCGCTGGATGAAATCGTCGGAGCGATACAGACCATCTCCGAGACGGCAGTGCGCATCGCCGATGTGACTGCACAGCAGAGTGGCGCAGTCAGTGAAATTCGCGATAACAGTGAGCGGATTCACCAAATGGGTGAGGATAACTTGCTGCGCATCGGTCAAGGGCGCCGTCAGGGTGAGCACCTGTTGGTGCTCGGCGGGCAACTCAATACGGCCGTGCAAGCCTTCCGTGTTTGACACGACCTTCCATCATGGAAATCAAATGTGGGAGAGGGCTTGCCCTCCACATTGGATCTCCAGTGCTTCCTGACTGTATCAGCCATGACTGGATCCAAAGCTTCAGTCACAAATTTCGCGCAATCCTCGGTAATCGTGCCGCCTACTGCATAGAACTGGACAGTCACAAAGGCTTTGCGGCATAGTCGCCGGGTTCTGCCGTACCCAATCAATAACAAGGAACAGCCGATGGCGACCTTACTGGTTCTTCACGGACCCAATCTGAACCTGCTCGGCACCCGCGAACCGGGCGTCTACGGGGCAGTGACCCTGGATCAGATCAACCTTGATCTTGAACGACGGGCTCGTGAAGCCGGCCACCATCTGCTCTACCTGCAAAGCAATGCCGAGTACGAATTGATTGATCGTATCCATGCCGCGCGCGGCGAAGGCGTGGACTTTATCTTGATCAATCCAGCCGCTTTTACGCATACAAGCGTTGCTTTACGTGACGCGCTGCTGGCGGTGAGCATCCCATTCATCGAAGTGCATTTGTCCAACGTGCACAAACGCGAAGCTTTCCGCCATCACTCTTATTTCTCCGACGTAGCGGTAGGAGTGATCTGCGGCCTTGGCGCCAGCGGTTACCGACTGGCCCTGGAGGCCGCCCTGGAACAACTTGAACAACCGGCCAAGCGCCCCTGACCGACCCTTGGGAGTTGATGATTCATGGATATCCGTAAAGTTAAGAAACTGATCGAACTGCTGGAAGAATCCGGTATCGACGAGCTGGAAATCAAGGAAGGCGAAGAGTCCGTACGGATCAGCCGTCACAGCAAGACCCCGGCCCAACAGTACTACGCCCCACAGATGCAGGCACCGGCACCAGCCGCCGCTGCTCCGGCCGCCGCACCCGTTGCCGCCGCCGCACCTGCAGCCCCGGCCGCACCAGCGCTGAATGGTTTCGTGGTCAAGTCGCCAATGGTCGGTACTTTCTACCGCACCCCGGCTCCGGGTTCGCCAGCCTTCGTCGAAGTCGGCAAAACCGTGAAAGTGGGCGACACCATCTGCATCGTTGAAGCGATGAAGATGATGAACCACATCACCGCTGAAAAAGCCGGCGTCATCGAATCCATCCTGGTAGAAAACGGTCAGCCGGTTGAGTACGACCAGCCGCTGTTCACCATCGTTTGAACCGCGGAGCGCCTTCGATGTTGACCCCTGCGAAGAAACTGCAAAAAGTCCTGATCGCCAACCGCGGCGAGATCGCGCTGCGTATCCTGCGCGCCTGTAAGGAAGAGGGCATCAAGACCGTCGCTGTTTACTCGACGGCCGATACCGAATTGATGCACGTGAAACTGGCCGATGAAAGCATTTGCATCGGCCCGCCACTGGCCTCGAACTCCTACCTGAACATCCCGAACATCATCGCCGCGGCAGAAGTGACCGGCGCTGATGGCATCCACCCGGGTTACGGCTTCCTCGCGGAAAACGCCGACTTCGCCGAACAGGTGGAAAAATCCGGCTTCGCCTTCATTGGCCCCAAAGCCGATACCATTCGCCTGATGGGCGACAAGGTGTCAGCCAAGGACGCGATGATTGCGACCGGCGTGCCAACCGTTCCTGGTTCTGATGGCCCGCTGCCTGAAGACGAGCAAACCGCCCTGCGCATCGGTCGCGAAGTCGGTTACCCGGTGATCATCAAAGCCGCTGGTGGTGGCGGTGGTCGCGGCATGCGCGTGGTGCACAAGGAAGAAGACCTGATCGAAGCGGCCAAGCAGACCCGCGCTGAAGCTGGCGCCTGGTTTGGCAACCCGATGGTCTACCTGGAAAAGTACCTGACCAACCCACGTCACGTGGAAGTGCAGGTGCTCTCCGATGGCCAGGGCCACGCCGTGCACTTGGGCGACCGCGATTGCTCGCTGCAACGTCGTCACCAGAAGGTGCTGGAAGAAGCTCCGGCACCGGGCCTGGACGAAAAGGCTCGCCAGGAAGTCCTGGCTCGCTGCGTCAAGGCCTGCATCGACATCAACTACCGTGGTGCCGGCACCTTCGAGTTCCTCTACGAGAACGGCCGCTTCTACTTCATCGAGATGAACACTCGTGTGCAGGTAGAGCACCCGGTTACGGAGATGGTCACCGGTGTCGACATTGTCAAGGAGATGCTGAGCATCGCCGCTGGCAACGCGCTGTCCTTCACCCAGGACGACGTGAAGATCCACGGCCACTCCCTGGAGTGCCGGATCAACGCCGAAGACCCGAAAACCTTTATGCCGAGCCCAGGCCTGGTCAAGCATTTCCATGCTCCAGGCGGCAACGGCGTTCGCGTCGACTCGCACCTGTATAGCGGCTACAAGGTTCCGTCCAACTACGACTCGCTGATCGGCAAGCTGATCACCTGGGGCGCGACCCGCGACGAGGCCATGGCCCGCATGCGTAACGCTCTGGACGAAATCGTGGTTGACGGCATCAAGACCAACGTCCCCCTGCACCGGGACCTGGTTCGTGATGAAGGCTTCTGCGAAGGTGGTGTGAACATTCACTACCTGGAACACAAGCTGGCCAACCAGTAAGTGCTCTACCCAACAAAGCCGCCTCAGGGCGGCTTTGTTGTTTGTGGGCCGGTTTTAGCAGATCACCAGCGGTGTCGTCTTCTGCCCGCCGCTCGCGTAAACTTGCGCGCTTTCGCGACACATGTAGTCGTACACTCATTTTTTCAAAGGTGCCCGCCATGCCTTGGCTGCAAGTCCGTCTCGCCATCAGCCCAGAACAAGCCGAAACCTATGAAGACGCGTTCCTCGAAGTGGGCGCCGTTTCGGTCACCTTCATGGACGCCGAAGACCAACCGATCTTCGAACCCGAACTCAACACCACGCCGCTGTGGTCCCACACCCACCTGCTGGCCCTGTTCGAAGACGGCACCGATGCCGCCAGCGTCCTGGCGCATATGGAACTGCTCACCGGTGGCCCGCTGCCGGAGCATCACAGCGAAGTGATCGAAGACCAGGATTGGGAACGCAGCTGGATGGACAACTTCCAGCCGATGCGTTTCGGCCAGCGCCTGTGGATCGTGCCGAGCTGGCACGCTGCGCCGGAGCCAGGTGCAGTCAACCTGCTGCTGGACCCGGGCCTGGCGTTCGGCACCGGCACCCATCCCACCACGGCGCTGTGCCTGGAATGGCTGGACGGCCAGGACCTCAAGGACTGCAACGTGCTGGACTTCGGCTGCGGTTCGGGGATTCTGGCGATTGCCGCGCTGCTGCTGGGCGCCAAGGAAGCCGTGGGCACCGACATTGACGTGCAAGCCCTGGAAGCCTCCCGCGACAACGCGGGGCGCAACAACATTGCCGAGGACAGATTCCCACTCTACCTGCCGGAGCAATTGCCCCAGGTGCAGGCCGACGTGCTGGTGGCCAACATCCTCGCCGGGCCGCTGGTTGCCTTGGCGCCGCAACTGTCGAGCCTGGTCAAGCCAGGCGGGCGCCTGGCGCTGTCGGGCATCCTGGCCGAGCAAGGCGAGGACGTCGCTGCCGCTTACGCTCAGGATTTCGAACTGGACCCGATCGCCAATCGTGATGGCTGGGTACGCATCAGCGGTCGTCGGCGCTAGAATGAGCGCTTGCCTGAATCGGATGGCCGCATGACCGACAGTTTCGTCACCCAGTGCCCGCATTGCCAAGCCCGCTTTCGCGTCAGCCACGCCCAGTTGAGCGTGGCCCGTGGCGTGGTTCGCTGCGGCTCGTGCCTGCAAGTGTTCAATGCGGCCCGCCAGTTGCTGGAGCAACGCGCCCAGGCACCTGCGCCGGAACCTGAACAACCGGCAGCCGTCGAGACAGCACCTGCGCCGCCCAGGGCCATCAGCCAGAAGCAGTGGACCGCCGAAGCGCTGGACCTGGACAACCTGGACCTGGACGAAGAACTGGCCAAGCTGGAACGCCGCGAGATTCAGCATGCTCAGCCATTCAGCGCGGAGCGCCGCCAGGCCGGCGCCGACCGTCGGCAAAAAGAAGACTCCCTCAGCGCCAGCCGCGACACCGCCAAGGCCGAGGAAGAAAAATGGGCCGCCAGCCTGTTCAGCGAACCGCCGGAAGAACGCGCCCAGGCAACTGACGACGCACCACCCCCTGCGACCAGGCAGCGCACCGAACCGTCCATGTCGCACGCTATCGATGACCTGGATGATGAGCCGCCGTTGAGCTCACATCCCGAAGATGACGTTTTCGACCCACCGGTGACGCCAGTCAGCGACGAAGCGGATGAGCTCGCCCCCGAAGAACCAGCGCAGCCCCGCCGCAAGCGGGCACAGTCGCAGGCAAGCGTTCACGATGACGTACTCCAGGACCTGGAAGATGATCCGCTGCACCTGTATACGCAGAAACGTCCGTCAGGCTGGGGCCGTCGACTGCTCTGGCTGCTGCTGGTATTGATCGCCGCCGCCGGCCTCGCCGGCCAGTACATTGCCTACCAATTCGACGACCTGTCGCGCCAGGATGCCTACCGCCCTTGGTTCCAGCAGTTTTGCCCGAAATTAGGATGCACGGTGCCATCACGGGTCGACATTGCCCATATCAAGAGCAGCAACCTGGTGGTGCGCAGCCATCCGGAATTCGCCGGAGCGCTGGTGGTGGATGCGATCATCTATAACCGCGCGACGTTCTCCCAGCCGTTTCCTCTACTGGAGCTGCGTTTCGCGGATTTGAACGGCAACCTGATCGCCAGTCGTCGCTTCAAGCCCGCCGAATACCTGAACGGCGAGTTGGCCGGCGTGAGCGAAATGCCCTCGCAGACCCCGATCCATATCTCCCTGGACATCCTTGACCCAGGCAATAAAGCCGTGAATTACAGCCTGAGCTTTCACTCGCCCGAGTGACACGCTGCACAGCCCAAGGTTTGACGACGGATTATTGACTGCATCGCCGCCGACCAAACCGACGGCGATAAAGAAATAGCTGTTCAGATTTTATCCAATTCAGCCTTTATCCAGTCATCGAGAGCGGGTATCATGCCAACCCTTTTTCGAACTCTAATGATCCGGCCCCACAACAGGGAAGTCCTATGTCGGCGGTACGCATCGGCCCATACACATTGCAGAACGGCTTGATTCTCGCCCCAATGGCGGGCGTCACCGACCAGCCCTTTCGTCAGTTGTGCAAGCGTTTGGGCGCGGGTCTAGTAGTCTCGGAAATGGTCACCAGTGACATGAGCTTGTGGAACACCCGCAAATCGCGGATGCGCATGATCCACGAAGGTGATCCCGAGCCCCGCTCGGTACAGATCGCCGGTGGTGATGCGCAGATGCTGGCGGATGCGGCCCGGGCCAATGTGGAACTGGGTGCGCAGATCATCGACATCAACATGGGCTGCCCGGCCAAGAAGGTCTGCAACAAGGCCGCCGGTTCCGCACTGTTGAAAGATGAGGCGTTGGTTGCCGAGATCCTGCAGGCCGTTGTTGCCGCAGTGGATGTGCCGGTCACGTTGAAGATTCGCACCGGCTGGGACCGGGACAACAAGAACGGCCTGACGGTGGCGAAGATCGCCGAACAGGCAGGAATTACAGCGCTGGCGGTGCATGGCCGCACCCGCGCCGACCTTTATACCGGTGAAGCCGAGTACGACACCATTGCCGCGATCAAGCAGGCGGTGTCGATGCCGGTCTTTGCCAACGGCGATATCGACTCAGCCGAGAAAGCCCGGCGCGTGCTGCACGCAACCGGTGCCGATGGTTTGTTGATTGGCCGGGCCGCCCAGGGGCGGCCGTGGATTTTCCGTGAGATCGACCATTTCCTGCGTACCGGCGAGGTCTTGCCGGCACCGGAGCTGATCGAGGTGGAACGTATTCTGCTAGAGCATCTGGCCGCCCTGCACGCCTTCTATGGAGACGTGATGGGAGTACGCATTGCTCGCAAGCATGTCGGCTGGTATCTCGCAACCCTGCCGGGCGCCAGGGAGTTTCGCGCCCACTTCAATCGTTTGGATGATACGCAAGCACAGGTCGCCACCGTTCGAGAGTACTTCAGCGAGCGTGAAAAGAGCCTGAGGACAGGGGACGAAGAAGGGGTGGCCGCATGACGATGATGACCGAGACTTTAGTGAGTGGAACGACACCCGTGAGCGACAACGTCAATTTGAAACAGCACCTCAACACGCCGAGCGAAGAAGGCCAGACCCTTCGCGGGAGTGTCGAGAAGGCGCTGCACAATTATTTCGCCCACCTTGAGGGCGCTTCCGTCACGGACGTGTACAACCTGGTGCTCTCGGAAGTCGAGGCGCCCTTGCTCGAGAGCGTGATGAACTACGTCAAGGGCAACCAGACCAAAGCCAGTGAGCTGCTGGGCCTCAACCGGGGCACCTTGCGCAAAAAGCTCAAGCAATACGATTTGCTGTAAGCATTCAATCAAACCAGAAAGGCGCCCGCGTAAAACCGGTCGCCTTTTTTGCTGACTTCCTTTGCTTTTGATGGAAATTGAAATGACCGACCAGACTACCCGCCTTCCGATCCGCCGTGCCTTGATCAGTGTCTCCGACAAGACCGGGATCCTCGAATTTGCCCGGGAGCTGGAAGCTCTGGGCGTGGAAATCCTTTCCACGGGCGGGACCTTCAAACTGCTGCAGGACAACGGCGTGGCCGCAGTAGAAGTCGCGGACTACACCGGTTTCGCAGAAATGATGGACGGTCGGGTCAAGACCCTGCACCCGAAAATCCACGGTGGCATTCTCGGCCGTCGCGGTATCGATGACGCCATCATGAGCGAGCACGGTATCAAGCCGATCGATCTGGTTGCCGTTAACCTGTACCCCTTCGAAGCCACCATCAACAAGCCCGGCTGCGACCTGCCGACCGCCATCGAAAACATCGATATCGGCGGCCCGACCATGGTGCGCTCCGCCGCCAAGAACCACAAAGACGTGGCCATCGTGGTCAACGCCAGCGACTACGGCCAAGTGCTGGAAAGCCTGAAAGCCGGTGGCCTGACCTACGCCCAGCGCTTTGACCTGATGCTCAAGGCCTTCGAACACACCGCCGCCTACGACGGCATGATCGCCAATTACATGGGCACCGTGAACCAGGCAGCCGAAACCCTGAGCACAGAAGGCCGCAGCCAGTTCCCGCGCACCTTCAACAGCCAGTTCATCAAGGCCCAGGAAATGCGCTACGGCGAGAACCCGCACCAGAGCGCGGCGTTCTACGTGGAAGCCAAACCGGCCGAAGTGGGCATCGCCACTGCGACCCAACTGCAAGGCAAAGAGCTTTCCTACAACAACGTGGCCGATACCGACGCCGCGCTGGAATGCGTGAAGAGCTTCGTCAAGCCGGCCTGCGTGATCGTCAAGCACGCCAACCCGTGCGGCGTGGCCGTGAGCCCGGACGCTGAAGGCGGCATTCGCCAGGCCTATGAGCTGGCCTACGCGACCGATACCGAATCGGCCTTCGGCGGCATCATCGCCTTCAACCGTGAGCTGGATGCCGAGACCGCCAAGGCAATCGTCGATCGTCAGTTCGTCGAAGTGATCATCGCGCCAAGCGTGAGCGAAGAGGCCCGTGCCATCGTCGCCGCCAAAGCCAACGTGCGCCTGCTGGCCTGCGGCGAATGGTCGGCCGAGCGGGCCGCGGCCTGGGACTACAAGCGCGTCAACGGCGGCCTGCTGGTACAGAGTCGCGACATCGGCATGATCGGCAGCGCCGACCTGAAAGTGGTGACCCAACGCGCCCCGACCGAGCACGAGATCAACGACCTGATCTTCGCCTGGAAAGTGGCCAAATACGTCAAGTCCAACGCCATCGTCTACGCCAAGAACCGCCAGACCATCGGTGTCGGCGCCGGCCAGATGAGCCGCGTGAACTCGGCGCGTATCGCCGCGATCAAGGCTGAACACGCCGGTTTGCAGGTCGCAGGTTCAGTGATGGCCTCCGACGCGTTCTTCCCGTTCCGTGACGGTCTGGACAATGCCGCGAAAGCCGGCGTGACCGCCGTGATCCAACCGGGTGGCTCGATGCGCGATGCTGAAGTGATCGCCGCCGCGGATGAAGCGGGCATCGCCATGGTCTTCACCGGCATGCGCCACTTCCGTCACTAACGTGGAGCAGCCAGTTTCAAGCTGCAAGCGGCAAGTAAAAGCCGGACCGTGTCCCTTTTGCTCTCGTTTGCAGCCTCTCTAATTCAAAGCTGGATGCTGCAGTTCGGAGCGCTGAAGATCGCTTCCAACTTGCAGCTTGCGGCTTGTAACTTCCTCCGAAGGAGTCTGACTTGAACGTCCTTATCATTGGCAGCGGCGGCCGTGAACACGCCCTGGCCTGGAAAGTTGCCCAGGACCCACGCGTCCAGACAGTATTCGTGGCCCCCGGCAATGCCGGCACCGCGATTGAAGCCAAGTGCGAAAACGTCGCCATCGACGTGCTGGCCCTCGAGCAACTGGCCGACTTCGCCGAAAAGAACGTTGCCCTGACCATCGTCGGCCCGGAAGTGCCGCTGGTTGCCGGCGTCGTGGACCTGTTCCGCAGTCGTGGCCTGGATTGCTTCGGCCCAACCGCCGGTGCAGCCCAGCTGGAAGGCTCCAAAGCGTTCACCAAGGATTTCCTGGCACGCCACAAGATCCCGACCGCCGACTACCAGAACTTCACCGAGATCGAGCCGGCACTGGCTTACCTGCGTGAAAAAGGCGCGCCTATCGTGATCAAGGCCGATGGCCTGGCCGCCGGTAAAGGCGTGATCGTTGCGATGACCCTGCAGGAAGCCGAAGACGCCGTGCGC
Organism: Pseudomonas sp. MWU13-2517; assembly: GCF_023242545.1. Taxonomy (NCBI): domain Bacteria; kingdom Pseudomonadati; phylum Pseudomonadota; class Gammaproteobacteria; order Pseudomonadales; family Pseudomonadaceae; genus Pseudomonas; species Pseudomonas sp. MWU13-2517. The sequence continues at coordinate 185,010 of NZ_JALMFA010000012.1, read as the reverse complement.
GACATGCTCGCCGGCAATGCCTTTGGTGAAGCTGGCTCGCGCGTAGTCATCGAGGAATTCCTCGACGGCGAAGAAGCCAGCTTCATTGTGATGGTCGACGGCAAGAACGTACTGCCAATGGCTACCAGCCAGGATCACAAGCGCGTCGGCGACGGCGACACTGGCCCGAATACCGGCGGCATGGGTGCCTACTCCCCTGCCCCGGTGGTCACCAGCGAGGTGCACCAGCGCGTCATGGACCTGGTAATCTGGCCGACGGTGCGCGGCATGGCCGAAGAAGGCAACGTGTACACCGGTTTCCTGTACGCCGGCCTGATGATCGACAAAGCCGGCAACCCGAAAGTCATCGAATTCAACTGCCGCTTTGGCGACCCGGAAACCCAGCCGGTCATGTTGCGTCTGCAATCGAGCCTGGTACTGCTGGTGGAAGCGGCCCTGGCGCAGGCGCTGGACAAGATTGAAGCGCAGTGGGACCCACGCCCGAGCGTCGGCATTGTGCTGGCGGCCGGTGGCTACCCTGCCGACTACGCCAAGGGCGATGTGATTGAGGGCCTGGACGCGGCGGCTACGCTGAAAGGCAAAGTGTTCCACGCGGGCACCGCGCTCAAGGATGGTAAAGTCGTGACAGCCGGTGGCCGTGTGCTGTGCGCCACAGCAATGGGTGCCAGTGTCGACGCTGCGCAACAACAAGCGTACAAACTGGCCGCGAAAATCGATTGGAAAGGCTGTTTCTACCGCAAGGACATCGGCTACCGCGCCATTGCCCGTGAGCGTGGCGAGAACAACTGAGCCGCTATAATCCAGTAGCTATCCGTTCGGTTAGGTAAGGGCCTTCGGCCCTTGCCCTACCCATGTCGCCCCGCGCATAGTTAACCCGTGCATCAACCTACGAAGGGATTTCGCCGTGCGCTGGCTCAGGATCGCCATAGGTTTCACAGTCAGCCTGCTGACACTGCTCTGCTTGTTCCCGGCCCAGGCCGCGGCGCAAGGCAGTGGTTGGGCAGTATTGCTTGATGAACAGGCCGACCTGCAACTGAGCGACATCCGCTCCGCCCGCTATACCAATCAATTCAGCCCCATCGAACTGGACCGGATTACCGCTGCGGAACCGGACGGCGCGTTGTGGGTGCGCTTCAAGCTGCAACCCGGCAAACACGAACAAGTGCTGCGGGTATTCGCCCCGGACCTGGCCCATCTGAGCCTCTATGTGCTGGACGGCGACACGCTGGTGGAACAACAGACCACCGGCACCCGCCAACCCCAGGTGGAACGGCCACTGCCCAGCAGCGATTTCATGCTGCCGATGCCCCAGAGCCAGAAGCCCCTCGATGTCTACCTGCGCCTGGTATCGGAACATGAACTGCGCCCGTATATCACCCTGGAGCCGGCCGTGCTGGCGGCGGCCAACCAGAACCAGACACTGATCTACGGGCTGCTGTTCGGCGTCCTCCTGATGCTGATCCTGCACAACCTCACGCGCTTCGCCTACCACCGCTCGCGCAGCAGCCTATGGCTTGCCGCCTGCGAATTCCTGTTGATGCTCAGCCTGCTGCTGTTGCTCAACCTGGTCGGGCCCTGGCTACCGAACTGGCATGCGATCCAGACCCCGGGCGCCTACCTCGCGCTGTTGCTGACCGCCCCCTGCGGATTGATGTTTGCCTACCGTTTCTTCATGCCACTGGGCCCGCATCCGCTGAACAAGCTGCTGATGGCGGATATCTTGTTCATCGTGTTGTGCGGCCTGCTGCTTTTGTTCGTCAACACCTTGCCGCTGAACATCATCACCTATGCCCTGGTCGCGCTGGCCGGTTTGAGCATGCTGTTCATCTCGGCCTACCACTGGCAGAAAGGCTATCGTCCGGCACGCTTGTTCGTGGCGGCCATGGTGGTGTTCAACCTGGGCACGCTGATCATCCTGCCCGCCCTGCTCGGCCTGACACTGGTGGCGCCCCAGGGTTTGATCGTCACCCTGTTGAGCTTTATCTGCCTTAGTGGCCTATTGATGAGCCTGGCCCTGGGCGAACGTCAGCGCGCGATTGTTGAAACCCGCTTCAGCCTCAGCCGTGACCTGGCCGCCAGCAACGCCGAGATCGCGGCCAAGGCCGAGTTCCTGGCGAAGATCAGCCATGAAATCCGTACGCCCATGAACGGTGTGCTGGGCATGACCGAACTGCTGCTGGGTACGCCGTTGTCGGTCAAGCAACGGGACTATGTGCAGACCATCCACAGCGCCGGCAATGAACTGCTCACGCTGATCAACGAGATCCTCGATATCTCCAAACTGGAGTCCGGGCAGATCGAGCTGGATGACGTGCAGTTCGACCTCAATGCACTGATCGAAGACTGCCTGAGTATCTTCCGTGCCAAGGCCGAGCAGCAAAACGTCGAACTGATCAGTTTTATCCAGCCCCAAGTGCCACGAGTGATCAGTGGCGACCCGACACGGCTGCGCCAGGCGCTGTTGAGCCTGCTGGAAAACGCCCTGCAAAAAACCGACGAAGGCGAAGTGCTGATCGTCGTCGCCCTGGACGAGCGCAGCCCCAAGCCGCGCCTGCGCATTGCCGTGCAAGACAGCGGCGTGCCCATGGAAGCCGTCGAACGCGATGCCCTGCTGCACAGTGAACTGCACAGCAAGAACTTCCTCTCGGCCACCCGTTTAAGTGGTCATTTGGGCCTGGTCATCGCCCGCCAACTGATTCTGCTGATGAACGGCGAGTTCGGCATCAAGAGCAGCAGCCAGCAGGGCAGTACCCTGTGGTTGACCCTGCCGCTGGACCCGGAACGCCTGGAACACCCGACCTCCGACCTCGATGGCCCGCTCAAGGGCGCACGGGTGCTGGTGGTGGACGACAACGACACCTGCCGCAAAGTGCTGGTGCAGCAATGCTCGGCCTGGGGCCTGAACGTGAGTGCCGCGCCCTCCGGCAAAGAGGCCCTGGCCCTGTTGCGCACCAAGGCGCACCTGCGCGATTACTTCGATGTGGTGCTGCTGGACCAGAACATGCCTGGCATGACCGGCATGCAGTTGGCGGCCAAGATCAAGGAAGACCCGAGCCTGAACCACGACATCCTGTTGATCATGCTGACCGGCATCAGCAATGCGCCGAGCAAGATCATTGCGCGCAACAGCGGGATCAAGCGCATTCTCGCCAAGCCCGTCGCCGGGTACACGCTCAAGACCACCCTGGCCGACGAACTGACACAGCGCAGCAAAGGCAACGTCCCGCCACGCCCTGTGCTCAATGCCCCGGCAGCCATCACCGTACCTGCGGACTTCCGCATCCTGGTGGCTGAAGACAACAGCATCTCCACCAAAGTGATCCGCGGCATGCTCGGCAAACTCAACCTCAACCCGGACACCGCCAGCAACGGCGAAGAAGCGCTGGAGGCAATGAAAGCCCAGCGTTATGACTTGGTATTGATGGACTGTGAAATGCCGATCCTCGATGGGTTTTCGGCGACCCAGCAACTGCGCGCGTGGGAAGTCAGCCACCAGCGCATTCGCACACCAGTAGTGGCGCTGACGGCGCACATTCTGTCGGAACATAAAGAACGTGCACGCCTGGCCGGGATGGATGGGCATATGGCCAAGCCGGTGGAGTTGTCGCAGTTGCGTGAGCTGGTGGAGTATTGGGTGGCGCAGCGGCAGCAGCGCCCGGAGCACGCCCCTTCCTGACTTGAAATACCATCGACATAGGAGAGGGGGCTGGCCCCGATGACGGCGGTTCAACGACAGACACGTTGGCCGGCACAGCGTTATCGGGCGCAAGCCCCCTTCCACATTTGGTAGGTATCGCCTGATAGACTGCACGCACTTCCCCTCACCGCGAGCCACGCACATGCTCCACGTGTTATTCAGCGTCTACCTGAAAATGCTCGTGCTCTACAGCCCGTTCTTCGTGCTGTCCTGTTTTATCAGCCTTACCCGTGGTTATTCCAGCAAGGAGCGTCGTCGCCTGGCGTGGAAAGTCGCCCTGGCGACACTGGTATCCAGCGTGCTGCTCTACCTGTTCGGCCGGGTGATTTTCAGTGTGTTCGGTATCACTGTGGATGCTTTCCGCATTGGCGCCGGCAGCGTGCTGTTCATTTCCGCCCTGGGCATGGCCCAGGGCAAATCGGCAGTGCAAGCCGACAATGTGCAGCAGGACGTGACCATCGTGCCGCTGACCATTCCCCTCACGGTCGGCCCCGGCACCATCGGCGCCCTGCTGGTCATGGGCGTGAGCCAACCCCATTGGGATGACAAGATCATGGCCATCCTCAGCATCGCCCTGGCCAGCCTCACGGTGGGCGTGGTGCTGTATTTGTCCAACCGTATCGAACGCATTCTTGGCGACCAGGGCTTACAGATTGTCAGCCGGCTGATGGGGTTGTTCGTCTGCGCGCTGGCCGCGCAAATCATCTTCACTGGCGTGCGTGGCTATCTGGTGCCTTAGATCCGGTACTTGGCGATAGCCAGCTGCACCTTGTCTCCCGCACTCTCGCGCATCAGCTGAAGGGTCTTTTCGTTGACCACAGTAGTGTTCAGTACCAGGCATGTCTGCCCGCTGAAGGCCTCGAACGAAGAACTGTCCCACTCCAGGAATGGCAACCCCACCTGTTTGCTCACGCCGTGGGTGCTGTAGGTCACCAGCACCATCATCAATCCTCCCTCGGTCTCGGCACAGGATGCCAGGCCAAAATCACCGCCCTGGTGCACAGAGCTGTTGCGTTTGAACAACTCGAACGACGCAGGCGTCTGCTTCAACGCTTCCAATGCATCGGCCGCCAGTTTCGGCAGCGCTGTGAGCAGCGGCCCGGCCAAGGAGCTCGACGCCAGCATGGCGGCAATCATGTTCAGCGCCGCCAATTGCACGGTCAGGCCCTTCCCCGAACGAGAAACCCGCTCGAAGCTGCTGCGTACCGGCAACCACCCCAGGCTGACCATCACCTTGATGAATTCGTCGTACCAGGCCTCGGTACCGCGGTGCACTTTCAACACATCGCTGACGTAGCTGCTGGCCAGCAAATAGCTTTTACGCACGTACTCCCTGTTCAAGCCGGACAGGCCTTCGGCAAACGAGATGACGCCGTTGTTTACCACGGCCGCATTGAAATCGTCCTCGGTGTCTGGCGGTAACGCCGCCTGCTTGCCTGGTGCGCCCGGCAGTTTGTAGGCCGCAATCAACTTGCGCCTTTTTGTACTGCTGATCCCTCTGTGATGTCGCTCCATTTTGATTCTCCACAAACACCCCGACTCGGGGCTTATGTCCACCCTAGTGCACTGGCCGATGGGCTTTCCAGACGATAAAAATCCCTTGCCCCTGCACGTCGAACCGCACTGCCCAGCAATAACGCCGCGTGCCCGGCAAGCGTCCGGGTTTCGTCGCCAAAAAAAGAAAAAGCTCCGAACGACGCCAGGAAAATCCCTGGGTCATTCGGAGCTTTCCGGCAACCGGCGAGCCGTTTTCAGGAGGCGGGTTTTTCGCCGTACCAGCGTGGTGTGTACACCCATGTACCGCCACCGGCACGGGGGAATGTGCAGGTGGTGGAGGAGCCGATCAACACCATGGTGCGCATGTCCACCTGCTCCGGGGTCAGTTGCCCCAACGTGGTGACACGCAGGGTCTGCCCGGGGCGACCGATATCGCGGCCCAGCACCACCGGTGTTTCAGGCGTGCGGTGCACGGCAACGATTTCAAGCGCACGCCCCAGCTGCCAAGGGCGCGAACGGGAAATCGGGTTGTAGAACGCCAACGCCAGATCGGCCTGGGACGCGAGGTCCAGGCGTTTTTCGATGATCGACCACGGCTTGAGGTTGTCCGACAATGACATCACGCAGAAATCATGGCCCAACGGCGCGCCCGCCTGGGCCGCGGTGGCGAGCGACGCCGAGACGCCCGGCAGGATTTCCAGGTCGACCTGATGCCACGCCGGGTCGCTGGACTCGTGCAAGGCTTCGATCACCGCGGCGGCCATGGCGAACACGCCAGGGTCACCGGACGAAACCACCACCACCGAGCGACCTTGAGCCGCCAGTTCGAAGGCATGGCGCGCGCGCTGCATTTCTTCGCGGTTATCGGTGCAGTGCTGCACCTGATCGTCACGAAACGGGCCAGCCATGCGCACGTAGGTTTCGTAACCCAGCACGTCGGTGCAACGTGCCAGCTCAGCCTTGACCGCCGGCACCATCAATTCCGCTGCACCCGGGCCAAGGCCGATCACGGCAAGGCGGCCACGGGCACGGCCGACTTGCGACAGGTCCAACGGTTGCTCGGCAACATCAATGACGATATCGGCCTCCCGGCTGACGCTGACGAAACGCAACGGCACGCCCAGCTCCAACGCCGCTTCCTGCAACGACGCGTCGGCCATGTGCATCTCGCTGGCCAGCAGGCACGCCAGGGATTGCACGGCAATGCCCGCTTCATGCAATGCCGTGCGCACACGCTCGGCCAATTGCACGCCTGGGGTGCAAGTCACGCTCACGTTCTTCGGATAAATCAGCAATTCATGGCGCGCCGGGTTGCGCTCGGCACTGCCCACATGAATCGACAGGCGGGCCTGTGGGTCCTGGGGCAGATTGGCCAGGTCCAACCACGGCGCCGCACCTTCGATACGTACGCTTTCGCCGGCCAGCAGGTCCGAAACAAATCGCTTGCCCAGTTCCAGATCAGCCAACTCATAACCCTTGGGCGGGTTGAGCAGGCAGGTGCCGAAACGCAGCTCGCCGCTGGTCGTGATCGCAGCGGCCACGCCCAGCGCCGCGGCGATTTCCCGCGCCATGACATTCACACCGCCCAGCCCGCCGAGCAACGGCACCACGGCGCTACCGTCTTCAGCAACAGCCAGCACGGCAGGCTCTTCGCCTTTTTCCAGCAGCAGCGGCGCCAGGGTACGGATCACAATGCCAGCGGCGCACAGCGCAATCAGCGGCGTGCCTTGTTGATAGAGTTGGCGCAGGGTCGCGCCGAACTCACTGTAGACCTGGTCTGCCCCTTCGACACGAGCGGCCAGGCCGTGGATCACAGCGCCGGGGTAAACCTGCTGGATCCTGCGCGCAGTGGTCAGGCTACCCTGGCCGAGGATGACAATCGCCGGGCTCATCAACCTTGCCACCGTTCACCGGGTACGATGATCAGCGAGAAGTACGGCGACGAAGCAGGATCAACCTGATCCAGCGGCACGATCTTCTGGTTGGCCATGGTCGCGCGCTCCACGTATAACGCACGCCCGGCCAGGCCGAGCTCTTCCAGCACCTGGCGCACCTTGGGAAAGTTGCGCCCCAGCTTCATGATCACTGCCGCATCGGCATCCGCCAGGCGGCGTTTGAGGTCGTCGTGGGGCAACACGCCCGAAAGCACCGACAAGCTCTGGTTGCGGTACACCAACGGCGCGCCGAGCACCGAAGCACCGCCGAGCATCGAACACACACCCGGGATGACTTGGGCTTCATAGCGTTCGGCCAAGCGGTCGTGCAGGTACATGTAGGAGCCATAGAAGAACGGGTCGCCTTCGCAGATCACCGCCACATCGCGGCCGGCATCCAAGTGCGCAGCGACGTCGACACTGGCCGTGTCGTAGAAATCGCTGATGACCTGTTCGTATGACATCGGTGCCGGCAGCACCTCGGTGGTCACCGGGTACACCAGCGGCATCAGGGTCTGCTGCGGCACCAGGTGGTCTTCGATGATGCCGAAGGCGTTGCCCTTCTTGCCCTTGGCCACGAAGTACGCCACCACCGGCGATTCGCGCAGCAGGCGCAGGGCCTTGACGGTAATGAGTTCCGGGTCGCCGGGGCCGACGCCCAGGCCGATCAAACGTCCGCGAGCCTGCATTATTCGATCTCCGTGGCCAAGGCGTTGACCGCAGCGGCGGCCATCGCACTGCCGCCCAGGCGACCCTGCATGATCACAAAGGGCACGCCACGGCTATCGGCAGCGAGCATGGCCTTGGATTCGGCGGCCCCCACAAACCCCACCGGAAACCCCAGGATCAATGCCGGTTTCGGCGCTCCGGCGTCGAGCATTTCCAGCAAGTAGAACAAGGCGGTCGGCGCATTGCCGATCACCACCACGCTACCTTCCAGGTGCGGGCGCCACAGCTCCAGGGCGGCGGCGGAACGGGTGTTGCCCAACGCCTGCGCCAACGCCGGCACGCTGTCGTCACGCAGGGTGCAGATCACTTCGTTATTGGCCGGCAGGCGCGCTCGAGTCACGCCTTCGGAGACCATCCGCGCATCGCACAGAATCGGCGCGCCAGCGGCCAACGCATCGCGCCCGGCCTTGCCCGCCCCTTCGGAATACTGCAGGCCGTCGATGGCCTCGACCATGCCGCATGCATGAATCACGCGCACCGCGAGTTTTTCCAGGTCGGCCGGAATACGGTCCAACCTGGCTTCCGCGCGAATAATGGCAAAGGAGTTGCGATAGATCTCCTGACCGTCGCGGATGTAATCAATCATCGGTGTTGCTCCGTGGGCGGGCGCGTAACAAAGCGCCCGTCGCTTCAATGGAAAGGTTGTGCGCGTGCAGTCGACCGAAACCGGGCTGGGCTGGGTCACGAAAATAGACGTCGTAGCGGCCTGGGCTTACGGCCAGCATGGTGACCGGCGCGGTGTGCGCGGCGGCGCAGGAACGGGGGCAGCCGGACAGATGCACGTCATGACCGGGGTACAACGCGGCCAGTTGCACGGCGTCGGCCTTGGTGTCGGCCAGGGCTTTGCCGCAACCGCTGGAGCCGGTGCAGGCAATCATGTGCGCCAACGGTTGGTCGACTGAACAGAGAAAGCCCAATTGCGCCAGGCGTTGGGTCACGGCGTGAGGTTTTTCGACGTTGGGCAGCAGCACGCCTTGCCAGGGCGTGAAACGCAAGGTGCCATCTCCCAGGTCGCTGGCCAGTTGTGCGGCGCCCTCGAGCATCGTCGCATCCAGGCGTCCCAGAGGTGCGAGGGCGGCGACATAAAACTGATTCTTTTGCGCCTGTGGATAAGTTCCGATAGGCAGCGACGCACCGCTGGGCGAACGCTTGAAGCCATCGATGGGCAGCAGGGGCAGGTTGAGATGACCCAGCACGTTATCCACAGGCAGATGGCGCATACGGGTTTGCGCAGGGCTCGCCAGATCGAGGAACGCTTCCAGGACAGCCACCACCAGGGCATGCCCCTGCTCCAGCGGGACGGCGGCCAACGGCGCATCCAGCCCCGGGCAACCGGCCAGGCCGAACGCGAGGAGCGTCTGGCCATCGCGTACGAACGCCGACAGCCAGAGGTCGTGGTGATGTTCGAGCATCGCCAGGGCTTCGCCACCATCCAATTGCAGCGCGAACTTGGCCGACAGCTCATGGAAGCGCGGATGGGTTTGCAAAGTGGCGAGGATCTCATCGGCCAAAGGGCGAGTGTCGAACAGCATCTGCGGGTCGATACCGGCGCTGGGGCTGAGCATCAAATTGCGCACGTCATCGCCACTGGCGTTACTGGGGCCAAGGCCGGCAGCCAGCAGCTTCGCGATCAAGGCATCCTGTTCGGCACCGATCCCGCGAATCTGCAGGTTGGCGCGGTTGGTCGCCTCGATCACCCCACCGGCATGGGCCAGGGCTGCGTCCGCCACGGCCCTGGCCTGGGCGGCCGTTATCGAACCACCCGCCAATTTGACCCGGCAAATGCCGCCATCCAACGCCTGGACAATACGCAGCAACCCCGGACAAGCCGAGGGGCGCAAGGTATTCACAGCGGGCGTTGGGTTCACGGGGCTACCGGTTGACGGGTAAAGGCGCGGTATTATGCCTGCTTTGTCCGGCGGCATGAAAAGCCTGCCCGTCGGATGTCGTTCAAGGAATTTATATGTCGCCCTGGCTGACGGTAGTAGGCATCGGTGAAGACGGCTTCAAGGGGCTGGGCAGAAATGCCCGGCATGCCCTGTTGCGCGCCACGCGGATTATAGGCAGCCCGCGCCAGTTGGACCTGTTGCCGGTGTGTATCCGGGGTGAGCGCCAGGTGTGGCCAAGCCCATTTTCCCTGGAAGCGGTGCTGGCGCAGCGGGGTCAACCGGTGTGCGTGCTGGCCAGTGGTGACCCGATGTTCTATGGCGTGGGCGCCAGTTTGGCGCGACAGCTGCCGGCTGAGGAGTTGCTGATAGTGCCGGCGCCGTCGTCGGTGTCCCTGGCGGCGGCGCGGTTGGGCTGGCCATTGCAGGACGTGGTGACGTTATCCGTGGTGGCCCGGCCGCTGGCCGCGCTGAATGCGCACTTGGCCAGTGGTGTGCGGTTGCTGGTGTTGAGCAATGACGGCCGCAGCCCGGCTTTGATTGCCTCGTTGTTGGCTGAATCCGGGTTTGGCCTCAGCCGATTGAGCGTGTTTGAACACCTGGGCGGCACGGATGAGCGACGTCTGGATGGGCTGGCTGTTGATTGGCAACACGCCTCAGTCGCCGATTTGAACCTGGTCGCTATCGACTGCATGGCCGACGCCGCTACTGCGCGCCTGTCGCGCCTTGCCGGCCTGCCGGATTCTGCCTTCAAACACGATGGCCAACTGACCAAGCGCGATGTGCGCGCCATGACCCTGGCCCGCCTCGCCCCGATGCCCGGCGAACTGCTGTGGGATGTGGGCGCGGGCAGCGGCTCCATCGGTATCGAGTGGATGCGTGCCCACCCCAGTTGTCGCGCGCTGGCCATTGAAGCCGATGCAGGCCGCCAGGGCCTGATCGAACACAACCGCGATGCCCTGGGTGTGCCCGGCCTGCAATTGATCCGCGGCAAAGCCCCCGAAGCGCTGCACGGCCTGGAAGCGCCGGATGCGATCTTCATCGGCGGCGGCGTGACCCGCGACGGCGTGCTCGACACCTGCTGGCAACAGCTGCGGCCTGGTGGAAGGCTGGTCGCCAATGCCGTGACCCTGCAAAGTGAAATGACCCTGATGAACTGGCGTGCGCAACATGGCGGTGAGTTGACCCGCATCCATGTGGCGCAGGCGCAACCGCTCGGGGAATTCGATACCTGGCGCCAGGCGTTGCCGATTACCTTGCTGGAAGTGGTCAAGCCGCTATGAAACGCATCTTGCTGTTGGGCGGTGTGACCGAGGCGCTGGCCATCGCCCGTACGCTGGGGCCGGAGCATATCTACAGTTTGGCGGGCGTGGGCCGTGTGCCTGCCGATCTCACCTGCCAGGTGCGGGTTGGCGGCTACGGCGGGGCCGAGGGTCTGGCGGCGTTTATTCGGGACGAAGGGATTGGCCTGATTCTCGACGCGACCCACCCCTACGCGGCACAGATCAGCCGCAATGCCGTCGAGGCTGCACAGTTGAGTGGCATCCCTTGCTGGGCGCTGCGGCGTCCGGCATGGCAGCCGCAGGCCGGGGATGATTGGCGTGAGGTCAGCGATTGGGCCGACTTGATCGCAGCCCTGAAACCCTTCAAACGCCCCTTGTTCACATTGGGCCGCGAACCGTTGCAGCACCTCGATGAAATCCCGGCTGACCAGTTCTGGACGCTGCGCGCGCTGGATGTGTATCCGGGGAATGAGCGGTGTGAAGTAATCGGTGCGCGTGGGCCGTTTTTAATCGAAGACGAACGCGCGTTGTTTGAACGGCGCGCGATTGATGTGTTGATCAGCAAGAACAGCGGTAGCGCTGCGACGGAGCCGAAGCTGGAAGTAGCGCGGGAGCGAGGTATGCCGGTGCTGGTGTTGAAGCGGCCGGTGTTGGCTGCAGTGGATCGAGAATTCACGGCAGTGTCATCGCTGCTACAGGCAATACACACTCGCGGAGCAACAACAACTTAATGTCGCACCGCCCCTCCCACACTTGTACTGTGCTGCTAGCGGCCTGCTGCTGTCGCCTGGCCGAAGCCATCGTGCACCCTGCCAGCGAGCAACTGCGCCAGTTCTATCAACTGCGCAACGCCCAGCAATTCTTCACGTGGTGCGCCTTCCAGGTTGAAGGCAATGTCACAACTCAGTGCATTGGCCGAGGCGAGTGTTTCGCTGAGGTTGACCAACAGGTCTTCGGTGCTGATTCCATCGGCTACGGTGAATAGCCGGACGGGGGGATTTGGGGTGGGTTTAATCATTGTGAAGCTCCTTGGAAAAGTGGAGCTGCCACTGATTCGCCGCGACGCGATGGGGTGGCAGCTGTACGCAGGTTCGCGGACCGGTCCCAAGGCAACCCGGCATACCCGAAGGTATCCCGCGCACAGCCACCATTGCGCCGCACAGTAGACGATAAAACAGCGTCAACGGAAAGCAGACGATAGCGCTTTTGCTCTTAGAAAATCCGGGCCGCGACGCCCGACCGCTGAGTTTGCAGCGGTGTACGGAGACTAGAGTCCTACCTTCCTAGGGACAACCTCAAAGACTTGTCGGAAATTTCTGTTTGTACTAATAGCCAGCCAAATGACTAATGCCAGTCAGTTAAGGGTGAACGCTGTATGTGTGGCGAGGGAGCTTGCTCCCGTGGGGCCGCGAAGCGGCCCCGCTCTTTGTTTGCAAAGCATGGGACTGCTGCGCAGTCCAACGGGAGCAAGCTCCCTCGCCACAGGTTACTTTTTAGCCTTTCTCCTTCTTGACTGACTGGCATTAGCCGAATGACCCACTATTTGGCTTCTCCGCCCAAAGTCGAATCTACCTACAAACACTTCCGAACCAGCTGGCTCGCTTCGCCAAAAGCCCTCGCCCTAACCTCTCCACTCGCGGTTTTGCATCAGTGTCCGCGATGGGGATGCACTGCTTTTGCAGCGCATCGCAACTTGCCATCCTGTGAGGTGGTTTACCTGCTGTTGATCGGAGGCGATAAATCAACGCAAAAACGCGATATCCAGCGCGCTAAACAGATTGCTGATGAATTTGGCAAAAGGAGTGACCCATGACTGAGTTTCGAGATTTCGACGTAGCTGAGCACCTTAAAACCCCGGAAGACATGGCCGAGTATCTTGAAGCGTCTTTCGAAGAAGACTCTGGCGACGGCTTATTGATTCGTTCAGCCCTCAACAATATCGCCCGCGCCCAAGGCATGACCCAAGTAGCCCGCGACGCCGGCCTCGGAAGAGAAAGTTTGTACAAAGCCCTTTCCAGCACTGGCAATCCTGAGTTCGCGACTATCATGAAAGTCATGAAAGCTCTGGGCCTCAAGCTTCACGCAACGGCGGGCTGACCCACTGCGACACCAAACCACACCGCCGCTTTTTACTTATCCCCCCCGATCAGGCTAAATACCCGCCTGATCGTTAAACCCTACGGATTGTCCGCCATGGCCCGTCAACGCTTCGCAATTGCCTGGATCGCCTGCCTTGCAGTGCTGTTCAACGCCTTTGCCATGCCGATGGCCGGAGCGATGCAACAGTCCCAGGACCCTGTGCAGCAATTGCTGTGGGGCAGTTTCTGCTCCGCCAATGGCGCCAGCCTGAAGACCATTGCCCTGGGCAAGCTGGATATTCCAGCGCCGCAGCAGGACGATCACTCCACCATGCAGCACTGCTGGTGTTGCTCGGGCTCGGCGCCGTTGGTGGCTCTGCCGGGGCATGTGCCGCAGCTGTATGTCACGCGGTTCGACGCCGTACAAAGCTTGCCGCCGCCCCAGCTGCAAAACCCGACCCCGCGCCAGCAATGGCCCAGCCTCAACCCCCGAGCCTCTCCAACGGCCTGATTTCTTCGCAAGTGAACTGCGTTTAGAACCGTTCTGGAGAACTGCCATGCTCAAATCTTCCCTGCTTCTGGCTGCATTGTTGCTGCCGGTGTGCGTCGCTGCCAATGCCGATGACTACAAGGCCGGCACTCTGCTGGTCAGCGATCCCTGGTCCCAGGAGTTGCCGCCCAATGCGCCCACCGTGGCGGCGTACTTTGTGATTCATAACACCGGTGAAACACCGGACCGCCTGCTCAGCGCGCAAACGCCGGTGGCGGACAAGGCCGAGCTGCATGAGCATGTGATGCAGGGCGACTTGATGAAGATGCAGCAAGTGCCCAGCGTGGCGGTGCCGGCCAAGGGAGACCTGACCTTCGCACCGATGGCCTATCACGTGATGCTGCTGGGGCTCAAAGACCGCAGCCTGTTGGCCGATGGCAAGCAGTTCCCATTGATATTGACCTTCGAAAAAGCCGGCAAGGTGCAGGTGCAGGTTTCGGTGCAAAAAGCACCGCCGATGGCCGGACACGAGCATATGCACGCTCAGTAGGCTAAAACTCGATGGGCGCCCATCGCGCCAGGCCAAGCCCACACCGCCGCGTGACGCGCGGCAGTTGGATCAGCCTGTTCGCCATGCTGATGATCTTTATCGGTCCGCTGATTTCCCAAGCGATGCCGATGGATCACCACGCCGGTATGTCGATGAGCATGCCGATGGAGCATGGCGCCTCTCATCACCCAAAAGCGCCCGATGAGCACCACGCGCTCTGGGCCAAGTGCGGCTATTGCGACCTGCTCTTCAGTTGCCCGGCCCTGCCCGGCAGTGTCTCCCCAGTCATCCTGGACACCCCGCCGCCCGCTAACGCCCTGACCCCCGCCACACGCCTGGGCCATGCCCGGCAAAGCATCTTCCCCGGCGCCCGTAGCCGAGCACCGCCCATCCCTACGTAAGCGCACTGAGCACCGTTACTTCACCCCGGCCGACTTTAGACAGACAGCCGCAGGCTGCTGGCCGTGTTGTTTACGAATGATTGATGGAATTTTTCATGTCCAGGTTTTCTGCTGACTCCCGTTTGGGATGCACCCCCGCTGTCGCCGTTCTGTGCGGCGCACTGCTGATGCCACAGGCCCATGCTGACGAGCACGAGCTGAGCCCTACCGTGATCACGGCGGTCGCGCCCAGCTCGCCGCTGACCGTGGTCACCAACCCCAAGGACCCACGTCAGCCCGTCCCCGCCAGCGACGGCGGCGACTACCTCAAGACCATCCCCGGCTTCGCCCTGGTGCGCAACGGCGGCACCAATGGCGACCCCGTGCTGCGCGGCATGTTCGGCTCGCGCCTGAATATCCTCACCAACGGCGGCATGATGCTCGGCGCTTGCCCCGGGCGCATGGATGCGCCCACTTCATACATCGCGCCGGAAACCTACGACAAACTGACCGTGATCAAAGGCCCGCAAACCGTACTCTGGGGGCCAGGCGCATCGGCCGGCACCATCCTGTTCGACCGCGAGCCGGAGCAGTTCGGTGCGCTGGGGACGCGGGTCAACGCCAGTGTGCTGGCCGGCTCGAACGGACGTTTCGACAAGGTCATCGACGCCGCGGCCGGTGGGCCGCTGGGCTATGTGCGGGTGATCGGCAACCAAGCCCACGCCGATGATTACAAGGACGGCAATAACAACACGGTCGCCTCACGCTACGACAAGTGGAACGGCGATGTGGC
Source organism: Pseudomonas sp. MWU13-2517 (assembly GCF_023242545.1). NCBI lineage: Bacteria > Pseudomonadati > Pseudomonadota > Gammaproteobacteria > Pseudomonadales > Pseudomonadaceae > Pseudomonas > Pseudomonas sp. MWU13-2517. The sequence goes on along the minus strand of NZ_JALMFA010000012.1, from coordinate 169,693 downwards.
CGTGGGTTTTACCCCCGATGCCGACACCCTGCTGGAACTCACCGCCGGCCGGGGTGATGGCGAAGCACGTTACGCCGGGCGCGGCATGGACGGCTCGCAGTTCCTGCGCGAAAGCCTGGGCCTGCGTTTCGAAAAGTCCAACATCGGCGAAGTGCTGGATAAGGTTGAAGCTCAGGTCTACTACAACTACGCCGACCACGTGATGGACAACTACAGCCTGCGTGTACCGTCCGGCACCGGCATGATGGCGGGGCCGATGGCCTCCAACGTCGACCGCCGTACCCTCGGCGCCCGCATCAAGGCCACCTGGCGCTGGGCCGATGTGCAATTGATCAGCGGGCTGGATGCGCAAACCAACGAACACCGCCAGCGCAGCAGCATGGGCATCGACACCTATAAAAACCTGCCACGCGACAAGGACGCCAACTTCCACAACTACGGCGTGTTTGGCGAGCTGACCTGGTATGCCGCCGACCGCGACCGCCTGATTACCGGCGCACGCCTGGACCGCGCGTCCGCCAAGGACTTCCGCCAGCGCACGGGCTCCACAATGATGTCCCGCCCCAACCCGACCGCCGACGACACCCGCGCCGATACCTTGCCGTCGGGCTTTGTACGCTACGAGCACGACTTGGCCAACACCCCCACCACGGTCTATGCGGGCTTGGGCCACGCCGAACGTTTCCCGGACTACTGGGAGCTGTTTTCCCCCAACACCGGCGCGGTCGGTTCGGTCAACGCCTTCGATGGCGTCAAGCCGGAGAAAACCACCCAACTCGACTTCGGCGCGCAATACAAAACGGCCGACCTGGAAGCCTGGGCCTCGGGTTACATCGGCCGGGTGCAGGACTTCATTCTGTTCGACTACCAGCCCGGCATGATGGGCACCACCTCCCAAGCGCGTAATGTCGATGCACGCATCATGGGCGGTGAACTCGGCACGGCGTACAAGCTGACGCGCAACTGGAAAGCCGACGCCACCCTCGCTTACGCCTGGGGCAAGAACACCAGCGATGGCAAGGCGTTGCCGCAAATGCCACCGCTCGATGCCCGCTTCGGCCTGACCTACAGCGAAGATGACTGGAGCGCCGGCGCCTTGTGGCGGGTGGTCGCGGCGCAAAACCGCATCGACCAGAACAAGGGCAACGTGGTCGGCAAGGACTTCGACAAGAGCAGCGGCTTTGGCGTGTTCTCGCTGAACGCCGCGTACCGCATCAATAAAAACTTCAAGGTCAGCACCGGCGTCGACAACCTGTTCGGCAAGGCTTATGCCGAGCACCTGAACCTGGCCGGTAACGCCGGGTTCGGTTACCCGGCCAACGACCCGCAGGCCATCAAGGAGCCGGGGCGTACGCTCTGGACCAAAGTCGATATGAGCTTCTGACAGCATCGCAGGCAAGCCAGCCCACACACGGGGATGCACTCCAACTGTGGGAGCTGGCTTGCCTGCGATAGCAGTGTAATCAACAAAAAAATTCAAAGCCTTGCGGAGCCCAATAATGACCACTCAAAAGATTTCCTTCTACAACCTGGCCTGGCGCTGGCACTTCTACGCCGGCCTTTTCGTCGCCCCGTTCATGCTGCTGCTGGCCCTTACCGGCATCATCTATTTGTTCAAACCTCAACTCGACCCGTTGATGTATGGCGACTTGCTCAAGGTGCAAAGCGCCGAGCACGCACTGAGTGCCGATGAACAACTGCAACGGGCCAAAGCGGCATACCCCCAAGGCACTATCACCAAGTACCTGCCACCGGCCGACGCCACCAGCAGCGCGCAATTCGTGGTGCACAACGAAAGCCGCGAAGTGACGGTATTCATCGATCCGTATCGTGGCACCGTGCTCGGCCAACAGGATGCCAAATACAACCTGCAAGCCATCGCTCGAGCCCTGCACGGTGAGCTGATGATCGGCACCGTCGGCGATCGCCTGGTGGAACTTGCCGCCGGTTGGGGCGTGATGCTGGTGGTGTCGGGCCTGTATCTGTGGTGGCCGCGCGGCAAGTCATCGGCCGGTGTGCTGTGGCCCCGTTTCAGTGCGCGGGGCCGCGTGTTCTGGCGCGATATGCATGCCGTCGCCGGCTTCTGGGGCGCAGCGTTTCTGTTGGTGATGTTGCTCAGCGGTATGACCTGGACCGGCTTCTGGGGCAAGCAGTATGCCGAGCTGTGGAACCGCTTCCCGGCAGCCATGTGGAATAACGTGCCGCAGTCCGACCAACAGGCACGTGCCCTCAATACCGCCAGCCAACAGACCGTGCCGTGGGCCATGGAAAACACGCCCATGCCGATGTCCGGCGACCATGCCGAACACATGAACCACGGCGCCCTGCACGCAGGCCCCGCCGCACCCACGGTGCGCCTGCAACAAGTGGTCGACCTGGCCAACGCCCGCAAGGTCGAGCCCGGCTACAGCATCACCTTCCCGACCACCGCCGAGGGTGTGTTCACCGTCGCGGTATTTGCCAATGACCCGCGCAACGACGCCACCCTGCATGTGGACCAATACACCGGCAAAGTCCTGGCCGACGTACGTTGGGAACACTACAACGCCGTCGCTCGCGCTACCGAGGCCGGCGTGATGCTGCACGAGGGCAAGATGTTCGGTGTGGTGAACCAGATCATCGTCCTGCTGATTTGCCTGATGATTCTGCTGAGCGCGGTCAGTGGCCTGGTGATCTGGTGGAAGCGCCGCCCGGCTGGCGGCCTGGGTGTTCCACCACTGCGTCATGACCTGCCGAAGTGGAAAACCGCCATGGTGATTATGTTCTGCCTGGCGCTCCTTTTCCCGCTGGTGGGCGTTTCGCTGGTGGTGATAGGGGTCCTGGATCGGCTGGTGTTGTCCAGGTTTTTCTGGCAAAGCACGAGCGGCTCATAACTCGTCTTTGGTCGGCACCAGAACCCTCTCGCCGACCGTCGCTGCCAGGTCCGCGCCCAGTTTTCCGCGGACACGCCAGAACGCCGACGGGTGAATCACCCGCAACTCGCCCAGACGCGCCAGCTCGAAAACCACATGGGAGGGCGCTGGCGCATAAGCGGTGTAGCCGTCGGCCTTGGACCATTTGAGGTGGCTGTCGAGCAGGTTGTACTCCTCATTGCTGAAGCTCGGCAGATAGCCCAACAGGGCACCATCACGGGTCGAGAGGTACAACGCGTTGACCGCCACCCCGGCACTTTTCAAGGTGTGAAGGTAAAAACCCACTTCACGCCACGAGACGAAGGTCATACGGTAGGCATCTTCACCGGCCCTTTCAGGCTGGTCGAGCCCGCTGTGAAACACCAGGTGCGCAGCGCAGAACCGGTAATCCGCGGGCAACTGCGGCGCCATGCGGGCCGGGCCGATGCCCTTGAAAGCCTCGGGGAACAGGCGTTCAGCGACGGCGGACGGATAACCCTGGTCCAGCGCCGGGACGACCGGCAGGTAGTCACTGCCTTGGGTGTTTTCCAAGAGTGCCCCCAGGTACTGTTTGCCGGCGAACTGCCCGGCCAGTGTATGGGTATGCAGCGCCGCATCCTCGGCATGGAGGTAGACCGGCCCCAGGCTCAAGGTGTGATCGTCCAGCTCCGGCATGCCTTGCGAACGCCCGGGCTGCCACTGGCTGTCGACCCTGCCCAGGCCCGGCCAGTTGGTACTGGAACGCAAAATGCGCAAGTCGCCGGCCGCGGCCATGCGCCGGATGAAATCGCGCGGGCTCAGCACCCTTACGTGCAAGTCCGAATGGTCGCGGTATTGGACGAATCGCGGGTCGACAACCACGTACTTGAGTAACGCGCCGTCGGCACAGAAGATGTACAGCGGCAAACTGCCGCGTGTCCGAGTGGCACTGACCTGATACAGCGCGTCCTTGAGGTCGTAGGGCGAAAACAGCCCCTGGTAAATCTCGTCGCCACCGATGAAGGTCCCACGGGGACTCAACTCTATGGGCTGCGAAACGCAAAAATACAGCCCGGCCATTGTGTAGCCACGCGGGTAACCCGCGTCACTGAACACCCGTCGGTGGGCAAACCGCGCACCACTGTCCTTGATCGGCAAGGTCGCGACGAAGTGTCCGTCCTGGGACTTGAGCAGATAGCCAAGCTGCAACTCGTCGCACGTCGTCAGTGTCGAGGACAGCGACCGCGCAGCATCGTCCAGTTGCGTACAGACAGGACCAAACGCCGGGTCCTGCCGTGCCCGCGTGTAATTGGGCTCGGCGCCCTGGGGCGTGGCGTAGGGCACCCAACCCGACACCGGTCCCTGCACGCCCCACAATGCGCCGCCCTGCACCACGTCCAGGGAGAACGACGCGGCGACACGGTTGACGTATTCCACAGGCGTCAACTCAGCGGAACGCAACGCGCGCTCAGTCTGGCCATAGAGCCAGTCGCGACGGTTGTGTGCACGCATGATCAGGTTGGCCTGGGTGATCGGCGGATACTTGACCCGTGCCGTCGCCAACAGGCGAATCAATGAGCCGTCCTGCCCCAGTGAGTAATGCGTGATGCCCTTATGGCCTTCACCCATCGCGTGGGCCAAAAGGCGCGTAGAAAACATGTTGCCGTACACCGTAGCCTGCTCGCGGGTCAGCAGGAACGGTAGCGCCCTTGACGGGCGTGAATGATAGTAGGCCACCAACGTGCAACGCTCTGGATAAAGCCCACGGGCCACCAGTTCGTCGGGGAACAGCCAGTCCCTGCCGAATACCTCGTCGGCGAGCGGCAACGGTTCGCTGGCGATAAACCAGCCGTCGTCGCGCCTGAGAATCGCCCCGCCATAGCTTTTCCCACCGCCCAGCGGCACCCTGCGGTGAACGTAGCGTGCGGCATCGTCCATCGACAGGAACGCCGCGCTCATACGCCGACGCGTCAGGTGCGCATAGGCCTCCCAAGTGCCCGCAACAGCGCCCAGGCGATCCCAGCAGGGGCTGGTGGCGATCACACGCAGGTCTCCCGCTGCCGCCACTTGATGTACGAACCCGAGCGGGGACAGGGTACCGAAACTCAGCTTGGCCATGATCTGCTCGACGCTGTCGCCATTGCTCCCGGCCTCGAACAGGCTATCGGTGGAGGATGAGCGAAAACTCAGCAAAGCCCCTTCCGGCGGCGCAATGTAGATCGTTGGCGCGCCAAGCGATGACGGCACGGCGGTGCGCCCCTGGATAATGGCCGTGCTCAAATCGTCGGGTAGGATAAGCAACCGCTCCAGCCATGCATTCGGCCCCCTGCCCGCCGTTTGCCGGGTGAAGTACACGCCCTGGCAGGCAAAGCCCTCAGGCACCGGGTTATCGGACACGCCGGGCAGCGACAGCAGCGGGGTTTTCTGGGTGGCCGGCACCCACTCGCTGGCGACATATTCCTCGCGGGCCTGGTGTTTGAAGATGAACGCGAAGAACGTGTTGGCATAACGCGGATGAGCGCGTTCCGGCTGCCGGCTCTGCAGGTCCAGCGCCGCAGCGTCGGCACTGTCGAACAGGGCACCATAGCTCAACTCGTCGGGCCTGTGGAACTCCACCGCTCGTACGAATGGCGCCCAGTCCGTCTCGACTTTTTCCGCCGGCCCCCACAGCGCGCTGGCCGTCATCACGCGCAAGGTGCCTGGCTCAGCCAGGATGCGCACGATATCGGCAGGCTTGATCGCGCCGCTGTCCAGACGCCCGGCGATCGGGCTTACGCCGCCAGTTGCCGTGGCCTGCCACTGTTGACGCCAAGCCGATGTGGCCTCGCCCGGCTGGAACGCGATCAGGCTGTCCTGCGTTCCCGAGAGGTAGCCCGGACAATTGGATTGCAGGATCGCCTGTATATCCAGGTCGCTGAACATTTGCCCATGCAACTCAGCTTCCTGGTGGCTCCACTTGAGCCGGGAGCCCTGGGTACGATCATTTTTCGATAAGGCCTGGCGCGATCCATACCGCGCATGCAGACGATGGCCGGCGTGCAGAACGATCAGACCACCCTGGCGGTCCTTCGGGTAGCCGCCATCCAGCGTGAACGGGGAGCCCTGGGCCCGCACCGGGTCAGTGGCCACGAAACGCCCGTCGCTGCGCTGCAGGATCAGACCGCCATAGGCGTGCTCGCGCTGTTCGTCGATGTGCAGGTGCGCATGCCGGGCAGCGTCGTCAGCCGACAGGAAAGCCCGCGTGAGCGGCGTCACTGTGCGGTTCGAATAAGGACGCCAGTGTGCATCGACCACCCCGAGGCGATCCCACAGGGCACTGGTTTTTTCCACACTCAACTCGCCGGCCCTGGCCACGCGCAGTACATAGTCCCGGGTCAGCAATGCACCGTTGGCCAACTGCGCCTGCAGGCCCTGATCGCGGACCGTGCCATCGGCCTCGGTCGTAAACAACAGTGACTCGTCCGCCGAGCCTGAGAAACGGTAGCGCAACAGCGCTTCATCGCGCAGGCGAATGAACAGCGAGGCGCCCAGGGTCGAGGACGGTGCCAGCGCATAGCCACGGAACTGGGTAATGTATTGCGCCAGCTCCAGCGGGCTGATGAAGTTCTTGTACAGCCAGGCTTCCAGCTCGGGGTAGTTGCCGGGCAAGGGCCGCGAATGCACGTACACACCGTGCAGGTGAAAGCCTTCCGGCAGGGTCGGCAGTTGCTTGAGCTGCCCGGGCGGTTGCGGCTCCGCGGCGATATACAGGCCTTTTACGCTGTGCTGCAACAGCAACACCTGCTGGCGTACGGTGGGCTGGCGCTGGATTCGCGTCCAGGCATAGGCCAGGGCCTGCTCCTGGCTGGCGAATACCGGGCCACAAGGGATTGGCAACGGCGCAGCATTGAATGGTTGGTAGGGCTGCCAATCGGCGGGCACGTCCCCCACCGAACCGCCCCAGGTGGGGCTGGAGCGCAAAAAACGCAAGGTGCCGACCGAAGCCAGCTTTTTGAACACCCCTTCCAGGCTGCCGTCATGGGCGTGGGGCGAGCTCCACGGGCCGTTTTCGGACAGCCAGCGCACATACTGCGCCTCGTCCTCGGAATAACTGACCTGATAGCGCAGCAATGTGCCGTCCGGACCGCACAGATATGCATAGGGCAACGTCAGGCGGTTTTGCTGGGTGAGGATCACATCCGGGGTGGAATAGAAACTCATGAAGGCCTTGACCTGCTGCGCGGTAAAGCGCGGGTTCTGCTTCTGGGTGAGGGCCTGGGTGTCGGGATGCGAATGCAATGTGGCGACCAGCGTATAGCCGTCAGGCTGGCGGTATTCGCCATCGGCGCTGACACGGTCGAGCAACAGTGTGTATTCAAACGTCGTCGGCCGATCCGCCAGTGGCTCGGTGCCTACGTACAGCTGATCCGAGCGCCGCTGCAGGATCACGCTGCCGTATTCCGTCTGCTGCCGAGTGCCAATGCGCTCATGAAGATAACGCGCCACATCGTCGGCGCTGATAAAGGCCGGAGACAGGGTACGCAGCTTGGCGTGCCCCTGGGGCAGTGCGGCGCGCTTGTCACGGGAAAGAGAGTCGTCCATGGGGGTTCCTTGGGTGGATCTTCGAGTAGCCCGACATCCTGAACACCTCAACTTCCCCCAGGCGTTAGATAGTTAACCGGCCCGCACCAGCACTGTGCAACGCACGAACCACGCTCGAACGCGAGCGCCGATACAGTGCACGGCGCAGTCCTGCCCGCGTGCCCGGTGCGTTGAATGCGCAGGCGGACAAAGCAGGCATGCCCCTTGCAAAAGCCTTGTCATCTGTCCAACAAAAACTCGGGTTCACGGAGAACGCACTATGAAGCGTCGCAGCTTGATCAAGGCTTTCACTCTTTCGGCATCCATTGCCGCCATGGGCCTGACCTGGACCGTGCAGGCCGCCGAGACCATCAAGGTCGGCATCCTGCACTCGCTGTCCGGCACCATGGCCATCTCCGAAACGTCGCTCAAAGACATGGCGTTGATGACCATCGACGAAATCAACGCCAAGGGCGGTGTGAACGGCAAGATGCTCGAACCCGTGGTAGTCGATCCGGCGTCGAACTGGCCCCTGTTCGCAGAGAAAGGCCGGCAGTTGCTGACCCAGGACAAGGTCGCCGTGGTGTTCGGCTGCTGGACTTCGGTGTCGCGTAAATCCGTACTGCCGGTGTTCGAAGAACTCAACGGCCTGCTGTTCTACCCGGTGCAATACGAAGGCGAAGAGATGTCGCCAAACGTGTTCTACACCGGTGCGGCACCGAACCAGCAGGCGATCCCTGCAGTGGAATACCTGATGAGCGAAGAAGGCGGCAGTGCCAAGCGCTTCTTCCTGCTGGGCACGGACTACGTGTATCCGCGCACCACCAACAAGATTCTGCGCTCGTTCCTGCATTCCAAAGGCGTAGCCGATAAAGACATCGAAGAGGTCTACACACCGTTCGGCCACGCCGATTACCAGACCATCGTCGCCAACATCAAGAAGTTCTCCGCCGGCGGCAAGACCGCTGTGATCTCTACCGTCAACGGCGACTCCAACGTGCCGTTCTACAAAGAGCTGGCCAACCAGGGCCTGAAAGCCACCGAGGTGCCAGTGGTCGCGTTCTCCGTCGGTGAAGAAGAACTGCGCGGCATCGACACCAAACCGCTGGTGGGCAACCTCGCCGCCTGGAACTACTTCCAGTCGGTAGAGAACCCGGTGAACAAGAAATTCGTCGCCGACTGGAAAGCCTATGCCAAGGCGCACAACCTGCCGGGCGCGGATAAAGCGGTGACCAACGACCCGATGGAAGCCACCTACGTGGGCATCCACATGTGGGCGCAGGCCGCCGAGAAGGCCAAGTCCACCGATGTCGATAAAGTGCGTGAAGCCCTGGCCGGCCAGACCTTCGCCGCACCGTCGGGCTTCACCCTGACCATGGACAAGACCAACCACCACCTGCACAAGCCGGTGATGATCGGCGAAATCCAGGCTGATGGTCAGTTCTCGGTGGTGTGGCAGACCCAGGAGCCGATCCGCGCCCAGCCGTGGAGCCCTTACATTCCGGGCAATGACAAGAAGCCGGATTACGCAGTGAAGAGCAACTGAGTCCCACCACAGATCAATGCGGGAGGGCGCGCGCCCTCTCCCGCAATTGACCGCGCATGATCAGGACATTCTGTTATGCCTACTGCCCTGTACCGCTTCATCCTCGCGGCCTTGCTGCTGCTGCCTCTGACCTCACACGCCAGCGACGCCGAAGACTTCATCAACGCCAACCCCACGCAGCAAGCCAAGCTGCTCCAGGACTGGGCCGCCCAGCCCGACCCTGCGCGCATCGAACTGGTGGATGCCCTGCAACAAGGCCAGCTCACGCTCAACGGTGAAACCCGGAGCGTGCGCCTGAACAACCGCCTGCGCGGCCTGATCGACAACGTACAAGCCAGCCAGCAACTGCTCGCCGCCGACCCCAAGCTGCGTTTGGCCGCAGCCATTACCCTGCAAAAAAGCGCGCAACCGGCGCAACTCAAATTCCTCGACCAACGCGTCGCCGCCGAAACGGATGAAGGCGTGCACACTGCCCTGAGCCTGGCCCTGGCCAATCTGCAATTGGTCGACCCCGACCCCGCAGTGCGCCTGGCGGCCGTGCGTTTGCTGGGCAGCACCGGAGACCCGCTGGCGCGCACCCGCCTCGAGGCGCTGCTCGCTCCCGGCGCGGAAACCGATGCGGCCGTGCACACCGCCGCCGAAACCAGCCTGGCGCAGGTCAAGCGTAAATTGATGGTGGGCGAACTGCTCGGCCAGGCGTTCAGCGGCATGTCGCTTGGCTCGATCCTGTTGCTCGCGGCGCTCGGCCTGGCGATCACCTTTGGCCTGCTCGGCGTGATCAACATGGCCCACGGTGAGATGCTGATGCTCGGCGCCTACTCGACCTACGTGGTGCAACTGATGATGCAGCGCTATGTGCCGCAAGCGATCGAGTTCTACCCATTGATTGCACTGCCGGTGGCATTTTTTGTCACTGCCGCCATCGGCATGGCCCTGGAACGCACGGTGATTCGTCACCTCTATGGCCGCCCGCTGGAAACCCTGCTCGCCACCTGGGGCATCAGCCTGATGCTGATCCAACTGGTGCGTTTGGTGTTCGGCGCCCAGAACGTCGAAGTGTCCAACCCCGCGTGGCTGTCCGGTGGTATCCAAGTGTTGCCCAACCTGGTGCTGCCCTACAACCGCATCGTGATCATCGCCTTCGCCCTGTGCGTGGTGGTACTGACCTGGCTGCTGCTGAACAAGACGCGCCTGGGCCTGAACGTGCGCGCCGTCACCCAGAACCGCAACATGGCCGCCTGCTGCGGTGTGCCCACCGGGCGTGTGGACATGCTCGCCTTTGGCCTGGGTTCCGGCATCGCAGGCTTGGGTGGCGTGGCGCTGAGCCAGATCGGCAACGTCGGCCCGGACCTGGGCCAGAGCTACATCATCGACTCGTTCCTGGTGGTGGTGCTCGGCGGTGTCGGCCAACTGGCCGGCAGCGTGACGGCAGCCTTCGGGCTGGGCATCGCCAACAAGATCCTTGAACCGCAGATCGGTGCGGTGCTCGGCAAGATCCTGATCCTCGCGCTGATCATTCTGTTTATCCAGAAACGCCCGCAGGGACTCTTCGCACTGAAAGGACGGGTGATCGACTGATGAACCAACCATTGATGCTGACGGCCACGCAAAAGGCCGGCCCCACGCTGACGATTGCGCTGGGCGGGTTGATCCTCGCCGTGCTGCTCGCCCTGCCGCTGCTGTCATTGCTGCCGCCGGAAAACGCTTTGCATGTTTCGGCCTACACCTTGACCCTGGTGGGCAAGATCCTCTGCTATGCCATCGTCGCCCTCGCGCTGGATCTGGTGTGGGGTTACGCGGGCATGTTGTCTCTCGGTCACGGCCTGTTCTTTGCGCTGGGCGGTTACGCGATGGGCATGTACCTGATGCGCCAAGCCTCCGGGGATGAGCTACCGGCGTTCATGACCTTTTTGTCGTGGACCGAACTGCCCTGGTACTGGGTCGGCACCGAACACTTCCTCTGGGCGCTGTGCCTGGTGGTATTGGCGCCGGGCCTGCTGGCGCTGGTATTCGGTTTCTTCGCCTTTCGCTCGCGGATCAAGGGCGTGTATTTCTCGATCATGACCCAGGCCCTGACCTTTGCCGGGATGCTGCTGTTCTTTCGCAACGAGACCGGGTTTGGCGGCAACAACGGCTTCACCAACTTTCGCAGCATCCTCGGGTTCGGCATTACTGAGCCCGGCACGCGAGCCGTGTTGTTTGTCGCAACGGTGCTGTTGCTGGTGGCGAGTCTGTTCATCGGCTGGCGGTTGGCCAAGAGCAAGTTCGGCCGGGTGCTCACGGCCCTGCGTGACGCGGAAAACCGCCTGATGTTCTGCGGCTACGACCCGCGTGGCTTCAAGCTGTTCGTGTGGGTATTGAGCGCGGTGCTGTGTGGGTTGGCCGGGGCGTTATATGTGCCGCAAGTGGGCATCATCAACCCCAGCGAAATGTCGCCGACCAACTCCATCGAAGCGGCTGTGTGGGTGGCCTTGGGCGGGCGCGGCACGCTGATCGGCCCGCTGCTCGGTGCCGGCGTGGTCAACGGCATGAAGAGCTGGTTCACCGTGGCATTCCCGGAATACTGGCTGTTCTTTCTCGGGGCGCTGTTCATCATCGTCACCCTGTACCTGCCCAAGGGCGTTATCGGCTTGCTGAAGAAATGAGGAACGTCATGCTTGAACCCATTTTCGACGCCGGCAGTGGCCGCGACGCCATCGGCCTTGGTCAGGCTGCAGGCAAGGGCCTGAATACCCGCCACGGCACCATTCTGACCCTTGAAAGCATCAGCGTGAGCTTCGATGGCTTCAAGGCGCTCAACGACCTGAACCTGTACATCGGCGTAGGTGAACTGCGCTGCATCATCGGCCCCAACGGCGCGGGCAAGACCACGCTGATGGATGTGATCACCGGCAAGACCCGCCCCAGCCACGGCAATGCCTGGTTCGGCGAAACCCTGGACTTGACCGGCATGAGCGAAGTACAGATCGCCCAGGCCGGTATCGGCCGCAAATTCCAGAAACCCACAGTGTTCGAAGCCCTCAGCGTGTTCGAAAACCTGGAGCTGGCGCAAAAGACCGACAAGTCGGTATGGGCCAGCCTGCGCGCGCGTTTGAGCGGCGAACAGAAAGACCGTATCGACGAAGTCCTCGACACCATCCGCCTCACCGCCTCGGTGCAGCGCCCGGCCGGGCTCTTGTCCCACGGCCAGAAGCAGTTTCTGGAAATCGGCATGCTGCTGATGCAAGACCCGCAACTGTTGCTGCTGGACGAGCCGGTGGCGGGTATGACGGATGCCGAAACCGAATTCACCGCCGAACTGTTCAAGCGTCTGGCGGGCAAGCATTCGCTGATGGTGGTGGAACACGATATGGGCTTTGTCGGCTCGATTGCCGACCACGTCACCGTGTTGCACCAGGGCAGCGTGCTGGCGGAAGGGTCGCTGGAGCAGGTACAGGCCGATGAGCGGGTTATCGAGGTGTATTTGGGACGGTGAACATTGGCCCGCTTCGAGCGGCAAGCTTTAAGCGGCAAGTAAAGGCAACAACTAAAAAACACCCGCGCTCACTTGCCGCTTGAAGCCTGCCGCTTGAAGCCCAACTAACGGAGTTCCAATGCTACAAGTACAACACCTGCATCAATATTACGGCGGTAGCCACATCCTGCGCGGGCTGTCCTTCGAGGTGAAGATCGGCGAAGTGACTTGCCTGCTCGGCCGCAATGGCGTGGGCAAGACGACCCTGCTCAAGTGCCTGATGGGCCTGTTGCCGGCCAAGGAAGGCGCAGTCAATTGGGAGGGCAAGGCCATCACCGGGTTCAAGCCGCACCAGCGCGTACACGCCGGTATCGCCTACGTGCCCCAAGGCCGGGAGATTTTTGCGCGCCTGACGGTGGAAGAAAACCTGCTGATGGGGCTTTCACGCTTTCCAGGCGCCGAAGCCAAGGAAGTGCCGGCGTTTATCTACGAGTTGTTCCCGGTATTACTGCAAATGAAGCATCGGCGCGGCGGCGACTTGTCCGGCGGCCAGCAGCAACAGCTCGCCATAGGCCGGGCCTTGGCCAGCCGCCCCCGTCTGCTGATTCTCGATGAGCCCACCGAAGGCATCCAGCCGTCGGTGATCAAGGAGATTGGCGCGGTTATCAAGCAACTGGCCGCACGCGGTGACATGGCGATCCTGCTGGTCGAGCAGTTCTATGACTTCGCCGCGGAGCTGGCCGATCAGTACCTGGTGATGTCCCGTGGCGAAATCGTCCAGCAGGGGCGCGGTGAACATATGGAAAGCGAGGGCGTGCGCGGCCTGGTAACCATCTAAGGGACCTGCCCACGGAACGGTATCGCGGCTTCATGGCCGGCCCATCCGTGAACAGCCACATCCTGTGCACCTTTGCACCACGGCGTAGCGCCGCATCGTCGAGGCCCATGAACGGCGGGCTGCGCAGGAAGCACGGCGCGCACCAACATGGAGCTGCCACGCACACTTTCAGTGCAAAAGCGCGAGCCGCGCCGTTGTCGGCCCCCCACCCGCTGGGCAGGTGCCACGGGCACAAGGCTTGCAACGCGGTATCAGGCACGCATGAAATCTTCCTGCTCAAGCTGTGCGCACGCCCGTTACGTTCTACTCTCCAGTGTCCGAATAATAAGCATCAACCATGAACCAGCCCGTTTCTCCTGCCCTGTTCACCCCCAGCTGGCATGCCGCGCTGGAACTCGGCTACGCGCGTTTCGGCGACACCACACGCCCGGTGATGCGTCGCCACCTCGGCCCGCTGCGGGTGCAGAAGCACTTGTATGCTGAAGGCCCCGAGGTGTGCCAGCACATCATCGTGCACCCGCCGGGAGGTATCGCCGGGGGCGACCGCCTGGCGATCAGCGCACGAGTGGGTGAAGGCGCCTGGGCCCAGTTGACCAGCCCCGGCGCGGCGAAGTGGTACCGCGCCGGCAGCCCGGCATTCCAGCACCTGGCCTTGACCGTCGAAGCCGGCGCGACACTGGAATGGCTGCCCCAGGAAACCATCGTGTTCAGCGCCGCCCAAGCCGAGCTCAGCACCCGGATCGACCTGCACGGTGACGCTCGTCTGTTCTACTGGGACGTGGTCGCCCTGGGCCGCCCGGCCAGCCACGAACGCTTCGACCTCGGCCACTTTCAATCGCACCTGGATATCCGCCGCGACGGCCAGTTGCTCTGGCATGAGCGCCAGCGCATTGTGGGTGCCGACGGCTTGCTCGACTCGCCCATCGGCCTGGACGGGCAGCCGGTATTCGCGACGTTGCTGCTGACCGCCGACATCACCCCTGAATTACTGGAAACCTGCCGCGCCCTGCCCCACGCGGTGCGCGGCGACTTGACCCAATTGCCTGGCCTGCTGGTCGCCCGCTGCCTGGCCAGCGAAGCGCTGCTGGCGCGTGCCTGGCTGATCGATTTATGGCGGCTGCTGCGCCCGGCGACGCTGGGCCGGGAAGCCGTTTCACCGCGAATCTGGAGCACCTGAACCATGGACCTGACCCCACGGGAAAAAGACAAACTGCTGATCTTCACCGCAGGCTTGGTCGCCGAACGGCGTCTGGCGCGCGGCGTAAAGCTCAACTACCCGGAAACCATCGCCTACATCTCCGCCGCCTTGATGGAGGGCGCCCGCGACGGCCGCACCGTGGCCGACCTGATGCACTACGGCACCACCCTGCTCAGCCGTGAGCAAGTGATGGAGGGCATCCCGGAGATGATCCCGGATATCCAGGTGGAAGCGACCTTCCCCGACGGCACCAAGCTGGTCACCGTCCACCAACCCATCGCCTGAGGCACGACCATGATTCGTGATGCAACCGAACAGGATCTGCCGGCGATCCGCGATATCTATAACGATGCGGTGCGCAACACCACGGCGATCTGGAACGAACAACCGGTGGACCTGGCCAACCGCCTGGCCTGGTTCACTGCGCGCCAGGCCCAGGGTTATCCGGTGCTGGTGTCCATCGAAAACGACGAAGTCACCGGCTACGCCTCGTTCGGCGACTGGCGGCCCTTCGAAGGTTTTCGCTACAGCGTCGAGCACTCGGTATACGTGCGCAGCGACCAACGCGGCAAAGGCGTCGGTCCACGCCTGATGGAGGCCCTGATCGAGCGCGCGCGGACCTGCGGCAAACACGTCATGGTCGCCGCCATCGAAAGCGGCAACCAGGCCTCGATCCGCCTGCATGAACGCCAGGGTTTCATAACGACCGGGCAGATGCCCCAAGTGGGTATCAAATTTGGCCGCTGGCTGGACCTGACCTTTATGCAACTGGCTCTGAACCCGGGTGCCGAGCCACCCAAGGAGTGACATCGATGAGCGCCACGCATCTGCGTCGAGTGAATGCCGAAAGTTTTGCCCATTACCGCCAGGGCCTGATTGAGCTGTTGCTCGACGCGGTCAAGCACGGCGCCAGCGTAGGGTTCATGGCCGACGTTGATGATGCCCAGGCCCGCGCCTATCTGAGCGGCGTGCAGGCCAGTATCGAGGAAGGCAGCCTGTTGCTGTGGGTGGTGGTACGTGATGAACAGGTGATCGCCAGCGTGCAGTTGGCGCTCTGCCAGAAGGCCAACGGCCTGAACCGCGCCGAAGTGCAGAAGCTGCTGGTGCACAGCAGCGCGCGGCGTCATGGCCTGGGCCAACAACTGATGAACACCCTGGAACTCACCGCCCGCCAGCATAAACGCGGCCTGCTGTACCTGGACACCGAAGCCGGCTCGGCCGCCGAAGCCTTCTACCAGGCACTGCGCTACACCAAGGTTGGTGAGCTGCCCAATTACTGCCAAAGCCCGGACGGGCGCTACAGCCCGACCGCCATCTACTTCAAGACCCTGGGGCAACCTGCATGATTCCTGGCGAATATCAGATCCAGCCTGGCGAGATCGAACTCAATGTGGGCCGGCGCACCGTCAGCCTGAGCGTGGCCAATAGCGGTGACCGGCCGATCCAGGTCGGCTCGCATTATCATTTTTTCGAGACCAATGACGCGCTGACGTTTGACCGCGCCGCCAGCCGTGGCATGCGCCTGAATATCCCGGCGGGCACGGCGGTGCGGTTTGAGCCGGGACAGAGTCGCGAGGTCGAGTTGGTGGATTTGAGCGGTGGGCGGCGGGTATTTGGGTTCGCCGGTCGGATCATGGGCGACCTTTAGGGCCTCATCGGGGCGGTGCGACGATTCGACTTGCCGCGATAGCGGTTTCACATTCAACGCAAATATTTCAGGGCACACACATGAAAATCAGCCGCCAAGCCTACGCCGACATGTACGGCCCCACCGTGGGCGACAAGGTCCGCCTGGCCGATACCGAGCTGTTCGTCGAAGTGGAACAGGACTTCACCACCTACGGCGAAGAAGTGAAATTCGGCGGCGGCAAGGTGATCCGCGATGGCCAGGGCCAGAGCCAGTTGCTGGCCCATGAAGTGGTCGACACCGTGATTACCAATGCGCTGATCATCGACCACTGGGGCATCGTCAAGGCCGATGTCGGTTTGAAGAACGGACGTATCGCTGCCATCGGCAAAGCCGGCAACCCGGATATCCAGCCCGGCGTGACCCTCGCCATCGGCGCCAGCACCGAAGTGATCGCCGGCGAAGGCATGATCCTCACCGCCGGCGGCATCGACAGCCATGTGCACTTCATTTGCCCGCAGCAGATCGAAGAAGCGCTGACCAGCGGCGTCACCACCATGATCGGTGGCGGCACCGGACCTGCCACCGGCACCAACGCCACCACCTGCACCTCCGGGCCATGGCACCTGGCGCGCATGCTCCAGGCCAGCGACTCGTTCCCGATGAACATCGGTTTTACCGGCAAAGGCAATGCGAGCCTGCCGGAGCCGTTGATCGAACAGGTCAGGGCTGGGGCCATCGGCTTGAAGCTGCATGAAGACTGGGGCACCACCCCGGCGAGTATCGACAACTGCCTCAGCGTGGCCGATGAATACGACGTGCAGGTGGCGATCCATAGCGACACGCTCAATGAGTCCGGCTTCGTCGAAACCACGCTCGCCGCGCTCAAGGGACGCACCATCCACACCTACCACACCGAAGGTGCCGGTGGCGGCCATGCGCCGGACATCATCAAGGCCTGCGGTTTCCCCAACGTGCTGCCCAGTTCCACCAACCCGACGCGACCTTTCACGCGCAACACCATCGACGAGCACCTCGACATGCTGATGGTCTGCCATCACCTGGACCCGAGCATTGCCGAAGACGTGGCGTTTGCCGAAAGCCGTATCCGGCGCGAAACCATCGCCGCCGAAGATATCCTGCACGACCTCGGCGCGTTCTCCATGATCAGCTCCGATAGCCAGGCCATGGGCCGCGTCGGCGAAGTCATCACGCGCACCTGGCAGACCGCCGACAAGATGAAAAAGCAGCGCGGCGCCTTGCCCGGCGACGGCGCGGGCAACGACAACTTCCGCATCAAGCGCTATATCGCCAAGTACACCATCAACCCGGCGATCACTCACGGTATCAGCCATGAAGTAGGTTCGATCGAAGTGGGTAAGTGGGCCGACCTGGTGCTGTGGCGCCCGGCGTTTTTCGGGGTCAAGCCGACCTTGATTCTCAAAGGCGGGGCGATTGCATCGAGCCTGATGGGCGACGCCAACGCGTCGATTCCCACACCGCAACCGGTGCACTACCGCCCAATGTTCGCCAGCTTCGGCAGCTCGCTGCAGGCCACCAGCCTGACGTTTATCAGCCAGGCGGCGTACGACGCCGGGTTACCCGCGACGCTGGGGCTGAAGAAACAGATCGGCGTGGTCAAGGGCTGTCGCACGGTACAGAAAACCGACCTGATCCATAACGACTACCTGCCGCACATCGACGTCGACCCGCAAACCTATCAGGTCAAGGCCGACGGCGTATTGCTGTGGTGCGAGCCGGCGGAAACGCTGCCGATGGCGCAGCGCTATTTTCTGTTTTAACCCGCGTCAAGCTCCTCGCGGGTCAATGCTTCGATCAGGCCGGCTTCTTCGATCGCCAGTTGTGCCTGCAGATCCCTGGCCTGCGCCGCGTATTCGTCGGCGGTCAGCAGGCCGGTCGCGGACTGCTCGTGCAGCACCGAAAGACGCTCCTGATACGGCTTGGTCAAGGCGTCAAACTGCGTGCGGTATTTATGCGTCACGTAGTCAAGCCAGAAATCCCGGGACAGCAGCGCTTCGAACTCCTGCGGCGAGTCGTTGAGTTCGAGCACCCGGGTGCGAGCGCTGTCGAGCATCGCCTGGCTGACCTTGCCCATGCCGGTGAAGCGTACCTGCTCGGGTTGACCAGGCAAGTCGAGCTGGTCCGTGCCCTTGAGGCCGAACCGATAAGCCAGGCGGATTTCGACCTCTTCCAGGCGACCTATGCGCCGGGCTTTCTCTGCATCGCTCAAATGCGCTGTGGCATTGATCGCAGCGGTCCGTTCGGCAATGTCGTTGAGGGCGATTTTTTCTACCTCGTCCAGGCGGAACAACCCCCGCGCCAGTGTGCGCAACGCCGCGCCCTGGGTCGCATCGGTGGCGACTGCCCGGGCCCTGTAGACCATCGCCATGACTTCGACGTTGCTGAACGACAACGCCGCCCGGTCACAACACGCCGGCCGACCGGCCCAGTCGAACATCTGCTCGCGCAGGCGCTCCGACTCGCTGCTGTTTTGCGTGATGCAGTCGATCACCTCCCAGACCCGGTCCTGCAGGTTGGCATGGCGCTCGCTGACCACCGTCAGATCGGACAGCATCCGGAAAAACCCCTCGCTCCCCGGCTGCTCCCGCAATGCCAGCCATTGGGCCCTGCGCGTCGCCGTTTGCTCCGCGGAGAAACCCAGGTTCCAGTGTTCGAAATCAACGCCCGGGGCCACCTCCAGGCGTTCACGGTGGGCAATGCGCAAGGCCGACTCCACCAACAGATTCGGGCGGCCCGGTACAACCGGCACGTTCTGTTCGAGACGTTCGGAATAAGCCCGGATCTGCACCCGCGTCGCCTCGCTCAAGGGGTTACCGGTCAGGTTGGCCACCTGGGTCAGCCGTACCGATTGCGCCAGTTGCTCGGGTAGCGGCGCGACGACGAAGTCCGGCAGCGTGGTGATGCGGTTACCGCTCAGGTCAAGCAGGTCCAGCAATGGCTGCTCGGCCAGCCCGGGCGGCCAGACGTCGATGCCGGTGTTTTTCAGGCCCAGCGAACGCATATCGGCAATCCGGCTGAAATCCGGCGCGATGCCCAATGGGTTGTTATCCATCCACAACGCCCGCAGGCTGGTGCGTCCGGCCAGGACCTCGGCGGTCTGCGCGGTCAACTGAATCTGGTTGCTCTGCAAGAACAAGCGCGTCAGCCCGTGCATCTCACCCAGGGCCGGTGGCAGTTCGCGCAGTTGGTTATTCGACAGGTCCAGCCAGCGCACGCCGCGATAGCGCGCCAGGAAGCCTTCGGGAGAGGCGCTCAACGCCATCCCGCTGAGCTTGAGTGAACCGACATGGGAAAAATCCGCATCCAGGTCCGGCAGGCTTGGCAACCGTAGATTGCTCAGGTCCAGTTCCAGGCCGAATGGAGTCCCGTCATTGGCCAGTTTCATCGGTGTTTCGCGGCGCCAGCATTGCAGGATGCGTGATTTGGCAATGTAGCGGTCATCCCGCGTCGTCGCGTTGCTGCGCAGTTGATCGGAGCGAATATAGCGCTCACTTGCGCCGCCACCCGAGAAGGCCCAGGCGTTGAGCTGTTCGGTCAGCCTGTCGAACTCGGTCGCTCGTCGCGCCAACTCCGCGTCGGCGCCCTCGCCCAGGCTCCAGATCAGCTCTCTGGCAGCCTTGATGGTTTTGTCCGGGTACATGCGCTGCACCGTCACAATGGCCGGAGACTCGACGGAAAACGCATCGGCAATGCTGCTCTGTGCCAGCTCAGGTGCTACCTCGCCCAAGCGCTTCCAATAGTTATCCACTTCAACCATGCAGGCCTCGGAGAATGGGTTGCCGCCGATCACCGTCGCGTTATTGATCTGGATAATCCGCTGGAAGTGCTCGGCCTGCGGGTAGAGGTGTTCTCTGGGGATATCGCTCAGTTGGTTGTTGCGCAGGTCCACCCGTTGCAGCTCGGTCTGGCTAAGCAGGCCGCGGGGCCACTGGCTGATGCCGGTATTGCTCAGGTCGAGGAATTTGAGGCGCTGCAGGGCGCTGAAATCCAGCGTCATGTGCAGCGGGTTGCCTGCCAGGTCAAGGCTTTGCAACTGATCGAGCCCGGCGAGTTTTTCGGCGCTGGCGTCGGTCAGGCGAATGCGGTTGCCGCGCAAGCGCAGATGCGTCAACTGGCGCAGGTCGCCGACAATATCGGGTAGCTCCGTCAGACCGGTATCGCTGATGCGCAGCTCGCGGATGTGCATGAAGTTTTTCAGGAAGGTCTGAGTGTCGGCATTCCAGATGACTTTGCCGAGGGTCAGCTCCTGCACATGGCTGAAACCGGCGGTCAGTGCCGGCAAGCTGCTCAGAACCGTAGTCGACAGATCCAATTCGTCGCCGGTCTCGCACCGCCAACACCGGAGGATTTGCGCGGCGAGCTGCGCGGCACTGCCGTTGGGCTGGGCGTCGGTGGCTCGTACCCAGGTCTTCAGGCTTTGCTTCAGGTTGAAATAATCGGCCTCCAATTGCGTCAACCGGATGCGCACATCGGCGCCCAGGGACTGGACGTATGCGCCGACATCGGCGTCGGAAAACGACGGAAACAAGCGTCGCACCCGCGACTCGTCGCTGCGCAGCGTGTTCAGCAGTTGCTTGAAACCGCGCCCACCACCGAGCAGGCGCATCGTGGGGTCAATGACCGGACGGCGCAACGGGTGCTCGAGCAGCACCGTACGCAACGGCTCCCGAGGCAAAGGGTTGCGCAGGATCGCCGATTTTAACTGCGTCACGCGGGTGAAATTCAGCGCCTGCCGTTCCGCCGGGGTGAGCACCTGCCAAAGCGCGGTGTAGACGTCGCGGCCTTGAAACTGCCCTTCGGCATCGCGCACCAAGGGCCGCGACGCAGTGGCCTGGGGATGGCCGATGGCATCCAGCACCTGGCCTTCGGCAAAATACTCACGCAGCTCCAGACGGGTACCGCGCAGCCAGCCCGGCAACAGTTCCAGGGTGCGCAGCACGAGGCGATCACTGTCGAGATTGCCCATCGAATCGAGAAACAGGCCTTCGTAGGCACGGGATACGCGGACCTCCTGATCGCTCCAGCGCAGAAGCTCATTGATCGGCCCGGGCAGGCGCCGATGGCTGCGAAAACCTTGCAGGTCGTCGGCGCTCATCGCGTCAAGCAACAGCCTGGCTACCGGTGCCGGTAATTGGGGATAACTGTTGAGCACGCGCTGTACATCAACGTCGGCGCAGCAGTTCTGCGCCTTGTAGCGCTCCTCCAGCAGCGAACCCTTGAGCTGCTCGGCGGCGTCGGCCAGGGAGAGGCGTAATTGGCCAGCGCGCTCGCCGAGCGACCGCGAGGCCTCGCCGGGTATTTCCTGAAGCACGGGATCGCTGGCTTGCAGGGTGTGCAGCACCTGCTCGAGTAACTCACCGCGGGCCTGTTGCGCCGCGTCGAGCGCGACGACCCGGCGAAGCTCTGGCGCGGGCGCAGGGTCGTTCCACAATTCGCGTCCGTCACTGCCGAGCACACGTAGCGAGGGCTCGCTGGAGAGCATGCCGCGGCGTTTCATCAGGTCCAGTTGCATTGCCGGATCGGCCTTGGCGTAGGTCGCTGGGTCACTACTGCGCAGTTGTTCGATGCAGATTTCCAGCTCGCGATGCAAGGTGAAACGCTTGAAGCTGTCGGCCAGCAACAGCGGCGTGGCCTGCTGGTCGAAACACATTTCACGCAGGGCCTCGGTCTCGACTCCACTGGCCAGGCGCGCCTGCTGCAACCGCTCGGCACTCAGGCCGGCGGCAGGTTGGCCCAACCGCCGCAGCAGGGTGGCCTCATCCCATGCCAGCGGGTCTTCGCCTTCATGGGTCCAGGCGCCTTCACCGTTGTGCTCCAGCAGGGGGCGATAGGCATCCTCGCGGGTTGGGTGCTGTACACGGTACTGGCCGGTAGCAGTTTCCTGCTCGACCCGATAGCACTCACCGTCAAGGGCCAACACGGGTTTTCCCTCGTGGCGGTACAGGCCGAGGCCGTCGGTTTTGGCATCCGCGGCCAACTGAATATTGGTTTTGTAGCGAGACAAGTCCGGGGACCACAGCTTTTGCTTGCCGTCGGCCAGGAGCACCGGCTTGAGGGCATCCACCACACCGGACATTTGTACATGGGGCAGCACAGTGGCACCGCTGCCGAGCAGGGCGACGTTCAGCGCAACGCCGGAAAAGTGCGCCCACATTTCACGGGTTTCGCCTTGCTCCCAGGCTTCTATGCCCTCGTACACTTCCTCGCACATCTGCACGGCGCCCACCGCCAGCATGATCGGGCCCAGCCCCGGCACCACGAAGGCGGCCAGGTTGAACACGCTGAGCACGGCGTCCTTGAAACCCTCCAGGCGTGCCGCGCGGGCCTTGGCGTCTTCGTCACCGGTGGGTACCGCCACGGCGCGTGCATCGGCAAGGATTTTGTCGACGCTCGCCTGGTAGCGGTGCTGCCACAGATCGCCTTTGACGGTCGCTTCGTCCATCTCCAGCTCAGCCGGTTTGACCGTCCGCGATGGCCGGCACAGGGCATCGATTTTGTTGAAGAACGCCCCTTGTCTGGACACCGGCACAAACCGGCTGAAAAAGCGCCGGTACTCCATGCTCTTCAAGCGTTCGCCCAAGTCGGCAAGAAACTCGTAAAGGTTGGCGTATTCCTTCAGCGGTTGCTGCGGGTCATCGGGCAAGTACACCACCAGGCGCTCGACCCGCGGCGCGCGTTTGCGCCTTGGCCCGATCAACAACGGCCCGACCAGCTCCACACCCAGTAGTTGCAGGTTGGCGAAAGTGACCGGGCGACCATCCAGCATCGGCTCGGGTTTGGCGGCGAGAACCTGCTTGAGCATCTGGTAGACATCATGGCTGATGCCTGCACCGACCAGGTAGCTGTTGGGCTTTGTGGCGAATTGCTGCCAGGCGATTTCGGTGCTCAGCACCAGTTGCTGACGCTGATGTTCCTGCAACTGCCTGATGAGCGCCTGGCGTTTTTCTTGCTCCCTGGGTTGCAGGATGTCCTTGATATGTTGCTGGTACAGGCGGCCCAGGTCGAGGCTGCGGCACAGTTTGGCGAACGCGGGCGGCGCAATGGGTTTGACCTGGGAGTTGACCGTCGCAAAATCAGGAATGACGCCGCCGTCGTAACTGCCCCAGCCGGTGATGATTTCGCAGTCGGCGCAACGTGAAGCCTGCTCTTCTCCGGGCAGGAAGTTGGCCAGGGCAGCCTCCAGCAACGAGACGCCCCGGTACTCCTCATTCAGCCGTGAATTACGGGTGTGGTCCAGGATGAAAAAACCATAAAAGTCATTGCGGCTGGCCGGCGCGAATTTGCGCGCGAGGTAGACGTTGCGCACGTCGATATCCAGCTTGAAGCGCTCCTTGATCGCCGCCTTGAGCAAAGGTTCGGCGAATGCCTGGACGTCCTGGATCGTCGCGAGCGTCGCATCGACCTGATTGAAGATCGTGCGGTATTGGGCGTGGCTGGCGGACAGGGCGTTTTTTTGTGTCTGCGAGGCATTTATGTACCAGGCGGGCACTACCAGCGAATGGTTGGCCAACTCCTGCTGGCGGGGCAGACGGGCCTGGGAAAACCAGGCGGGGATAGCACGCTCGAGTAAAGCGCTGTGAATGCCGGGTGAAACGGCGGGGAGGGTGATGTCGGGCATGGTGTCGCTCCAGAAGATTGGAGCACCAGCACATCACGTCGACAGCGACGGTCGGTCGTAGATAGTTGCAGCCATGCAGCACCCCGGTCAGGGCGCTGCAATAAGGGTCAGAAATTCTCGCGCGGGTTGAACGCGGCTTTCTGCGCCAGTTCCTGCCACAGTGCCTTGACCTCATCGTCAGCCACTTTCGGCATCACCGCCTTGAGCTGCACGAACAGGTAACCCCGCTGCCCGGCCTTGTTCAGCAAACCGTGGCCTTTGGCACGCATGCGCTGGCCGTTCTGGCTGCCGGCCGGTACCTTGAGGTTGATCTTGCCGGTAAGGGTCGGCACCGCCACCTCGGTACCCAGCGCCAGTTCCCAAGGCGCCAGCGGCAGGTTGATCACCAGGTTTTCGCCGTCCACTTCAAATCTTGCGTGCGGTGCAAACTTGATGATCAGGTAAAGATCGCCATTGGCCCCGCCACCAATACCTGGCGCACCCTGCGCCTTGAGGCGGATGCGCTCGCCGTCGGCCACACCGGCGGGGATCTTCACATTCAGGCTCTTGGTGGTGTTGCTGACGTGCCGGCCCGAGGCGTCGTATTGCGGCACCTGGAAGTTGATCTGCTTGGACTCGGTAGACAGCGTCTCCTCAAGGGACACCGTCAGTTGCATCTCAACGTCCTGACCTTTACGCCCAGCAGGTCGGCGTTGACCACCGCCAAAAGCGTCGCCACGCGAGCCGAAGATCGAACTGAAGAAATCCGAGAAGTCGCCCGCATCCTGGCCGCCGCCAAAACCGCCACGGCTCTGCCAGCCCGGTGGCCCTTGAAACGGCTGGCCATGCTGGCCGTACTTGCGCAGTTCGTCGTACTCGGCACGTTTGTCGGCGCTTTTCAGCGCTTCGTAGGCTTCGGACGCGTCCTTGAATTTCTCTTCGGCGTCTTTTTCCTTGCTCACATCCGGATGATATTTGCGCGCAAGCTTGCGATACGCGGCCTTGATTGCCTTGTCGTCCGCGCTCGGCTCAACGCCCAATATCTTGTAGTAGTCTTTGAAATCCATCGGCGGTTCACCATCCTCAATCGAGATCGCACAGCCCGGGGCACAACGTGCGCTGCTTTGCACCTGTTGAGTCTTGTGGCCTGGGAGTGCGTCAAAGTGTTATCGGCGCTTGCCGTATGCAACAGATGTGGGGGCAAATTGCGTACTTTCAAGCGCGATTTAACAGCGAGTTGGCCTACGCATCCGCCTTCGACTGGCATACACTGCGCGGCCGTTTTTTCGACCGGAACCCGATAGACATGAACAGCCCATCTCCAGCCCGTGCCTGCGGCATCGACTTTGGCACGTCCAACTCCACCGTCGGCTGGATCCGTCCCGGCATGGAAACGCTCATCGCGCTGGAAGACGGCAAGATTACCCTGCCGTCGGTGGTGTTCTTCAACATCGAGGAGCGTCGTCCGGTCTATGGTCGCCTGGCCCTGCACGAGTACCTCGAAGGCTACGAGGGGCGCTTGATGCGTTCGCTCAAGAGCCTGCTGGGTTCCAAGCTGATCAAGCACGACACCAGCGTGCTAGGTACTGCAATGCCGTTCAAGGACCTGCTGGGCCTGTTTATCGGCCAGCTCAAAAGCCGCGCTGAAGCCACCGCCGGTCGCGAGTTCGAAGAGGTTGTGTTGGGCCGCCCGGTGTTCTTCGTCGATGACGACCCGATGGCCGACAAAGAAGCCGAAGACACCTTGGTGGACGTGGCACGCAAGCTGGGCTTCAAGGAAGTCTCGTTCCAGTACGAACCGATTGCGGCGGCATTCGACTACGAGTCCACCATCGAAAAAGAAGAGTTGGTGCTGATCGTCGATATCGGCGGTGGTACCTCCGACTTTTCCCTTGTGCGCCTGAGCCCGGAACGCCGCACCGTCGATAACCGCCACGACGACATCCTCGCCACCGGCGGCGTGCACATCGGCGGCACCGACTTCGACAAGCAACTGTCGCTGGCCGGCATGATGCCGCTGTTCGGTTACGGCAGCCGCATGAAAAGCGGCGCCTATATGCCTACCAGCCATCACATGAACCTGGCCACCTGGCACACCATCAACTCGGTGTACTCGCAAAAATCCCAGCTGGCGTTGGGCAGCATGCGCTACGACATCGAAGACACGGGCGGCATCGACCGCCTGTTCAAGCTGATCGAACAGCGCGCCGGGCACTGGTTGGCGATGGAAGTGGAAGAGACCAAGATCCAGCTGACCCAAGAAGACAACCGCCATGTGGCGCTGGACCGTATCGAAAAAGGCCTGAGCGTCGACCTCAGCCGCGCCTTGTTCGAGTCGTCCATCGACAATCTGTTGGAGCGGGTGCGCGGCAGCGTGACGCAGTTGCTTAGCGACGCATCCGTAGGCGTCGAGCAAGTGGACACGGTGTTCTTTACCGGCGGCTCCAGCGGCATCCCCGCACTGCGCCACAGCATCTCGGCGATGCTGCCGAATGCACGGCATGTGGAAGGGAATATCTTCGGCAGTATCGGCAGTGGCCTGGCGATTGAAGCCAGTAAGCGCTACGGCTACTGAGTTTCAGCTGGAGGTCTACGGCGCCTGATACCTTGGAGCGAGCTTGCTCGCGAAAAAACCACAGGCGCCGCGTTGATTCAGGCAACACGCGTTATCGCTGACGTTTTCGCGAGCGAGCTCGCTCCTACAGCATAAGGGCTTGCCCGTCGGGGGCAGGCTTAAACCATCCCGCCGAGCTTGAGCTCACTCTTGAGGTACGCGTAGTAAATCGGCCCAGCTACAACACCGGGTAAGCCGAACGCGGCTTCAAATACCAACATCGCCAACAACAACTCCCACGATTTGGCACTGATCTGCCCGCCCACAATGCGCGCGTTGAGGAAGTACTCGACCTTGTGGATCACGATCAGATACCCCAACGCCGCCACCGCCACCCAAATCGACAGCGACAACGCCACGATCGTGATCAGGGTGTTGGACATCAGGTTGCCGATCACCGGCAGCAGCCCCAGCAGGAACGTCAGCACGATCAGGGTCTTGGTCAGCGGCAGGTGGATGCCACACAGGGGCAGTACCACGGCGAGGAATATGGCAGTGAAGGCGGTGTTGAGCGCTGCAATCTTGATCTGGGCGAAGACGATATTGCGGAAGGCCTGGACCAGCAGGTGCAGGCGGTCGAACAACGCAGCGGCCAGGGGTTTGCGCTTGGTCAGGTCGGGCACGCGCTGCAGGGCGATGATCGCACCGAGCACCATACCGATCAGCAGCGTGACAAACATGTGGGCGGCATCTTTGCCCACCAGTTGCAGTTCGCTCAGGTGTTTGCTCAGCCAGTCGCCGATGGCTACGCGGAACTCAGCGGCGCTGGCGGGCAGGTAGGCATCGAGGAACGGCGGCAACTGGCTGCGTGCACGGTCGACCACGCCCATGAACTTGTCGAGGGAAGCCCCGGGGTTTTCCGCTTCGTGGAGCAAAAAGCTGATGGCGCCGGCGAAAATCAGCGCCAGTACGCTGACAATCAATGTGCCAAGCAATGCCACGGCGAGCCAACGCGCACGTCGCCCTTCGATCAGCCGTTGCAATTGGGGGGTGAGCATATTGACCAGTTCGTACACCAACAAACCGGCCAACAGGCTAGGCAGCAGTCTCAACGGCAGGACCAGCAACAACCCGCCAAAAATGATGATGCAACTGACCAACAACAATACGTGACGCTGAGAAAACGTTGGCATACAGCCTCAAAACGAACGACGTTAAAGGATGTTGCTGCCGGAACAAGGTAACCGGCTCCGGCAGCAGAGGGCTGTGTGCGAGTGTCGCAGCCTTCTATGGCTTGGGGCTATTACTTCTTCAGGCAAGTGCTCATAAAAGTCTTGCGCGCATCGCCGGCCAAGGCCTGGGTTTTCGCCGACGCATTGCAATCTTTCATCTTTTGCTGCTGAGGGGTCAGGGTCTTGGCGGCCGGCGCCGGGGCGGCCTTGAGGCACGTGCTCATGAAGGCCTTGCGCTCATCGCCCTTGAGCGCCTTGGTGGTGGCATCGGCGTTACAGGTGGTCATTTTGTTTTGCTGAGCGGTCTCGGCAAAGCTTTGGGAACACAGCAGCAAACCGATCATCAACAGCGGAACACGCAACATCTTCATGGAGTTTTCTCCCTGTTACCGTGCCGGAGGGGCAAGGCCTACGAGCAGTGTAGCCAAAACCTGTTACATCTTCAGCGTCCGCGGATATTTGACCGGCGGTACTGCTCCGGCGTGCAACCGGCGTGGCGCTGGAACATGGCAATGAAGGCCGACGCCGTGCTGTAGCCCAGGTCGAAGGCGACATGTTGCACACTGCGCTCGCTGTCCAACGCCTCGATGGCGGCCAGGTAGCGCAAACGCTGGCGCCATTCGCCGAAGCTCATGCCCAACTCCCGCAAAAATTGCCGCGCCAAGGTGCGCTCGCTGACGTGCACCTGCTCGGCCCATTGCGCCAACGGTCGATTATCACCGGGGTCGGCCTGCAGGCCTTCCAGCACACCCAGCAGCCCCGGGTTGCGCGCGTAAGGCAGGAAGCAATCGTGAATCGGCGCCTGTTTGAGCTGGTCCACCAGCACCTGGGCCAGGCGGATATCGGCGTCGGCCCGCGGAATATTGACGCCGCGCCGGGCGAAGTCGCGCAGGATGGCCTTGAGGATGTCGCTGATGGCCAGAGTGCACGGCTGCGGCGGCAGTTGTTCACAGAGCTCAGGAGCCAAGCCCACCGAGTGGTAGACAATCGCCTCGGCATTGTAGGAACTGTGCTCGGTATGCGGCGGCACCCACACCGCGTATTGCGGCGGCGACATGAAGCGGCTGCCGGCCACTTCCATGCGCATCACGCCGCTGGAGGAATAATCCAGCGATCCCCAGAAGTGCTCATGTGGCGTGCACTCGGTATCGGGGGCGAAATCGGAGTAACGGAAGTACACGGGGCTTGGCAGCCGGCGGAAATCCGCGAGGCGTACGGTATGTCTGGCCATGTTGTCTGGATACAGGGGTCGGTTGTCTGGTTCGCAGTATAAGCTTCTATCCAGACAGCGGATAATCCCGTCTCGTCAACACACCAGGTTTTCCTCGATGCAATACGCGTATCCACTGCTGGCCATTTTTATCTGGGCCGGCAACACCGTTGTCAACAAACTGGCCGTGGGCTCGCTTTTCCCGGCGGAGATCGGCTTTTATCGCTGGCTGCTGGCGGCACTGCTGTTCACGCCGTTCATGCTCAAGCCCGTGATTGCCCATTGGTCGAACATCCGCGCGAACCTGGGCAAGGTCTTCATCCTCGGCGTGCTCGGTATGGCCGTGTACCAAAGCCTGGCGTATTACGCCGCGTCCCTGACGACCGCGACCAACATGGGCATCATCTTGTCGCTGATGCCCTTGATGGCACTGACCGCCGCAATCATCAGCCTCGGCCAGCGTCTCACCTTCGGCGCACTGGCCGGCGCGGTGCTGTCGTTTGCCGGCGTGGTCGTCGTGGTGTCGGCCGGCAGCCTGGGCGCGCTGCTGCAACACGGGGTCAACCTGGGCGACGGCATGATGCTGGTGGCCACCCTCGCCTACGCGATCTACAGCACCCTGCTGAAAAAATGGCAGTTGCGCCTGCCACCGTTGGTCTTGCTGTACCTGCAGGTGCTGGTGGCCGTGGTGGTGCTGTTTCCGCTGTTCCTGTTCTCGGCCAAGGCGGGTTTGGGCTGGGCGAATATTCCACTGGTGCTGTATGCGTGCTTGCTGGCGTCAATGGCGGCGCCGTTGGCCTGGATGCATTCGGTGAAGACCTTGGGCCCGAGCCGCACCACGTTGTTTTTCAACCTGCTGCCGTTGATCACCGCGTTGATTGCGGCGGTGGTGCTGAAGGAAGAGCTGGCGCTGTATCACCTGGTGGGCGGCTTGCTGACGCTGGGCGGGGTGATTCTGTCGGAGCGTTGGACGACGCCGGTCAGGGCCGCCTGAGCCCCTCCCCCATTAAAGCCCGGCGTCCTTCAAGCGCGCGGCATGCTCGACAAATAACCGGATCGGCTCGGCGCCCTTACCCACCAGGCCCATGGACTGGTTGACGATATCGAAGTGGTCCAGGGCGTAGTCATCACCGATCACCAACCCAAGGTGCGAGCTGTAGCGCCCGACCATGCCGTCGCACTGGCCCTTCTCCCGCACGAAGCTGCGCGCGAACAAGCGGCAGCTTCGATTGCTCCCATCGAACAGGTTGCGCCCACGGTCGGTGATACCCGGTTGCAAGGTGCCCGACCATGAGTAATAGCGTACGCCGTTGACCTCCTCCGGGCCCTGCCCGCCCCATGTCTGCGGCAGACCTTGTGGGTACTGGCGATTGAACAGCGCCACCCCTTCGCGGGTGAGGGAAAGATGCGAGGCCCGCAGGTCCGCCTTGAAGCGCGGCCCGCGATAGCCGGTTTCCAGCACACCCATCACCCAGGCGACCAGATGAAACAGCGCACTGATGATGCGGCCTTTAACTCCGTCGGGCGGGTAATGCAGGTGGAAATGGTCGGCCAGTTCGGAGCCATGGTTGGGCCCGGCCACCGACGTCACCGATGCCACCCATTCGGGGCGCTTGGCCGCAGCATAACGCGCCGTGAGCGCGCCCTGGCTGTGGCCGATCAGGTTGACCTTGGCGAGGCCGGTCTCGCGACGAATGCGTTCGATGTGCGCCAGCAATTGCTCGCCACGCACCTCGCTGGAGTCGAGCGGCGCCACCTGCACAGGAAATACCTGCGCCCCGCCCGCCTGCAGCGCCGGAACGATGCCGTACCAGTAGGGAAACCACCCCAGGCGCACAAAGCCCAGCATGCCTGGCACCAGCACCAAGGGATAACGCGTGGCCAACGACTGCGACATGAAACGGGCATCCTCCAAACCTGATCCCAGCAGCCTAGCCCAACCTCAAGTCCGCATTATGACGTTGTCGGTAAATCCGATAAAACTTTTTGCTTCACTCAGGACTCACAACTTGGAGCTACCACGCCAGCAGAGCGTGGCGCAAAACCGGATTAGTCCCAGGAGATTGAGATGAACCAAGCAAACCTGACTGACGTCGCGACCCTACGCAGCCGCGCCCGCCAGAACGTTGAAAACGGCGCCGTGACCGAAGGCTATGAGGCCGACCGCGAAGAAATCATCCGCTTGCTCAACGCGTCGTTGGCCACTGAACTGGTCTGCGTGCTGCGTTACAAGCGTCACTACTTCATGGCCAGCGGTATCAAAGCCTCCGTCGCCGCCGATGAGTTCCTTGAGCACGCGACCCAGGAAGCCGAGCACGCCGACAAACTCGCCGAACGCATCGTGCAGTTGGGTGGCGAGCCGGAGTTCAACCCCGACCTGCTGTCGAAAAACTCCCACGCTCAATACGTGGCCGGCAAGGACCTCAAGGAAATGGTCTACGAGGACTTGGTGGCGGAGCGTATTGCGGTGGACAGCTATCGCGAAATCATCCAATACATCGGCGATAAAGACCCGACCACCCGCCGCCTGTTCGAGGAGATTCTGGCGCAGGAAGAAGAGCATGCCGACGACATGGCGGATATCCTCGAAAGCCTGTAATCGTTAACATCGCAATACCTATGTGGGAGGGCTTGCCCTCCCACATCAGTTTCTCGGTTACCACCGTTACTTAACGGTTTTCGGCGCTTTACCTTCCTTCATCTGCTGCAGTAGCGGCGCACATTGGTTGGGTTCATCACCGCTCGGTGCGACCAACGCCAACAAGCCGGCAGCCGGACCGGCAATCACACCCAGCGCAACCATGCCCGCCCCCCGCAATGCCAGCGGAATGGCCTTGACCCCGGCGTTGGGCTTGATAAACGGCCCGTTGACGTACAGCGGCGAACGCAGGGAGAACAGGCGGAAGCCTTTAGACTCCGGCGTGATGGTCAGGTCCAACTGCTCCGTGGCCATATTCGCGGTGCCGTCGATGTAGATAATGGCGTTCTCGGTGTCGAACACAAACAGCCGCGTGGTCGCCAAGCCCGTCTTGATGCCGAAATCGGCAGCCGCGCAGTTGATCTTCACTTCTTTGTCGCCGAACAATCGACCCACCACGTAGTTGCCCACGTTGAGCCCGGCGATTTCCATCAGGCCACGGCTGATGGCGCCATCGTTGATCAACATCTTCAGGTCGCCATTGGAAGTGCCCAGCAGCGCCGCCACGGAGTTGCCACGCCCGGAAATATCCGCATCGCCGTTGAGCTCGCCGAAGCTGGTTTTCATCGGTTCGAAGGTTGGGAACAACTGCTTGAGCTTGAAGTTGCGCGCGGTGAGCTTGGCACGGCCTTCCATCGGCGTGGTACGGCCGTTCAGGCTGATCTGCGCGTCCAGCTTGCCGCCCGCCACGCCGAAACGCAGGGGTTCGAGGCTGAGCTGGCCGTCATTGAGAACCAAGTGGGTATAGAGGTCGGTGAAGGGCAGCTCGGCGCTGTGCACGATGCGTTTGCCGGTGAACTCCACGTCGGCGTCCATATCGCGCCAGCGGTCGGTGCGGAACTCTTCCACCGGCAGCACTTTGGTTGCCGGCTGCTTGCTCGCGCCGCCACGGGCTTTTTGCTTGGCGTTGGAGTCTGCGCCGATCAAGGGGGCAAGATCGGCCATCAACAGTTGGTTGGAGATCAAGGTACCGGTGAGCTTTGGCCGTGGCTGGCTGGCTACGTAGCCCAGGTCACCGTGGATATCGCTGTTGCCGATCTTGCCGTTGAAGTTTTCGTAGCGAAAGGACGCGCCGCTGGTTTCATGCAGCTTGGCGATCAGATGGCCGTCGGTGGAATAGGCCGGCGAGTCCGGCAGGGTCACACCGGTCAACGGGTACAGGTTGCCCAGGCTGCTGCCGGAGAGCTTCAGGCGCAGGTCCAGGGCTCCAAGGTTCAGCGGATCGGTGAGGGTGCCGGCCAGGGCGATACTGGTGTCGGCCACCTTCACCTGAGCCTGCAGCGGGAAAGGCTTGGCCGCGTCCTGCAGCGCAAGCAGGCCACCGATCTTGCCGGTGCCGTCGAGTTTCTGGCCGTGATACTGGCCTTTGACCTTGAGACCGAACGCATAGTCCTGGGGCGCCGAGCCTTTTTCCAGGGCCTTCTTCGCATCGGCATCACCGACGATCTCGCCAAAGGGGATGGGTTTGCCGAGCGGGTCAATGATGACGTCCAGCTGGGTCTTCAGCGTCTGGTCATCAAGGGTCACATGGCCTTTGTCGAAGCCGATGGCACCGATGTCTACCACCCAGTTTGAAGGTTCGGCATTGGGATCCTTGGGGTCGAACTTGAAGGTCCAGTTGGCGCGGCCATCGGCCAGGCGCTGCAAGTCGGCACTCGGCTCGGTGAGGTCAATGCGTGGGATGACCACACGCTGCACCAGCAACGCCAAGGGCGAAATGCGCAACTCCACTTTCTTGAGCGTGACCATCTGCGGTTTTTTCGACCAGTCGGGGTTGCCCAGGGTCAGGTCTTCGGCGATCACGTGGGGCCACGGCACCCAGGCACGCCAGCCGCCTTCATCGGGCTCACGTTGCCACACCACCGCAAGGTTGCCATTGATGGCGAACGGGCGATGCAGCTCTTCCGAGACTTTGGCGTTGAGGGGCGGCTTGATGCGGTTCCAGTCAAAAAATGCCAGGACCATTACCACCACGGCGATTAACAGAACGAAGCTGGCGCAGCTCCAAACCACAATTTTACGAGTGCGCGTCATTGCACAGGACTCCTGAATACGACTGGCAAGGCTACTCCATTGGAGCAACTTATAAAGCTGTGACTGGCAAACCGCCCGGGGGTTTAACCGGTCTGCGGTTTTAGCCGAAAAAAGCCGTTTTCCTGACCGAACCGACAGTTTCAATCATCAACGGCGCACCATTGTTACCCGGGCTCGTGTCGAAAATACCCACCACGGTGCAAAACCGCGGGCTTGAGAGGCCCGCGCTAGAGCCTCTGCACGGAACAATCAATTCTGTTGATTATTACCATTGTGTTTATGAACTTTTATATCGACTTATCAAGAGTAGCATTAGCTCTGTACCCACTTTATCGCCCTCCCAAGGAGCAACTCTCATGAAACGCCAACTACTCGCTACCGTGTTGCTGTCCGTCCTGGCTTCCAGTGCGTTTGCCTTGCCAGCCGCCGAACAAGCCACCCCACAGAACAAAGCTCAAGTCATGCAATCCAGCCAGACCCTGGCCCGCAGCGGTTCGCAAGAAGAAGAGAACCGCGACTACGCCAAAGGTGCTGTTGCTGAAAACGGTT
Organism: Pseudomonas sp. MWU13-2517; assembly: GCF_023242545.1. NCBI lineage: Bacteria > Pseudomonadati > Pseudomonadota > Gammaproteobacteria > Pseudomonadales > Pseudomonadaceae > Pseudomonas > Pseudomonas sp. MWU13-2517. The sequence goes on along the minus strand of NZ_JALMFA010000012.1, from coordinate 135,684 downwards.
CGGAACACGCCAACAAACGCGCCTACACCGAAGGCGTTGCTGAAGGTGGCTATGATCGCCTGCAAGAGAAAGGTTTGGTAGAAGGCGGCGCTGAACAAGCCAACAAACGTGCCTACACCGACGGCGTTGCTGAAGGCGGTGCAGACCGTCTGCAAGAACTGCATCAAGCACAGAGCTGAGCCCGTGGTGGCCCGGAAAAAAGCCCGATCAGCCGATCGGGCTTTTGCTTTTATATAGACCGCATCACGCCTTGCTCCCGCCAAGTTCGACGCCGGCAAAGCGCTTTTGCTAGAGTGCATCGCTGTACTTGCCGACTAAGCCCTCCCGCTCATGCTGCCCCGCGCCGAACAGAAGCAACAGACCCGCCTCGCCCTGATGGACGCAGCCCGCCATCTGATGGAGTGTGGCCGAGGATTCGGCAGCCTGAGCCTGCGGGAAGTGACCAAGAAGGCGGGGATCGTGCCCACCGGTTTCTACCGGCACTTTGCCGATATGGACCAGCTTGGGCTGGCGCTGGTGAGTGAAGTCGGCCAGACCTTCCGCGCCACGATTCGCCTGGTGCGCCACAATGAATTCGTGATGGGCGGCATTATCGATGCCTCGGTGCGGATCTTTCTGGATGTGGTGTCGGCCAACCGCTCGCAGTTCCTGTTTCTGGCACGCGAGCAATACGGTGGCTGCCTGGCCGTGCGTCAAGCTATCGGCGCACTGCGCGAAGACATCACCCGCGACCTGGCCGCGGATCTCACGCTGATGCCCAAGTTGCAACACCTCGACGCCGAAGGCTTGCACGTGATGGCCGACTTGATCGTCAAAAGTGTCTTCGCCACCCTGCCCGACATCATTGATCCGCCCGCCCACGCGCTACCGCCGCACCTCACGCCCCAGGCGAAAATCACCCAGCAATTGCGCTTTATCTTCATCGGCTTGAAGCACTGGCAAGGCCTGGGCAGCACCGAATGACGCCATCACCCCGCCGGGTGAAAGCGCTTGGCCGTGGTGTAGTTCTTGTTCCAGTAACGGTTGCTCAACGAATCGATACGGATGTTCTTGCCGGTGCGCGGCGAATGGATAAATTTGCCCTCGCCTATATAAAGACCCACATGGCTGACCTGACCGCGCCCGTTACCTTTGAAAAACACCGCGTCCCCAGGCTTGAGGGCGTTGCGTTTGATGGTCGGGGCCGAGGAACGGTGCATCGCCGCCGTGGTGCGTGGTATCTGGATACGGGCTTGCGTCTTGAACAGGTAGACCAGAAAGCTGCTGCAATCGAAGCCCTGTTGCACCGAAGTGCCACCCCATTTGTAAGGTGTGCCCAGCAGTTCATGGGCGCGGTCGACGACATCGTCGATGGCCGTTTCCTTCAGCGAGGTACTGAAGGTGGGGTGGGGCTGCAAGGAAGCCGAAGCCGATGAAATGACAAAAGACAGGCTGATAAGCACTAAACAACACAATGATCTAAACATGATGAACGTCGCAGTGGATTAAACACGGCGCACAGCCTAATGATCATGTCGGTAATGTTTTGAACGGAGAATCCTGAAGGCTTGTAGGGCAAATCCGAAAACGCCCACAGTGGGTGCATCAGGCCAATTCACGCACCAATTTAGAGCGCCCAAGGAATCCACCGACGCCCTATTAGGTGGCGTCGCTGTACTTACCTACAGGCAATTCCTACTCCCCCTCGAGGTTGGCAAGCCCCTTGCTCTAGCTGTTTCATCGCTCATAGCTGGAAGCTCTCTGATGCTGGTGATCCACCGCCGAATCGCCCCACAAGCCCTCTGGGCCGCCGAGTTGCTGCTGAACTTTGAGGCGCGCAGCAAAAGCCGCCTGCGCTGTTTCAGTGCCGACGGTGAAGACGTCGGCCTTTTCCTGGAGCGTGGTCAGCCACCGCTGCACGATGGCGAATTCCTGCAGGCTGAAGACGGACGCGTCGTACGCGTGTGTGCCCGGCCTGAACAACTGCTGCACGTCACCTGCAGCAGTGCCTTTGAATTGACGCGTGCGGCTTACCACCTGGGCAACCGCCATGTGGCATTGCAGGTAGGCGACGGCTGGCTGCGCCTGCTCGATGACTATGTGCTCAAGGCCATGCTCGAACACCTGGGTGCGCAAACGCAAACCATCGAAGCGCCCTTTCAACCGGAGCATGGTGCCTATGGCGGTGGTCATCATCACTCGCGCCATGGCGATGAAGATTTCAACTACCCGCCCAAGCTGCACCAGTTCGGCGTGCGTCTATGAACCCAGCCTGGGCGCTGCTGCGTCTGGCCAGTCCGCAATTGCCGATTGGCGGCTACAGCTATTCCCAGGGGCTGGAGATGGCCGTGGAAAATGGCCGGGTCAAGGATGCGGCCAGCGCCCATGGATGGATCAGCGACCAGTTGCTGCTCAACCTCGCCCGCTTCGAAGCCCCTCTGTTGCTCGCCCATTGCAACGCAGCCGCTGCGCAGGATTGGCCGCGCCTCGCGCAGTTGTATGAAGAACACCGCGCCAGCCGTGAGACCCGCGAGCTGTATCAGGAAAGCCGTCAGATGGGCTATTCCCTGCAACAACTACTCAACGGCCTGCCCGAACTGGACGACGCAGCCCGTACATTTCTTGAACCGTGCGCCGAACCGCATCTCGCCCTGGGTTGGGCGCTGGCGGCACGCGCCTGGAACATCAGCCCCGGCGACGCCCTGGCCGCCTGGCTGTGGAGCTGGCTGGAAAACCAATTGGCCGTGCTGATGAAAACCCTGCCGTTGGGGCAGCAGGCAGCTCAACGCCTGACCAGCCAATTGCTGCCGTTGCTGCAACAGGCCCAGCAGGATGCCACCGATATCGACCCCAACCACCTCGGCAGCGCCGCTTTCGGCCTGTCCCTGGCATGTATGGCCCATGAGCGCCAGTACAGCCGCCTGTTCCGCTCTTAGGAGCGGTTTATTTTGGAGAGACACATGAACACACAACCCCTGCGTGTCGGCATCGGCGGCCCGGTGGGCTCCGGCAAGACGGCCCTGACCCTGGCCCTGTGCCTGGCGCTGCGCGATCGCTACAACCTGGCGGTGGTCACCAATGACATCTACACCCGCGAAGATGCCGACTTCCTGGTGCGCAACCAGGCTTTGGCCCCCGAACGCATTATCGGCGTGGAAACCGGCGGCTGCCCGCACACGGCGATTCGTGAAGATGCCTCGATCAACCTGGAGGCGGTGGACCAGCTCAACCGGCGTTTCCCCGGCCTGGACTTGATTCTGGTGGAGTCCGGCGGCGACAACCTGTCGGCGACGTTCAGCCCGGAGCTGTCGGACCTGACCATTTATGTGATCGATGTGTCCGCCGGCGACAAACTGCCGCGCAAAGGCGGGCCGGGTATCTGCAAATCCGACTTGTTGGTGATCAACAAGATCGACCTGGCGCCGCTGGTGGGCGCCTCGCTGGAATTGATGAACAGCGATACCCAGCGCATGCGCAACGGTAAACCCTTTGTATTCAGCAACCAGAAAACCGGCGTCGGCCTGGATGACATCGTCGCCTTTATCGAACGTCAGGGTTTGCTGACTGCCGCCTGATCCCCCACAAGGAGTCTGTTATGAACCTCAAGAAACTCTTCGCCGCCGCCAGCCTGCTGCTGGCCCCCGCCCTCGCGTTCGCCCACCCGGGCCACGGCGACAACGGCCTGGTGGCCGGCATCAGCCACCCACTGGGCGGTATCGACCATTTGCTGGCGATGGTTGCGGTCGGCCTATGGGCGGCGCAGCAAAAAGGCAATGCGCGCTGGGCACTGCCCTGTACCTTTGTCGGCACCATGCTGATCGGCGGCCTGCTGGGCTTCGAAGGGCTGCAGTTGCCGGCACTGGAAAGCGGGATTGCCGCCTCGGTGCTGGCATTGGGCCTGGCCGTAGCACTGGCGGTGCGGCCGCCGTTGTTCGTGGCCGTCGGGGCGACGGCGTTGTTTGCGCTGTTCCATGGTGTGGCGCATGGTTTGGAACTGCCGGATATGTCCAGCCCTTGGGCGTATGCAGCTGGGTTCGTCGGTGCGACTGCGGCACTGCACGCTGCCGGTTATGCCGTGGTGCGCTTCCTGCCGACGGCGGCAGCGCCGTTGGTGCGGGTGGCCGGGGCAGCGTCGGCGGCGACTGGGGGGTGGCTGCTTTTCGGCTAAAAGCTGCAAGTTGCAAGCTGCGAGTAAAAGCTGATTTGCGCTTACTTGCAGCTTGCCGCTAACAACTTGCGACGGCCCCTCTGCTACCATGCGCGCCTACACCCCTGCCGTGACGACGCCAGCTGATGCCCATCGCTTCCCAACCTTCCTTGAATTCCGTGCTCACGCACTTCCATGACCTGATCGTGCCCCTCTGGCAAGGCCCGGGCTGGAACGCCGACCTCGCGCTGCCCTACGAGGCGCTGGATGCCGACCACCGGCCACTGCCCCCGCAACGCTACCGCGCCATGGCCTGTGCCCGGCAGTTGTACCTGTTCGCCAGCCTGATCGGTGAGCCCGACAGCGCCTTTGCCGAAGAGCGCGCAGCGGCGCTGTTCCGCTCCCTGCAACGGCATTTCCACGACGCCGAGCACGGTGGCTGGTTCTACAGCATCGACGCGGCCGGCCAGCCGCTGGACAAGCGCAAAGACCTGTACACCCACGCCTTCATCATCTTCGCCTGCGCCCACTACTGGGCGAAGGTGCGCGAGCCGTTGGTGGAGTCGGTGCTGAATGCCGCCCTGGCGGTGGTCGCCGAACGTTTCGCTACCGGCGACGGCCTGTACGAAGCGGTAGTGGAACGCAACTGGTCATCCCTCCAATCCGGCCCGTTGCAAAACCCGCTGATGCACCTGGCCGAAGGCTTCCTCGCCACGCTGGCGGTGCGTGAAGACGCTGTCACACAAGACGCGCTGCTGGATTTGGCAAGCGCTCTGCAGAAGCGTTTTATCGATCGTCAGCACGGCGTGATGATGGAGAAGCCACTGGGTGCTGTGGATAACTGGTTTGAGCCAGGGCACCAGTTCGAATGGTTCTTTTTGCTGGAATCGTCAGACGTCCTGCGCGGCACGCCGCTGCATGCATCGTTGACGCGGGCATTTGCCTACGCCGAGCTCAAGGGTGTGGATAAATCCAGCGGCGCGGTCAGTGGCATGCTTGCCCTCGACGGCAGCGTGCGCGACGGCACCCAACGGATCTGGGCGCAGGCTGAATACCTGCGCGCACTGACCTTGCGGCCAGGCAGCGAGGCCGTGTTGCAACGCCAATTGCTGGCGCTGCAACAACGCTTCCTGCATGAAAAAGGCTGGCATGAATGCCTGGATGCCAAGGGCGACGTGAGCCGACGGGACATGCCGTCGACCACGCCGTATCACTTGGCGACCTGCTACCAGGGACTTATGCAATCCACTTACGATCTGCGGTAAAGCTGATCGTCAGCCAGCGCGCCGCATCCGGCGTGCCGAGCCCTGTGGATATCTCTTCGCGCAGCCGGTCGAGGGTTGCGATGTTATCCACCGGGTAATCCGCCGGCAGCACCACGTGAATCTCGATAAACCGCGCCCGCCCGTGCTTTTGCACGTAAGACACGTAGTCGTCGAAGCCATGCCTGGCCTGGGCCGCGTCCATCACTTCGCGTACTTTGTCGTCCAACTGGTCGGGGGCGATCCCCAATACCTCACGCAGCGCCGGGCGCAGGATCTTGAAGGCCGGGGCCAGCATGCTCAGGGCCAGTAGAATCAAGATCAATGGGTCGACATACACGGCCCACTCGCCGTAGCCCTGGGACTTGAGCAACAGGGCAGCGAGAAAGCTGATCAGCAAGCCCACCGACAGCATCGCATCCACCAGCCAACTGATGTTGTCGAACTGGATCAGTGAAGATTTCAGCGTGCGATTGCGGTAGCGCACGTAGAAGAAGTAGGCGAATTCGACGACGGTAAACACCGCCGCATAAATGATCACCAACCCCAACTCGATCTCGCGTCCACCATTGATAATGCCGAACACGCCATTGAGGAACGCATAAATGGCGATCAGCAGCAGGAAACTGCCTTCGATCAGCAGGACCATGGGCTCCAAGTGCCAATAGCCGAACTGGAAGCGCTCGTTGCTTTTTTTGGCGATCAGCTTGGCCGTGATCAGCATCAACACCTTGATGGCGGTGGCGATCAGCGAGAAAAAGCCGTCGAATAAAATGGATTGGGCGCCAGAAATCACACCCGTGACAATCCCGGCGATCGCCACGGCGAACATCAGGATGGTCGATTGTTTGAGCAGTGCCTGCTCACCTCGGTTACTCACATTTCCTCCCGTCAAAACCTGAATCCGCACGATGCGGAGGGGCTTTCAGGCGGCGGAGTATACCTTATGCCGTGTTTTGGCCGATTTGACGCCATCGGGAGCAAGCCCGATGGCCAGTCAGTCGAGACCTTCTGTAGGAGCGAGCTTGCTCGCGAAAAACTCACAGGCGCCGTGTTCATCCAGGCAACACGCGTTATCGTTGACGTTTCTCGCGAGCAAGCTCACTCCTACAGGATGACAGCGACACGGTCTAAAGGCTTACTTGGCCCCGCGCTCAATCGCAAAACCAGCCCAGGTCTGGCTCACCGGCATCAGCTCCAGGCGGTTGATGTTCACATGCGCCGGCGTGTTCATCACCCAGAAGATCGTGTCGGCAATGTCCTGCGGCTGGATCGGCTCGGCGCCCGCATAAGTAGCGTCGTAGCGCGCCTGGTCCCCGCCGAAGCGCACCAACGAAAACTCACTCTCACACAAGCCCGGCTCGATATTGGTCACACGCACGCCGGTACCTTGCAGGTCGCAACGCAAGTTCAGCGAGAACTGCTTCACGAATGCCTTGGAACCGCCATACACATGGCTGCCAGGGTACGGGTAGTTACCGGCGATGGAGCCCAGGTTGATGATACCGGCACCGCGGCCGTAGGCGATCAGGCGTGGCAGCAGCAGGTTGGTGGTGGTCAACAGGCCCTTGATGTTGGTGTCGACCATGGTCTCCCAATCGTCGAGGTTGCACTTGGGCGCAGGGTCGGTCCCCACAGCCAGACCGGCGTTGTTGATCAGCCCGCGCAGCTTGGCGAACGAAGGCGGCAAATTGGCGATGGCGTCTTCCATACCCTTGCGATCCCGTACGTCCACCACCAGGCCGTGCACTTCAGTCTGCTTGGAAAGCTCTTCGACCAGAGCATTCAAGCGGTCGGCACGACGGCCGGTGAGCACCAGTTTCCAACCGGCGTCGGCAAAACGACGGGCACAGGCTTCGCCAAAACCTGAAGTTGCGCCAGTAATAAACAGCGTGTCGGACATGGTGTTCTCCTTGCGGGCATCGAGGGGAAAAAATCAGCCAGCAGAATGCCCTTACCCCGGGATTGCGGCAACCGTTAAGCACACACTTTGCGCCACAGCTGATCACTTTTTAACCATATCAAGCAAACCCCTATGAACCGTGGCCTGCAGCTACATGCACGCAGGTTATCCACAGCTGCGCCCACAGTCTTTGGGGGCAAGTAAAAACAGCTCAGGCCGCTCTACACAAGGGCTCCAGACTGTTTTAGAAAGTTTTTTGCTTGACCTGAGCGGGGGCGTATGTAGGCCCGGGATGAAAGAGAAAATCCGAGCGATGGCTCCAGGCCAGTCAGTTCGGCCTCTGCGGCAGTCTTTCCAGAGTTTAATCACAGACTTATCCACAGGCCTTACCGACACAAACCGGTCATATACCTGTGTCTTTAAACAGGTTGACAAACCTCATGAGTTGTCGCGAAAAAGACCCTGATCAAAAAATGACCATCGCGCTACAAGCCACGCCGTTAAAGGCCTCCAGACAGCTACTACCACGTTACCCACAGCCGGTTCCACAGCGGATGGGGACAAGTCAAAACTGTGACAAAACAGGGATTTGCGGCGGCTATATGTCGCGCTTTGGAGGGTGGCTGGATTTGTTTTCCACAATTTCGAAAGCAACCCAAAAAACCAATATGGGAGGGGGCTTGCTCCCGATAACGGTGTCAGCATCAGGTGTGCTGACTGATACACCGCCATCGGGAGCAAGCCCCCTCCCACAGGGTACTGCGTGGTTATTCAGATCAGTGGCCACCCAGGTAAGCGTTGCGCACTTCCTCATTCACCAGTAATTCCTTACCGGTGCCTGTCAGGCGAATCTCCCCGTTGACCATCACATAGGCTCGGTCCGATAGGCGCAGCGCATGGTTGGCGTTCTGCTCCACCAGGAAAATGGTCATCCCGGTGGACGCCAGCTCGCGCAGGGTGGAGAAGATCTGCTTCACCACGATGGGCGCCAGGCCCAGGCTCGGCTCATCCAACAGCAACAACTTGGGCCGGCTCATCAGCGCACGGGCGATAGCGAGCATTTGCTGTTCGCCGCCAGACATGGTCATCGCACGTTGGGTACGCCGCTCCTTGAGCCGCGGGAACAGTTCGAACATGCGCTGCATGTCTTCCTGCGCGTACTTGTCACCAATGGGGATGGTGCCCATCAGCAGGTTTTCCTCAACGGTCATGTCGGGGAACACCCGCCGCCCTTCCGGCGACTGTGCAATGCCATTGGAGGCGATGTAGTGAGACGACTTGTGGGTAATGTCGATGCCGTTGTAGAGGATCTGGCCCGACTCGGCCCGTGGCTGGCCGAAGATCGACATCAGCAGCGTGGATTTCCCCGCGCCGTTGGAGCCGATCAGGCTGACGGTTTCGCCTTCATTGATGTGCAGCGAGACTTTCTTCAGGGCCTGGATCGGACCGTAGTACACGTCCAGGTCTTTCATTTCGAGGATAGGTGCACTCATGCCAGCTCCTCCTCGTCGGCGCCCAGATAGGCGGCAATCACTTTCGGGTCGTTGCGGATCGCGTCCGGCCCCCCTTCGGCAATCACGTTACCGTGGTCGAGCACCACGATGTGGTCGGAAATACTCATCACCATGCCCATGTCGTGTTCGATCAGCACCACCGTGAGGTCGTGTTCGTCGCGCAGCAGGCGAATCATCGCGCTGAGGGCTTCGGTTTCCTGGGGGTTGAGGCCTGCTGCCGGTTCGTCCAGGCAGATGATCTGCGGCCGGGTGCACATGGCACGAGCGATTTCCAGGCGGCGCTGCTGGCCGTAGGAGAGCTCGCCGGCCAAGCGGTTGGCGCAGTCCACCAGGTCCACCACTTCCAGCCAGTAGAAGGCGTGGTCCAATGCGTCGCTTTCGGCCTTACGGTAGCCCTTGGTGTTGAGGATGCCCGCGAGCATATTGCGGTTGACCCACATGTGCTGGGCCACCAGCAGGTTTTCCACCACCGACATTTCCTTGAACAGGCGAATGTTCTGGAAGGTGCGTGCCAGACCTGCACGGTTCACCAGGTGGGTGCCGCCGAACATCTTGTAGTACACCCGGCTGAAGAAGCTTTTCGGCGATACGAAGTCGACGGGCTGGAAGCGTTCACCGAGCAACTGGATCACGTTGGTCTGCTTGCCGCGCACGTTGAGTTCGATTTTGCCGCCGCTGGCTTTATAGAAACCGGTGAGGCAGTTGAACACGGTGGTCTTGCCCGCACCATTGGGGCCGATCAGGGCGAAGATCGAGTTGCGTTCGACCTTGAGGCTCACATCGCTCAAGGCCTTGATGCCACCGAAGTGCATCATCAGGTTTTCCACGGACAGCACGATTTCCTTGCTCATGGTGCGACCCCCTTGCGTGGCGTCACACCCGTGCGGCTGATCCGAATCAAGCCGCGTGGGCGCCAGATCATCATCACCACCATCAACACGCCAAACAGCAGCACGCGGTATTCGGAGAAGCTACGCAGCAGTTCCGGCGCGACAGTCAGGACGAACGCCGCGATGACCACGCCCACCGTCGAACCCATGCCGCCCAATACCACGATGGCCAGGATCAGCGCCGACTCGAAAAAGGTGAACGACGACGGGTTGACGAAACCCTGGTAGCTGGCAAAGAACACCCCGGCCAAACCGGCAGTGGAAGCACCGATGGTGAACGCCGAGAGCTTGACCAGCACATGGTTCAGGCCCATGGAGCGGCAGGCGATCTCGTCTTCACGCAGCGCTTCCCAAGCACGGCCGACCGGCATGCGGGTCAGGCGATGCTTGATGTACAGCACGGCCAGCACCACCAGGAACAGCACGATATAGATGAACATGAATTTGATGTTGGGGTTGTAGTCGATGCCGAAGAACTCGTGGAACGGCACCCCGCCATCCTTCGCACGCTTGCCGAATTCGAGGCCGAGAAAGGTAGGCGATGGCACCGGCAAGCCGTTCGGGCCACCGGTGAACGACAGCCAATTGTTCAGCACCAGCCGGATGATTTCACCGAAGCCCAGGGTCACGATAGCCAGGTAGTCACCGTGCATTCGCAACACCGGGAACCCGAGAATGCACCCCGCCAATGCCGCCGCGATGGCCGCCAATGGCAGCACCGTCCAGAACCCCAGCCCAAGGTATTGATAACCCAGCGCCAAGCCATAGGCACCGATGGCGTAGAACGCCACGTAACCCAGGTCGAGCAAACCGGCCAGCCCCACCACGATATTGAGGCCAAGGCCCAGTAATACGTAGATCAGCCCGAGGATCACCACGGTCAGCAGGTACTTGTTGGCGAAAATCGGGAACACGATGGCAATCACGATCAGTGCCGGGATGATCCAGCGCAGCCGCGACTTGTAATCCGGTGCCAGCACGTGCACGCCGGAACCGCTGCTCTCGAAACCCTGCAGGATCTTCACGCCCTTAGGGGTTTGCAGGAACAGACTCATGGCGAAGCGACCGGCCATCACGATGGCGACCAGCAAGCCCACGCGGGCCGGTTCCAGGTTGAAGCTGTAGCCGTCGAGGACCACGCCGACGATGGGACCGAACACGATCAGCGAAATCAGCCCGGCGAGGACCGTATCGACCACACTTTTCTTGATATCGATAGATTTGGCAGCAGACATGTTTACACCTTCGCCACAAGTGGGCGACCAAGCAGGCCCTGGGGACGGAAAATCAGAATCACCACCAGCAGGGAGAAACTGAACACGTCTTTGTAGTCAGAGTTGATCAACCTCGAGAACAACGACTCGGAGATACCGAGGATGATCCCGCCCAACATCGCCCCAGGCAGGGAGCCGATGCCGCCGAGTACCGCTGCGGTGAACGCCTTGATGCCGATGATGAAGCCGGCGTAGAAGTCGAAGGTGCCGTAGTTGAGGGTGATGAGCACGCCGGCCAGCGCGGCCATGGCGGCGCCGATGACGAACACGTAGGAGATCACCCGGTCGGTGTTGATGCCCAGGATCGAGGCCATCTTGCGGTCTTGCTGGGTGGCGCGGCACATGCGGCCGAGCTTGGTGTACTTGATCACGTAGGTCAGCAGAGCCATGCCCGCAAAGGCAGCGACCAGGATGAACACCTTGGTGTACGTGAGCTGGACGAACCCGCTGCCGATGTCGACACGCCAGGCCCCGGCCAGCAGGGTCGGAATACCTTGTTGCTTGGCGCCCTGGGCGATCTGCGCGTAGTTCTGCAGGATCAGGGAGATCCCGATGGCGCTGATCAGCGGTGCCAGGCGGGTGGAGTTACGCAGGGGTTTGTAGGCGACACGCTCGATGACCCAACCGTAAACGCCAGTGACGACCACGGTGAAGATCAAGGTGCCGAGAATGAGCAGCGGGAAGGATTCGATGCCGAAGTAAGCCAGCAGTGCCAGACTGATCGCCGCGAGGTAAGCGGAAATCATATAAACCTCGCCGTGGGCGAAGTTGATCATGCCAATGATGCCATAGACCATTGTGTAGCCGATGGCGATCAGGCCATAGACCGACCCGAGGGTCAGGCCGTTGACCAGTTGCTGCAGGAAAATACCATCCATAACGCAATCTCACGCGGTGAGCACCTGCACACCGGTGGGTGTGCGGCACTTCTGGAGGAAAAAACAGATCTCAATAACAACCCCACTTCCTGCGGGAGGGGGCTTGCTCCCGATTGCGTTGGGTCAGTCATGCATGTGCGGCTGACACTGCGCTATCGCGAGCAAGCTCCTCCCACATTGGAACTGGGGTGCTCAGGCTTACTTCTGCTTTTCCAACTGATGGTATTTGCCGTCTTTATCCCACTCGTAAACCACGTAGTCGGAGACTTTCAGGTCGCCCTTGGCATCCCAGGCTTTTTCGCCCATGACGGTTTTCACCGGGTGAGCCTTGAGCCATTTGGCGGCGTCTTCGCCCTTGTTGGACTTGGCACCGTTGAAGCCGGCGGCCAGGGCCTGGATCGAGGCGTAGGCGTACAGGGTGTAGCCTTCCGGCTCATAACCGGCCTTACGGAACTCATCCACCACGGCTTTGCTGTCAGGCAGCAAGCGCGGGTCGGCGCCGAACGTCATGAGGACACCGTCTACGTACTGGTTGCCGCCGGCCGTTTTCGCCAGTTCGTCTGTCACTACGCCGTCATCGGACATGAACTTGGCTTTGAGGCCCGCTTCACGAATCTGACGAACCAAAGGACCGGCTTCCGGGTGCAGGCCGCCGAAGTACACAACGTCGGCGTCCAGGGAGCGGATCTTGGTGACCAGGGCGCTGAAGTCTTTCTCGCCACGGGTCAGACCTTCTTCCAGCACAGGCTTCACGCCGCGCTTGGTCAACTGGGCAGCGGTGGCGTCGGCCAGGCCTTTGCCGTAGGTGTCCTTGTCGTTGATGACGGCGACTTTCTTGCCCTTGAGCACGTCGACGATGTAATCGCCGGCGACGATACCTTGCTGGTCGTCCCGCCCGCACATACGGAACATGGCGCCCAGGCCGCGTTCGGTCACTTGTGGGTTGGTGGAGCCTGGGGTAATCGCGATGATGCCCGCTTCGTCGTAGACCTCGGATGCCGGGATGGTGTTGGACGAGCAGAAGTGCCCGACCACGCCGATCACTTTGTCCTGGTCAGCCAGGCGGTTGGCAACGGCCACGGCCTGCTTGGGCTCACACGCGTCATCACCGGCTACCAGCTTGATCTGCTCGCCGTTGATACCGCCGGCCTTGTTGATGACATCGGCCGCCGCCTGGGCACCCTTCATGTACTGCTCACCGAAAGCTGCGTTGGCGCCCGTCATCGGGCCGGCCACGCCAATCTTCACATCAGCTTGAACAAACGTAGAAACACCCAGCGCCGCTGCGACGGCGAGAGCCAGAAAACCTTTCTTGTAAAACGTCTGGGACATGAGTGGTGCTCCGATATTTTTGATTTTTGGCACGACAACTTGCATTCAAACTTTCCACTTAAAGCCCAGAGCAAGGCGCGTGCCATTACGTTTTTATTCTTCAAAAAGACACGGTGTCATTGTTATTGCGGGCGTTTCGGCTCCTTTCGCCAGGACGTGCAACCGTCTAGCTTGAGGAGGTGCAACCTTTGCAGCGAAAAAGTACAACCCAAGCAGGTCGCACCTGCAACCAGACCGATAAACGACAGTTCCTACAGCTGTAACAACGTGCGTAACGGAACTGCACATTTACAGTGCGCGATTGCTACGACTTGCACCAATACAGATGGGTAGCCTGCTAAGAAAATGCAGGCTTTTGACAGGTATCTCGCCGATCAGATCACGATCCTTAGGCATTGCCCCGCGTGATACAGCGAGAATCCGGCTTCATACAGGCAACTGCGCAGGCCCACCCCGGCCAACGGTTGCATCGGTGCAAAGGGAATCGGCAACGCCTGGGGATTCTGGTGACACAGGTAGTCGGCGAACGCCTTGCCGACCACGCTGCCGGTGGTCACGCCACGCCCGTTATAGCCCGTGACGGCCACCAGGCCCGGGGCAGGCTCGAACAGCCGCATCAAATGGTCCGGGGTGAAGGCAATGCAGCCGGTCCAGGTGTATTCCCACTGCACCGATTTGAGGTACGGGAAGTAGTGCTGCTGCACCCGATCGGCCCACGCCTTGAGGAACCACGTCGGTTTCTGACTGCCGTTGCCCAGGCTGCCGAGCAACAGGCGCCCGTCGGCATCGCGACGGATGCTGCTGAGCACCTGCCGCGTATCCCAAGAGCCCTGCCCACCGGGGAGGATTTGTTGGGCGACGTCGTCCGTCAGCGGGGCCGAAGCGACCTGGTAGTAATAACCGGGGAAAAAGTTGCGGCGCAGCTCGGTCCATTCACCCTCGGTGTAGGCATTGGACGCGATCACCACCTGTGCCGCCTGCACAGCGCCTTGCGCGGTCTGCACGGACCACTGCGCGCCCTGGCGCTCAAGCCGGGTGACCGGAGAATGGTCAAACAGCTGCCCACCCAGGCCCACCGCGGCATTCGCCAATCCCGTGGTGTAGGCCATTGGGTTCAAGGTGCCGGCACGTCGATCCAGCAGCGCGGCGGCGATCTTGCGGGTGCCCGTGGCCTGTTCGCAAGCCTGCCCGGTGAGCAACTCGACCGGCGCGCCACGGCGCTTCCATTGTTCTTCACGACTGCGCAAATCCGCCTCACCACGAGCGTTGTGCGCCATGTGCAAGGTGCCTTCACGGCGCAATTGGCAATCGATGTTGTATTTGTCGACCAGACTGAATACCAGGGACGGCGCCGCGCCCAACATGCGGTTGAGCTGGCTGCCCACCGCTTCGCCGAAACCGGCTTCGATCTCGTCCGGCGGGATCCACATGCCGGCGTTGACCAGCCCGACGTTACGCCCCGAACCGCCGTGGCCGGTGCGATGAGCTTCCAGTACGGCGACACTTTTGCCCTGCTCCAGCAAGTGAACGGCAGCCGACAACCCTGTGATCCCGGCGCCGATTACGCACACATCCACCTTGAGTTCGCCGCTGAGCGCAGCGCGATCGGGCCGGCCGGGCGTGAGGTGTTCCCACAAACATGCTTCGCGTAGTGCCATTGCCAGACTCCGATGAGACCTAACAAACAACTGAATTCAGTTTCGACCTGGTAAACCAATCAATGTGGGAGCGGGCCCGCTCCCACATTTTTAACCGCGTTTCGACAGGGGTCAGTCGAAAGTGACGCCTTGGGCCAGCGGCAACTCCAGCGAGTAGTTGACGGTGTTGGTCTGGCGGCGCATGTACCCGCGCCAGGCATCCGAACCCGATTCGCGCCCGCCACCGGTCTCTTTCTCACCGCCAAACGCGCCGCCGATTTCCGCGCCGCTCGGGCCGATGTTGACGTTGGCGATGCCGCAGTCACTGCCCACCGCCGACATGAACTGCTCAGCTTCGCGCACGTCAGTGGTGAAGATGCACGAGGACAACCCTTGCGGCACGGCGTTGTTCAGGCGCAGGGCCTCGTTGAAGTCGCTGTAGCCGATCACATACAGGATCGGCGCGAAGGTTTCGGTGCACACCACGTCGCTTTGCTCGGGCATTTCCACGATGGCGGGCGACACGTAATAGGCGTTGGGGAATTTGTCTTCCAACTGACGCTTGCCGCCGAATACCTTGCCGCCCTCACTCAGGGCCTGCTCCAGGGCGTCCTGCATATTCTCAAAACCGTGCTTGTCGATCAGCGGCCCGATCAGGTTGCCTTCCAGCGGGTGGCCAATGCGCACTTTGGAGTAGGCGGCCTTGAGACGGGTGACGATTTCTTCCTTGACCGACTCATGGGCGATCAGGCGACGCAAGGTGGTGCAACGCTGCCCGGCGGTGCCGACGGCGCTGAACAGGATGGCACGCACGGCCATGTCCAGGTCGGCGCTCGGGCCGAGGATCATGGCGTTGTTACCGCCCAGTTCGAGGATGCTGCGGGCAAACCGCGCGGCGACTTTGGGTGCCACTTCGCGGCCCATGCGGGTGCTGCCGGTGGCGCTGATCAGTGCTACACGCGGGTCATCCACCAGCGCGACGCCAGCATCGCGGCCGCCGATGATGACTTGGCTCAGGTACGGCGGTGCATCGCTGAAATTCTTCAGTACGCGCTCGAACAGCGCCTGGCAGGCCAGGGCGGTGAGCGGGGTCTTTTCCGACGGTTTCCAGATCACCGCGTTACCGCACACCAGCGCCAGCGCCGTGTTCCACGCCCACACGGCCACCGGGAAGTTGAACGCGCTGATCACACCGACCACGCCCAGCGGGTGCCAGGTTTCCCGCATGTGGTGGCCGGGGCGCTCGGAGGCGATGGTCAAGCCATACAACTGGCGGGACAGGCCGACGGCGAAATCGCAGATATCGATCATCTCCTGCACTTCACCCAAGCCTTCCTGGGTGATCTTGCCCGCCTCCCACGACACCAGCTCGCCCAGGTCGGCCTTGTATTCGCGCAGCACATCACCGAACTGGCGCACCAGCTCGCCACGCCGCGGGGCCGGCACCTTGCGCCAGGCTTCGAATGCATGCTCGGCGCGACTGACCTGTTGCTCTACCTCGGCGGCACCTTCCCAATGCACGCTGCCGATACGGCTGCCATCGATCGGCGAATGCACGGGTTGTTTACCCGACTGGTACAACGCCGGGTTTACCCCGAGACGGTCAAGCAATGCGGCAACCATGGGTCGCTCCTTCAATCTGCAAACAGAAAATTCGCGCCGCGGCCAGCACGGCGATCCAGAGCTTATTTGTAGCTGGCCCAAGACTTGCCAACAAACGACGATTAGGCGAGATATCATTCCGTTTATTCATGCAAAGCATAAAAAGAGGCACGCCGTGCTGAACAAAAGACATTTGCCCTCGATCACCGCCCTGCAGTGTTTCGAAGCCGCCACCCGCCATTTGAGCTTTACCCGCGCGGCGGAGGAGTTGAACCTCACGCAGAGCGCGGTGAGCAAGCAAGTGGCGCAGTTGGAAGAACTGCTGCAACACCTGCTGTTCCGCCGCGTGCGCCGCCGCCTGCAGATGACGCCGGCGGGGGATCTGTACCTGGTGGAAGTGCGCAAGATCCTTACGCAGGTGGAGATGTCCACCCACTACCTGCGCTCCTACGGCGGCGAGACCGAGGTGTTGCGCGTATCCACGCCCTACACCTTCGGCGCACGCTGGCTGGTGCCACGCCTGAAGGGTTGGCGGCTGCGCCATCCGCAGATCCACCTCGACCTGTGCAACGAACAGGACCCCGATGAACTGCTGCAAGGCAAGGCCGACATGGCCTTCTACTTCGGCCAGGGCTCACGCCCCGGCACCGAGAGCCTGAGACTGTTCAGCGAGGAACTGGTACCGGTGTGCGCGCCGGAGAGCCTGCCGGCCAAACCGTTCAGCGATCCCACCCAACTGAGCGAGCTGGTCCTGCTGCAAAACGCCTCACGCCCCCAGGGCTGGCACGACTGGTTCGCCAGCCAGGGCTACCAGACCGAACACAGCTACCATGGGCCACGTTTCGACACGTTCTATATGTGCATTCGTGCGGCGCAGGTGGGTTGTGGCGTGGCGCTGCTGCCGCGTTTTCTGGTGGAGGAGGAATTGGCCGAGGGCAAGCTGGTAATTCCCTGGCAGCATGCAATGCCAAGCCAGGATGCGTATTACCTGGCCTATCCGGAGCATTCGGCGGAGGTGCCGAAAGTCCGCGAGTTTGTGAAGTGGATGATGGAGCAAGTCGAATCAGTTTGAGGCACGTCGCCTGCAAGCCAGTGGCCTTGGCAAAAAAATGACTGGCAAAACCCCACGGGTCTATGCGCCACTAGTGCCATTCCTTAATAGAGCGTAAAGGCCGGCGCCCATCGCCGACCCATTTGGAGACTCCCATAATGAGCGAGAGTGTGTTTGCCGATCGCATCGTGCAGAACCTGCTCGACACCGACTTCTACAAGCTGACCATGATGCAGGCGGTGCTGCACAACTACCCAAACGTGGAAGTTGAATGGGAATTCCGTTGCCGTAACAGCGAAGACCTGCGCCCGTACCTGGCGGAAATCCGCTACCAGATCGAGCGTCTCGCCGAACTGAGCCTGAGCCAGGACCAACTAGGCTTCCTGGAGCGCATCAGCTTCATGAAGCCGGATTTTTTGCGCTTTCTCGGGCTATTCCGCTTCAACCTGCGTTACGTGCAGACCGGCATCGAGAACGGCGAGTTGTTCATCCGCCTGCGCGGGCCGTGGCTGCACGTGATCCTGTTTGAAGTGCCGATGCTGGCCATCGTCAGCGAAGTGCGTAACCGCTATCGCTACCAGACCGTGATCCTCGAACAGGCCCGCGAGCAGTTGTATCGCAAATTCGACTGGCTCACCGACAACGCCAGCAGCGACGAGCTGTCGGAGTTGCAAGTGGCCGACTTCGGCACGCGCCGACGCTTCTCGTACCGGGTGCAGGAAGAAGTGGTCAATGTGCTCAAGCACGACTTCCCCGGTCGATTCGTCGGCACCAGCAACGTGCACCTGGCCCGGGAGCTGGGCATGAAACCGTTGGGCACCATGGCCCATGAGTGGATCATGGCGCACCAGCAACTGGGCCCGCGCCTGATCGACAGCCAGATCGCCGCGCTCGACTGCTGGGTCCGCGAATACCGTGGTCTATTGGGCATCGCCCTGACCGATTGCATCACCACCGACGCGTTCCTCAGCGACTTCGATTTGTATTTCGCCAAGCTGTTCGATGGCCTGCGCCACGATTCCGGCGACCCTGTGCAATGGGCCGAGAAAGCCATCGCCCACTACCACAAGCTCGGTATCGAGCCGATGAGCAAGACCCTGGTGTTCTCCGACAGCCTGACACTGCCCAAGGCCCTGGAGATATTCCGGGCGCTGCGAGGTCGGATCAATGTGAGCTTCGGCATCGGCACCAACCTGACCTGTGATATTCCAGGGGTTGAGCCGATGAGCATCGTGCTTAAAATGACGGCCTGCAATGGCCAGCCCGTCGCGAAAATCTCTGATGAAGCGGGCAAGACTCATTGCACCGATCCGAACTTCGTCGCCTATTTGCGTCACGTTTTCAAAGTACCTGCCCTATCCAGCAAGGAGTGAATCATGCAAGCCGTACAGCGTGAGATTGCGCAGCAGCTCAAGGTCCAAGCGCCGTTCAAAGACCAGGCCGCCCTTGAGGCCGAAGTGGCTCGCCGCGTGGCTTTTATCCAGGATTGCCTGCGCAATTCCGGGCTCAAGACGTTGGTGCTGGGTATCAGCGGCGGCGTCGACTCCCTGACCGCAGGCCTGTTGGCCCAGCGCGCCATGAAGGAACTGCGCGCCACCACCGGTGACGAGGCCTACCGCTTTATCGCCGTGCGCCTGCCTTACGAAACCCAGTTCGACGAACTCGATGCCCAGGCTTCGGTGGACTTTATCGAGCCGGATGAGCGCCACACCGTGAACATCGGCCCGGCGGTGAAAGCCCTGGCCAATGAAGTGGCGGCGTTTGAAGGCAAGGCGGCGGTGTCCCGCGATTTCGTGCTGGGCAATACCAAGGCACGCATGCGGATGGTGGCGCAATACACCATCGCCGGCGCGGCAGGTGGCCTGGTGATTGGCACCGACCATGCGGCAGAAGCGGTAATGGGCTTTTTCACTAAGTTCGGTGACGGGGCCTGTGATTTGGCACCGTTGAGCGGGCTGGTGAAAAATCAGGTACGAGCGATTGCACGCCACTTTGGCGCGCCGGAGTCGTTGGTGGAGAAGGTTCCGACTGCCGACCTGGAAGACCTGTCGCCGGGCAAGCCGGACGAGGCGTCCCACGGGGTGACGTACGCCGAGATCGATGCGTTCCTGCACGGTGAGCCGGTACGCGAGGAAGCGTTCAAGATCATCTGCGACACCTATCGCAAAACCGAGCACAAGCGGGTCATGCCGTTTGCGCCGTGAGGTGAACCAGACAGTCTCCTAGAGGTTGTCAGAGCGCATTCGCGAGCAAGCCCGCTCCCACATTTGGCCGCGTTCTCATGCTGGAACTCGGTCAGGTGTGGGAGCGGGCTTGCTCGCAAATAAATAACGATAACGCGGTGTTACTTGACGGTCACAGTGCCTTTCATCATCGAGATGTGGCCTGGGAACGAGCAGAAGAACGCGTAATCAGTACCCGCCGCCAGCTTCGACACGTCGAACGTCACCGAGTCTTTCTCGCCGGCACCGATGATCTTGGTGTGGGCGATGATGCGGGTGTCGCCGTCTTTCAGGTAGTTCTTGTCGATACCGGCGGCCATGCCGTCGCTGGCAACGCCAGGCATGTCGGCAGCCGAACTCAGCACCCAGTTATGGCCCATGACGTTTTTCGGCAAGTTGCCGGAGTGGGTCAGTTCCACGGTGAACGTCTTGCAGCTTTTGTCGATTTCAATGGCCTTGGTGTTAAAGGACATCTGATCAGTGGAGTCGACGGTGACCTTGCACTCTGCAGCAAGCAACTGGCCGCTCGCCAGAGTCAGCAGGGAAACAGCAACGAGTTTGGCAAACATGTGAATCTCCAAGGCAGGGTTTAAAAAACGCGTATTGCGACAAGGGTGCCTCAAGCAGGCAGAAATGTGTATGACCTGAGTCAACAAATTGTATACAACTTTAGGCTATCAGACTTATCGACACAATCAACCAGCCAAAGTGCCACACGCTGACTATGATCGGCCCATCACCCACTGGAGTCCGAGCCATGCACCTCAACCAACTCTTCAACGGCCTGTTCGCTGCCTACGCCTGCGGTAAGTGAAGGCCAAGCGCGCTGCTAAGCTGATACCATGGCAACCCAAGGCAGCTGCACGCCGCCACCCTCACCTTCGACCCTAGAGGATCGCCCATGGCCAAACCTAATTACTCCTTCGCCAAACGTCAGAGAGACCTGGCCAAGGAGCAGAAGAAAGAGGAAAAACTGCAACGCAAGAAAGCCGCTGCAGAAGGAGAGACCGACGGTCTGAACCAGGATGTGGATACTGAAGAGACGAACGACGCGTCTGAAACACCAAAAGATCCGGCTGAATAAATTCCTTTGTGGTGAGCAGGCCCGCCCGGCTCACCACAATCTGCTACTCCAGCGGCATCACCGTCACCCGCACTTCCGGGTCATGGCTCCCTCCTCCCAGAATCACCCCTCGCAACGGCGACACATCGGAAAAGTCCCGGCCCCAGGCCAGGGTGATGTGCTCCAGTGCCGGCTGCACATTATTCGTCGGATCGAAATCCACCCAGCCCGACACCGGGCAATACACCGAAACCCAGGCATGGGACGCATCGGCGCCGATCAGGCGTGGCTGACCAGGCGGCGGCTGGGTGAGCAGGTAGCCGCTGATGTAGCGCGCCGCCAGGCCACGCGAACGCAGGCAGGCGAGCATCAGGTGCGCGAAGTCCTGGCAGACACCGCGACGGCGCTCCAGCACTTCCACCAGCGGTGTGGCGACCTGGGTGGCTTCGGCATCGAACGTGAACTCACTGAAGATCTTCTCCATCAGCGCTCGCGCCCCCAACAATAATGGCGTACCTGGGGGGAAACAGCTTTCGGAGAACTCAACGAAGGTTTTCTTCAAGTGCACGTAAGGCGATTCAAAGCGATAGCGGCAGGCTTCGATCAGTTGTGCCGACATCGGCTGGCTGCTGTAGGTCAGGCTGTCACGGGTCTGGTCCCAGGCCGGCGACTGCTGAAAGTCCAGCGCCGGCCGCGCCAGCACCTCCACGGTCAGCCCTGCGTTCACCAGCAACTCGTCATGAGGCCGTTCAAACGCAAGACGGGTGATCGGGTTGCCGAACACGTCCAGCTCATCACGCCGCGAGGATGGCTGCGGGCTGATGTCCAGTTGCTGCAAGCTGCAGCGCTGCCAGGCACAGGGCCGAGGCCATAGATGTGCCAGTTGCTGGGCCAGGGACACCGGGCTGTCATAGTGGTAATGGGTATCATGGAAAATCTGGTAGCGCGCACTCATCACACCGACACCGTCTGTTGGCTGACATCATCCACATGGGCGAAGTGACGCAACGCCAGGCGATCCGACACCTGCCCACTCTCATCGGCCACCGCTTGCAGCAGGTCGGCCAGGCCGTCCAACGCGGCGCGTACACTGGACTCGCCGAACAGCGGGTTCTCCAGGCAGCCCAAGTCGAAACGCGTCAGGCGCTCCACCAACGGCCCAAGGCCGAGTTCTCGCGGCACCCCGAAGTCATCATTGAGGCGGCGCAGGGTCCGGCTCACCAATTTGAGCTGGAACAGCACGGCATGGGGGTTCTGCTCATCCAGCAGCAGCAAGTCGAGCACCGGGATCAACTGCGGTACCGCCAGGTAGCGAGAACGGTAGGTGATGCTGCTGTTACCCAGTTCCAACAACCACTCCAACCCCGCCTGATCGAAGACCGCCATGCCACGCAGGAACGCCGCGAGGCTGCCGCTGAGAAATTGCAGGCGTTCGATACGCCGCCCCATCATCAAGAAGCGCCAGCCTTCGTCGCGGGTCATATCGTCCAGGGCAAACCCGGACAGCGCCGCCAGCGACATCACCAGACGATTGAGGAAGTCCAGCAACTCGCCGAAATCCGGCACTTCGCTTTCCAACTCCAGGGCTTCGCGCTGCAGCTCCACCAGCGCCTGCCAGTTTTCCCGGGACAACTTACCGCGCACCTGGGACGCCGCCCATTGCAAACGCTGCAGATTGGCCCGCAGGCTCGACGGCCAGTCATCGCCGAGCAAGGCTGCCAACAGGCGCTCAGGTAACTCACCCTCCTCCGGCAGCAAGCGCAGGCTGTCACCCAGCTCGACCGCCGCCTGCAACGCCCGAGGGTCGTCGCCGTCGACATACCGCGCCAACACGATGCGCAGCCAGCGCGCGCTGTTATCACAGCGCTCGCAATAACGGCCAAACCAGAACAGGTTCTCCACCACCCGTGACGGCAGATAAGGGTCGCGGCGCACCAGGTCATGCACGCCGATTGCCCGTTGCGCACGCCAATGCTCGCCACCCGCGGCACGTTCGCCGAGCACCCAGGTGTCTTTACTGGCGCCACCGCGTTGCATCGACACCACTTCGGCATCCGCCTCGGCCGCTACGCGGGTCAGCCCGCCAGGCAGCACACGATAGCCTTCATCACTCGCCACGGCGTACACACGCATGCCAATGGCACGATGTTGCAGATGGTCATCCACGGTATGCCACACCGGTGCCTGGGACAGTTGCGCCAGCTCCTGGGCGACATAGGCGTAGGGACGCGCACGCATGCGTTCGGCCAGGGCCTCGCGTTGTTCGTCGTTCAAGTCGCGACCGAATACCGGGGTGAAACTTTGCGAAGGAAACGCCGGTTTGATCAGCAGCTCCGGAAGTTTTTCCAAGGCTTTTGCAAGCACCGGCCCCTCACCGCACCACCAGGTGGCGATGGACGGCAGGATCAGTTCCTCGCCAAACAGGAACTCGTTGATCTTCGGCAGGAAACCGAGCAGACCCGGGGATTCCAACACACCGCTGCCCAAGGCATTGGCCACCAGCACGTTGCCCTGGCGCACGGCATCCAGCAGGCCGGGCACGCCGAGAGCCGAGTCGGTGCGCAACTCCAGCGGGTCGCAGAAGTCGTCATCCAGCCGGCGCATGATCGCGTGCACCCGACGCAGGCCACTCAGGGTTTTGAGGAAGACCGTGCTGTCGCGCACGGTCAGGTCGCCACCCTCCACCAGCGGGTAACCCAATTGGCGTGCGAGGTAGAGGTGTTCGAAATAACTTTCGTTGAATCGCCCAGGGGTGAGTAGCACGACCAGCGGCGGTTGGTCATCGCCAGGCGCCTGTCGAGCCAAGGTTTCCTGCAGGGTGCGGAAGAAACCGGTGAGGTGCTGCACTTGCAGATCGCGGTACAAGTCGGGGAAGGCACGGGACACGATGGTGCGGTTTTCCAACGCGTAACCCGCCCCCGACGGCGCCTGGGTCCGGTCGGCGGTGACCCACCAGCGCCCATCCGGTGTGCGCGCCAGGTCCACGGCATACAGGTGCAGAAAAGCGCCCTCCGGCGGCTGGATACCCTGGCACGGCCATAGGAAGTTGTTATGCCCGAACACCAGCTCGGCCGGCAGCAGGCCCTCCTTGATCAAGCGTTGCGGGCCGTAGAGGTCGGCCAGCACGGCATTGAGCAAGCGCGCACGCTGGGCGATTCCCGCAGCAAGGTGCTGCCATTCATCGGCAGCCAGCACATGGGGCAGCAAATCCAGTTCCCACGGGCGGTCGGCGCCCTTGGGGTCGGCATAGACGTTGTAGGTCACGCCGTTTTCCTGGATCTGCCGGGTCAACAGCGCCTGACGCTGGGCCAGTTGCGCGGGCGTACTGCGTTGCAAGTGGTCGAGCAGGCGCTGCCAATGGGCGCGCACCGTGCCGCTGTCGTCCAGCAGTTCGTGATAAGTGCCCGCAGTCAGCGGGTAACGGTCGAGCAAATCGGACATGGAACGCTCGGCAGGGCAAGGAAGGTCAAAGTCACCGCAGTCTAATGTGGACAAGCACTGTGTGGCGAGGGAGCTTGCTCCCGCTGGGCTGCGTAGCGGTCCCAGAGATCCAGGGAGCGCTTCGCACTCCAGCGGGAGCAAGCTCCCTCGCCACGGAAGCGTGTTCTCATCGTTGATCGGCGTCAGTCATTTTTATGGGGGAAGCGTCTCAGGTCCAAGGTCATGGGCAACTCGTCGTTAATCACCAGAGAAGGTACAGGGAGCTTTCCGGGACTATGCCCCAAACGGAAAAACCGCGCCATGCGCCGGCTCTCGGCTTCATTGGCATTCACCGGCAAGCTGTCGTAATTACGCCCGCCCGGATGGGCCACGTGATACTGGCAACCGCCCAGGGAGCGCTGCATCCAGGTGTCGAGCACGTCGAACACCAGCGGTGCATGCACCGGGATCGTCGGTTGCAGGCAGTTGGCCGGTTGCCAGGCGCGGTAGCGCACGCCGGCGACAAACTCACCCACCCGCCCGGTGGCTTGCAGCGGCACCGGGATGCCGTTGCAGGTCAGCAGGTAGCGTTGCGGCGGCAGCCCGTTGAGCTTCACTTGCAGACGTTCCAAAGACGAATCCACGTAGCGCACCGTGCCGCCCACCGCGCCCTCTTCACCCAGCACGTGCCAGGGTTCGAGGGCCTGGCGCAGTTCCAGCTCGATGCCACCGACCGCGTAGTCGCCGACTTTGGGGAAACGAAACTCCAGGTGCGCCGCAAACCATTCGGCACGCAGCGGATAACCGGCGGCATTCAGCTCGACGATCACATCGGCAAAGTCCTGCTCGATAAAGTGCGGCAGCAGGAAACGGTCGTGCAGCTCAGTGCCCCAACGCGCCAGCTTCGGCGGCGCATAGGGTTCGCGCCAGAAACGTGCGACCAGTGCACGCAACAGCAATTGCTGGGTCAGGCTCATGCGCGCATGGGGCGGCATTTCAAAGGCACGCAGTTCCAGCAGGCCCAGCCGGCCAGTGGCACCGTCGGGCGAATAGAGCTTGTCGATGCAGAATTCCGCGCGATGGGTGTTACCCGTCACGTCGATCAGCAGGTTGCGCAGCAGGCGATCGACCAACCACGGCGGGCACTCTTCGCCCGGCGCAGGCATTTGCGCAAAAGCGATCTCCAGCTCATAGAGAGCATCGTTACGCGCCTCGTCCACCCGCGGCGCCTGGGAGGTCGGGCCGATAAACAGCCCGGAAAACAGGTAGGACAGCGACGGATGGTTGTGCCAGTAGCTGATCAGGCTGCGCAGCAGATCAGGCCGGCGCAGGAACGGTGAATCCTTGGGCGTCGCGCCCCCCAACACAAAGTGATTACCGCCCCCGGTACCAGTATGGCGCCCGTCGATCATGAACTTTTCGGTGGTCAGGCGGGTTTGCCGCGCTTCTTCGTAGAGGAATTCGGTGCGCTCCACCAACTCGTCCCAGGTGGCGGACGGTTGCACGTTGACCTCGATCACACCCGGGTCCGGCGTGATACGAAAGTTGCTCAGGCGCATGTCAAACGGTGGCTCGTAGCCTTCCAGCAGGACCGGGCAATGCAGCTCTTCGGCGGTGGTTTCGATGACGGCCACCAGCGCCAGGTAATCCTCGACGCGTTCCAGCGGCGGCATGAACAGATACAGGCGCCCTCCCCGCGCTTCAGCACACAGTGCGGTGCGGGTCAGCCAATCGGCGGACTCATCCACGTTAGGCACGCGCTCGGCGCTGGGGGCGGGTTCGCCGAGACTCTGCAGCTGCCCATGGGACGGCAGCTCAGGTTGATCCTGATTCGGGTCAGTCGGATGCACGAACGGATACTCCGCCGCACTCACCCATGGCTGCGACGCCAATGGCAGGCGATAGCCGAGCGGCGAATCCCCCGGCACGAGCCGGCAGTGATTATCACGCAAGTACCAGCGCCCGCTCTGCCAACGATCATTGGCCGCCGTGCGCGCCAGCGGCAGCACGTGGCCGATGACTTTATCCAGGCCCTGGCCGAATACCTTGCGCAGGCGTTCGCGCTCCAGCTCGTCGCCCAGGCGCGAGTCCTGGGCGGTGACGTTTTGCGGCAGCGCGCCCTCGCGCCACAGGTAGTAGAAATTGTCCTCGAAGGCCGGGAACACGAAACGGGTGGGTAACTTGAGTCGCTCGGCGACGCTGGCCAGGAAGCGCCCGGCCATTGCGTCATCAGCGCCATAGTCCTCTTGCTCATCGGCGATCAGGGCAGTGTTGTGCCAGATCGGCACACCGTCGCGGCGCCAGTAGCAGTTGAGCGACCAGCGCGGCAATTGCTCGCCGGGGTACCACTTGCCCTGGCCGAAATGCACGAGGCCCTGCGGCGCGTAGTGCTTGCGCATGCGCTGGAACAGCTCGGCGGACAAGCGTCGCTTATCCGGCCCCAGGGCGGCGGTGTTCCACTCGGCACCGTCGGGGTCGTCGATGGAGACGAAAGTCGGTTCGCCGCCCATGGTCAGGCGCACGTCATCCTTGAGCAGGTCACTGTCGATCTGCCGGCCCAGAGCCTGGATCGCCAGCCACTGCTCTTCGGTGTAGGGCTTGGTCACCCGTGGCGCTTCCCAGATGCGCTCCACCGACATTTCATGGGTGAATTCGCACTCGCAGGGTTCCACCAACCCACTGATCGGCGCGGCAGAGGATGGATCGGGACTGCAAGCCAAAGGGATATGCCCCTCACCGGCAAACAGACCGGAAGTGGCATCCAGGCCGATCCATCCCGCACCGGGCAAATACACTTCGCACCAGGCATGCAGGTCGGTGAAGTCCACTTCGGTGCCGGACGGGCCGTCCAGGGCTTTGACGTCGGCAGTCAGCTGGATCAGGTAGCCGGACACAAATCGCGCCGCCAACCCGAGGTTGCGCAGCAATTGCACCAGCAGCCAGGCCGAGTCGCGGCATGAACCGGAGGCGTTTTCCAGGGTGAACTCCGGCGTCTGCACGCCGGGTTCCATACGGATCAGGTAAGCAATATCGGCAGCCAGGCGCTGATTGAGCCCTACCAGGAAGTCCACTGCCGGCAATGGCGTACGGTCGATGCCGGCCAGGTAGGCGGCAAACGTCGGCGTCAGCGGCAGGGTTTCCAGGTACGGCGCCAGTTCGCGCTGCTCATCGGCGGCGTAGGCGAACGGGATTTTTTCGGCGTAGGGCTCGAGGAAAAAGTCGAACGGGTTAAACACCGCCATTTCGGCGACCAGATCGACTTCGATACGCAGCTCGTCAGTTTTTTCCGGAAACACCAGGCGCGCCAGGTAATTGCCCTGGGGGTCCTGCTGCCAATTGATGAAATGCTGCTCGGGCAGCACTTTCAACGCATAGGACAATATCCGCGTGCGGCTGTGGGCTGCGGGGCGCAAACGTACGATCTGCGGGCCGAGTTCGACAGCCCGCTCGTAGCGGTAATGCGTAACGTGGTGCAACGCGACATGAATCGACACGGCGGCCTCCTGCGAGCCAGGGCATGGAAACAACGCGCGCAAGACTTATGCCAGAGCGGCAGCCATTGCGCTTTATCGTAAGACCCGGTGCAGTACAGCACCAAAACGGCGCCAGGGGTGGTGACGTGGTGCGAGGCTCGCACATATTTGTGGCATACGTGTGAGGGTGGGGTGGTGAATCTACCCAGTCAACGGTGTTTGTGTCGGGCAATCATGGCCTGGCGCAGGCGGCGGACTTCGATCAGTTTCTGACGCATTTCGCGGTGGCGTTTGCTGTTGAGCAGCAATAGCCCAAGCAATGGCAACAACAGACTCAAGGAATACATCACCCCGTTCGGTTGATCATTGAGGGTTGGCAATACACCCACAAAGCACACCCCCAAAAGCACCACCAACGGCCACGTCCATTGGGGACGCCCGCGTGCAATCATGAAATTGCAGTGAACAATCACTAGCGTGAGCGCGATACCCAGCAGGAAGGAGTACTTGGCGTTATCTGCCATGGACAAGCTTGGCATATAGCTGTCGAAGAACACCGGAACCGCAAGCACGAGGGTGAAAATGCAGGCAAATATCGCCCCCATGAAGACCGGAAAATACGTCGACAGAAAACTGCGAATGCTGGGCAGCTCGTTCATTCTTTGATCTCCTCATACAGCCCTACGGCGATCGTGCGCACGTTCCCTGACACCGCACTGCCGGTAAAACCGACGGTCGCGCCCACGGCATCCTTGATCGCCGTAACGGTTGCATGCCTGACCTCGGTAGGCGTGAACCGCTTGGGCAACTCACCCGACAACTGCTTCAACTTGAGCATCTTGGACGTCAGGCGTGGGTCGTTGATGCTCAGCAGTTCTTTGGTCAATTTGGCGCGTTCCTGTCGGTTCAGCCCCCTGAGTACCTCTCTCACACTTTTTCCGGTAGCGGCCTTATTCAGCCGCACCAGCTTGACCGTTGCCAACGCCGATGAACCCACCCCAACCAAAGACGCCGCATCCAGGGCAATCATGGTGTATTGGTACCACTCCTCACTGTCGAGCTGATCGTTGCGCGCGGGGTTGCGGATCTCATTGACCGTGCGATAGCCGCTGGCAAAACACTGCACTGAACTGGCTGCCGCGGCTGTGTAGCCGAGCGCCACGACCACCGAACTGGCCCCTGCCGAAAACGGGACCGCGACGGAGCCACTAAGCACCACAATCCAACCGATGACCGCGCCACCACACGACAGCGTGGTATTGACCGCTTCGTCCACTAATCGGGACTCACGTGGGTTGTCTTGCACCTGCTGGGCGAATTGCGTTGGCGCGATGTACTTCTGCGCCTCACGCAGGATCACACGCTTGGGTGCGATGCTGCAGATGGGCTGGAATTCGCGCAGGGTGACGACATTGAAGTCGGCATCGATATACACCACACCCGCCCCCACAATACCGGGGTCGGCGTCGATGGCGGCAAACAGGCGCGGCAGGTTCATCTGGCTTTCAATGCGCTGGCGCGCCATGAACTGCGAGCGGTTCGAGTCCGTGCCGATACCGGCCAGGGGGCTGCCCATGGGGTGTTCTTCCTTGAAATGGGTGGAGACTGAACTGGCGCTTTCGCGAGCAAGCCCGCAAAGGCGATTTAACGGCCGCCACCTTAACAAACAGGTTACCTACCCGCTAGAAAGCAAAACGCCAGCACTCGGCTGGCGTGTTGCGTTTCAGGCGGCGATCAACGCGGCACGACCGGCTTGCGGGCAGGCTTCTTGCCTTTGCCCTTGGCCGCATCGGTGCGTTCCTTGGCGGCCTGCTTGTTGCGCGCCTGGGCCGCGGCCTTGGCTTGCTCGCGCTTGTCCCACGGGTTGCTGCCGTCGCTGCCACGGGGTGGCAGGCCGGTGTGCTGGGTGAGGATCCGGGTGGTGGTTTCCTTGGCGACCTTGTGGCTGCCTGCCGGTGTCGAGTTCTTGCGACGGGCACTCTGGTAGCTGTCGGTGGACGGCTGGTGCAGCGGAATCAATTGGTCCTTGCCCGGCCCGATCAGGTCGGCACGGCCCATGCGGGTCAATGCCTCACGCAGCATCGGCCAGCCTTTAGGGTCGTGATAGCGCAGGAACGCCTTGTGCAGACGGCGCTGCTCCTCGCTCTTGACGATGGTCACCGCATCGCTCTTGTAGGTGACCTTGCGCAGCGGGTTCTTGCCCGAGTGGTACATCGCCGTGGCGGTGGCCATCGGCGACGGGTAGAACGCCTGCACCTGGTCGGCACGGAAGCCGTTGCCCTTGAGCCACAGGGCCAGGTTCATCATGTCTTCATCAGTGGTGCCGGGGTGAGCCGCGATGAAGTAAGGAATCAGGTACTGCTCCTT
This sequence comes from Pseudomonas sp. MWU13-2517, assembly GCF_023242545.1. NCBI lineage: Bacteria > Pseudomonadati > Pseudomonadota > Gammaproteobacteria > Pseudomonadales > Pseudomonadaceae > Pseudomonas > Pseudomonas sp. MWU13-2517. The sequence goes on along the minus strand of NZ_JALMFA010000012.1, from coordinate 105,670 downwards.
GCCCGCTTCCTTGGTGTACTTCTCGAACATGCGCTTGAACTTGTCATAGCTGCCGATGCCCGGCTTCATCATCTGGTTGAGCGGGCCTTCCTCGGTGTGTTCCGGAGCAATCTTGAGGTAGCCACCGACGTGGTGCGTGACCAACTCTTTCACATACTCCGGCGACTCCACGGCCAGGTCATAGCGCAGGCCGGAAGCGATCAGGATCTTCTTCACACCCGGCAATGCACGGGCGCTGCGATACAGCTGGATCAACGACGAGTGGTCGGTGTTCAGGTTCGGGCAGATGCCCGGGAACACGCACGATGGCTTGCGGCACGCAGATTCGATTTCCGGGCTCTTGCAGGCAATCCGGTACATGTTCGCGGTCGGGCCGCCGAGGTCGGAGATGACCCCGGTAAAACCCGGAACCTTGTCGCGGATCTCTTCGATCTCGCGAATGATCGACTCTTCGGAACGGTTCTGGATGATGCGACCTTCATGCTCGGTGATCGAGCAGAACGTGCAGCCGCCGAAGCAGCCCCGCATGATGTTCACCGAGAAACGGATCATGTCGTAGGCCGGGATTTTTTCCTTGCCATACGCCGGGTGCGGAATACGTGCGTAAGGCATGCCGAACACGTAATCCATTTCTTCGGTGGTCATCGGTATGGGCGGCGGGTTGAACCACACGTCCACTTCACCGTGCTTCTGCACCAGGGCGCGGGCGTTGCCCGGGTTGGTTTCCAGGTGCAGCACGCGGTTGGCATGGGCGTAGAGCACGGCGTCATTGCGTACCTTTTCCACCGAGGGCAGGCGGATCACGGTCTTGTCGCGGGTCATCTTCGGGCTGGCCAGGATCTGCACGACCTTGGCTTCCGACGGATCTTCAACGGGCCCCTTTTCCTGCTCGATGGCGCAGGCCTGGGTGTCCTGGGTATTCACGTACGGGTTGATGATCTTGTCGATCTTGCCCGGACGATCGATACGCGTGGAGTCCACTTCGTACCAGCCGGCAGGCGTGTCACGGCGTATGAACGCGGTGCCGCGCACATCGGTGATGTCTTCGATCTTGTGCCCCCACGACAGGCGCTGGGCAACCTCGACGATGGCCCGCTCGGCGTTGCCGTACAGCAGGATGTCGGCGCTGGCGTCGATCAGGATCGAGTTGCGCACCCGGTCCTGCCAATAGTCGTAGTGGGCGATCCGGCGCAGGGAGGCTTCAATGCCGCCGAGCACGATCGGCACGTGCTTGTAGGCTTCCTTGCAACGCTGGCTGTACACCAGGCTCGCGCGGTCCGGGCGCTTGCCGGCCATGCCGCCGGGGGTGTAGGCGTCGTCGGAGCGGATTTTCTTGTCGGCGGTGTAGCGGTTGATCATCGAGTCCATGTTGCCGGCCGCGACGCCGAAGAACAGGTTCGGCTCGCCGAGCTTCATGAAGTCGTCTTTGGACTGCCAGTTCGGCTGGGCAATGATCCCGACGCGAAAGCCCTGGGACTCCAGCAGCCGGCCGATGATCGCCATGCCGAACGACGGATGGTCAACGTAGGCATCACCGGTGACGATGATGATGTCGCAGGAATCCCAGCCAAGCTGATCCATCTCCTCCCTGCTCATCGGCAGGAACGGCGCTGGACCGAAACACTCGGCCCAGTACTTGGGATAGTCAAATAACGGCTTGGCTGTTTGCATGACGATGACCGGTGTTGAGATGAAAAAACTGAGATGAGAAATCGCGGGCGCGGAATATAGCACAAATTTTGACCAATTCCGACGATAACGGTCGGAATTGAGCAGAGGGCTTACTCGTCGTCGTCGAAGTTGTAACTACCCGGCGCCAGATTCTCGAAACGCGTGTACTTGCCGATGAAGGCCAACCGGATGAAACCGATGGGGCCGTTCCGCTGCTTGCCGATAATGATTTCGGCGATGCCTTTGTGTTCGGTCTCGGGGTGATACACCTCATCGCGATACACGAACATGATTACGTCGGCGTCCTGCTCGATCGCTCCGGATTCCCGCAAGTCGGAGTTCACCGGACGCTTGTTGGGGCGTTGCTCCAGGGAGCGGTTGAGCTGGGACAGCGCCACTACCGGGCAGTTGAATTCCTTGGCCAGGGCTTTCAAGGATCGGGAGATTTCGGAAATCTCGTTGGTACGGTTGTCGCCGCTGGAGCCCGGGATCTGCATCAACTGCAGGTAGTCGATCATGATCAGCGCGATGTCACCGTGCTCACGCACCAGGCGGCGGGTACGCGCGCGCATTTCCGACGGGCTGATGCCGGCGGTGTCATCGATGAACAGCTTGCGGTCGTTGAGCAGGTTGACCGCCGAGGTCAGGCGCGGCCAGTCATCGTCTTCCAGTTGGCCGGAACGCACCTTGGTCTGGTCGATGCGCCCCAGTGACGAGAGCATACGCATGATCAGCGATTCGCCAGGCATCTCGAGGGAGTACACCAATACCGTCTTGTCACTGCGCAATACGGCGTTTTCCACCAGGTTCATCGCGAAGGTGGTCTTACCCATCGACGGACGGCCGGCGACGATGATCAAGTCGGCCGGTTGCAGGCCGCTGGTTTTCTCGTCGAGGTCGGTGTAGCCGGTGGAAATACCGGTAATGGCGGCATCGGTGTTGAACAGGGTGTCGATGCGGTCGATGGCCTTGGTCAACAGCTCGTTGACGCCTACCGGCCCGCCGGTTTTGGGCCGCGCTTCAGCGATCTGGAAGATCTGGCGCTCGGCCTCATCAAGAATTTCTTCGGCCGTGCGCCCTTCGGGGTTGAAGGCGCTGTCGGCGATTTCGGTGCTGATACCGATCAACTGACGCAGAGTGGCCCGTTGGCGAACGATCTGGGCATAGGCCTTGATGTTGGCGACGGACGGCGTATTTTTCGCAAGCTCTCCCAGGTAACCGAGACCGCCGACCTGGGAGGTCTGGCCTTCCTTGTCGAGTTGCTCGGCCAGGGTCACCACGTCGATCGGCGAGTTCTGGTCGGCCAGCTTGGCGATGGCGCGGAAAATCAGGCGGTGGTCATGCCGATAGAAATCGCCGTCCGAAACCTGATCCAGCACGCGTTCCCAGGCGTTGTTGTCCAGCATCAAGCCACCGAGCACGGCCTGTTCGGCCTCGATGGAATGCGGCGGCACCTTCAGGGCAGCGGTTTGCAGATCGTATTGCTCGGGAGCTGAAATATCGTTCATGGCCACTTGGAATTGGGGGTGTGTAGAAAAACAAAAGGCACGACCTGTAAACAGGATCGTGCCCGATGTTAACCGTCTGGCACACGAGGTGCCAGCCAGTTAGGTGCGACTTAAGCTGCTACCACGACAACGCGTACGGTGGCTTCAACTTCAGCGTGCAGGTGCACGGCTACGTCGAATTCGCCTACGTTGCGGATGGTGCCGTTCGGCAGACGAACTTCGCTCTTCTGCACTTCAACGCCCGAGGCGGTCAGTGCATCAGCGATGTCGTGGGTGCCGATCGAACCGAACAGCTTGCCTTCGTCACCAGCGGTGGCAGTGATAGTCACTTCCAGCTCAGCCAGTTGGGCAGCGCGGGTTTCAGCCGAAGCTTTTTTGTCTGCTGCTGCTTTTTCCAGCTCAGCACGACGCTCTTCAAACGCAGCCAGGTTGGCAGCGGTTGCAGCAGTGGCTTTGCCGTATGGCAGCAGGTAGTTACGACCGTAGCCGGCCTTAACGTTCACTTTGTCGCCCAGGTTGCCCAGGTTGGCGACTTTTTCCAGAAGGATCAGTTGCATGTGAAAATCCTCTAACTTTTAACCTTCACCGTTCGCGCTATCGGCGTCTTTCGGCGCCAGACGACCGCGAAAATCAATCAGGCCGTCGACAATGGCCAAAACCACGAGTAACGGATAGATCAGCTGCATGAACAGCAACAACGTGACGTACAACCCCACCAGCCAAAACTTGGCCAGGCGCTTTCGCGCAACCAGCCCATGGATCAAGGCCAGTCCGGCAAACACCAGCGGTACGCTGCAAATCGGCGCAAGCAAGGCCATCTGAGGACCGAAGTTCGGCCCGACAACCATGCACGCCAGCAGCAACATCGCCGGCCCGGCCGGGATTCTGATACTGCGGAATTCGCGACCAAAACCACCCGGGTTGTACAACAACGCCTGCCAGTAACGCCCAAGAATCAGGCTCATCACGCTGACAACCTGCAACAGTGCCGCAATCAGGCCGGTCAGGACCGGAGCAATCAGTGACACAAACCGCGCTCGCTCATCTACCGACAATTGCTGGTAGATATCCCCGAGGGCCAGCGGCAGGATCTTGACGATCTCTTGCGCCAGCGCCTCGATCTGCGGGCGGAAAGCCGCGCCAAGCATCACCGAGTACACCAAACCCAATGCCACGCTGACCAGCAGCGTACGGACCCAGGACTCGCTTGCGCGTAAAACCAACGCAAGGCTCGATGACCCCAGCAGTACCAGAAGTACCCGTGGATCACCGAATTGCAGCCACCAGATCAAGGCCGGCAACAATCCCAAGGCAAGAACGCCAACGGCGTCCTTCAAACCGCGCCGCAGGAGCACAAGGCAACCCGCAGCAGCACCCAACCAATAAAACAACGGCAATGCCGCACAGCCAGCCACTACCAGAGTGGCCTGCACACGGCCGCGCATGATGAACTCAGCTAAGGCGCGCATGCATTCAATCCCTTACTACTTGTCGACTGCCCGGTCTCAGCGGCCGTGGCTGTCGGTGTAGGCCAGCAGGGCCAGGAAGCGGGCGCGCTTGATAGCGGTGGCCAGCTGACGCTGATAACGAGCTTTGGTACCGGTGATACGGCTTGGAACGATTTTGCCGGTCTCGGATACGTAGGCTTTCAGAGTGTTGAGATCTTTGTAATCGATCTCTTTCACGTCTTCAGCGGTGAAGCGGCAGAATTTACGACGACGGAAGAAACGTGCCATTTGATAGGCTCCTTAAAAGGTCCGTGGATTACTCGTCAGCGTTATCGCTGTTGTCGCTGTCATCACTATCAGCGCTATCAGCGCCTTCGTGCTCAGGACGGTCGCGACGCTCACGGCGCTCACTGCGGTTTTCTTCAGCCTTGAGCATCTCGGATTGGCCGGTAACGGCTTCTTCGCGACGGATGACCAGGTTACGGATCACTGCATCGTTGTAGCGGAAGTTGTCTTCCAGCTCGGCCAGGGCCTTGCCAGTGCACTCAACGTTCAGCATCACGTAGTGAGCCTTGTGAACATTGTTGATTGCGTAGGCCAGTTGACGACGGCCCCAATCTTCCAGACGGTGGATTTTGCCGCCGTCTTCTTCGATCAGCTTGGTGTAACGCTCAACCATGCCGCCGACTTGCTCGCTTTGATCCGGGTGGACCAAAAAGATGATTTCGTAATGACGCATGAATGCTCCTTACGGGTTGTAGCCTGCCGCTCAAAAACGGTCAGACAAGGAGTGAATGACACTTATGGATCTTGCCGCAGAGAGGCACATCGGTGCCTGCCAGGAAGGCAAGGGGCGCAATAGTAGAGGAGCAGGGGGGAAGCTGCAAGCTGCACGCTACAAGTGGTAATGCCACCGAGCGTTCAAACTTGCAGCTTAGAGCTGGAAACTCAGCGCTTTCGCGTAGCGGACCGCTGACGCTGCGCTTCGAACAGGCACACGCCGGTGGCGACCGACACGTTGAGGCTGCTGACGCTACCAGCCATCGGCAGGTGCACCAGGTAATCGCAGTGCTCACGGGTGAGGCGGCGCATGCCCTTGCCTTCGGCGCCCATGATCAGGATAGTCGGGCCGGTGAGGTCCTGGTCATAAATGCTGACCTCAGCCTCCCCTGCCGTACCCACAACCCACAGGCCACGCTGCTGGAGTTTCTCCAGGGTACGCGCCAGGTTGGTCACGGCCACCAGCGGAATCACTTCGGCCGCGCCACAGGCGACTTTACGCACCACCGGCGTCAGGGTCGCCGACTTGTCTTTAGGCACGATCACCGCCAGCGCACCGGCGGCATCCGCCGAGCGCAGGCAAGCACCGAGGTTGTGCGGGTCGGTCACGCCGTCCAGCACCAGCAGCAGTGGTGCGCCTTCAGTACGGTCGAGCAGCTCATCAAGCATCGCTTCGCCCCAGACCTGGCTCGGACTGACGTCCGCAACCACACCCTGGTGAACGCCTTCCACCCACGCATCCATTTCACGACGTTCGGCCTGGCCGATGGCGACGCGGTTTTCGTTGGCCAGTTCGACCAGCGCTTGCACACGCGGCTCGCTGCGGCCTTCTGCCAGCCATACCTGCTTGACGCGCTTGGGATGGTGACGCAGCAGTGCTTCTACGGCGTGCACGCCGTAGATTTTTTCCAGACTCATGACTTGGCCTTAGGTTTGCGCGACCCGCCGCTTTTCGCGGGGGCCGAACCCGCTTTAGGCGGGCCTTTACGGTGTTTACTCGGTTTGCTTGACGGATTTTCCGCCGCGCGGGACTTTCCCCCAGACGCCGCTTTACCACCATTTTTGGCTTCGTTGAGCAACTGCTGCTTCAACTCACGGCTCTTGCGCAGCTCAGCGTTTTTCGCAGCGGCATCGCTTGGGCGGTAGGCTTCGGCGGCCTTGTCCTTGGTGGACGAACGACGACCGGCCCTGGCCGGCTCAGGCTCTGCTGCTTTTGCAGGAGCGCTTTTGCCCTTGGAGGCTGGCGTAGCGGTTTCGCTGCCACGCTTTTTATGGTTGCCCGGTGATTCGGCGGGTTTGTCGGACATGCCGAAGTCGATCTTGCGCTCGTCGAGGTCGACGCGCATGACCTGCACTTCCACGGTGTCGCCCAAACGGAAGCTGCGACCGGTGCGCTCGCCTGCCAGGCGGTGATGCACCGGATCGAAGTGATAGTAGTCACCCGGCAAGGCGGTTACGTGCACCAGACCCTCGACGTAGATGTCGGTCAACTCGACGAACAAACCAAAACCGGTCACGGCCGTGATCACGCCTGGGAACGACTCGCCTACGCGATCCTTCATGAACTCGCACTTGAGCCAGTTCACCACGTCGCGGGTCGCTTCGTCGGCACGGCGCTCGCTCATGGAGCACTGCTCGCCCAACTGTTCCAGGGCCGCTTCGTCGTACGGATAGATCCGCGCCTTCGGAATGGTCATGCCACCAGCGCGTTTGACGTGCGGGGTGTTCTGCTTGGAGTGGATCACGCTGCGGATCGCCCGGTGCGTCAACAAGTCCGGGTAACGGCGAATCGGCGAGGTGAAGTGGGTGTACGCCTCGTAATTCAGGCCGAAGTGCCCCTGGTTGTCGGCGCTGTACACCGCCTGGCTCAGGGAGCGCAGCATGACAGTCTGGATCACATGGTAATCCGGACGATCCTTGATGCTGGCCAGCAGAGCCTGGTAATCCTTCGGCGTCGGGCCATCCTTGCCTTTGTGCAGGGACAGGCCGAGCTCGCCGAGGAACGCGCGCAGTTTTTCCAAACGCTCAGGTGGCGGACCATCGTGCACACGATACAACGCAGGGATTTCGTGCTTCTTCAGGAACTCAGCGGTGGCCACGTTGGCCGCCAGCATGCATTCCTCGATCAGCTTGTGCGCATCGTTACGGGTGGTCGGGGTGATCGCGGCGATCTTGCGCTCGGAACCGAAGACAATCCGGGTTTCCTGGGTTTCAAAATCGATCGCGCCACGTGTATGACGTGCGCCCAACAATACCTTGTACAGCGCATACAGCTGCTTGAGGTGCGGCACAACACCTGCGTATTCGGTACGCAGAGCCTTGGCTTCGCTGGTCTTCGGCGCTTCCAGGATGGTGCTGACCTTGTTGTAGGTCAGGCGCGCCTGGGAATGGATCACCGCTTCGTAGAACTGGTAATCGGTCATTTCGCCGGTTTTCGAGATGGTCATCTCGCACACCATGGCCAAACGGTCGACTTTCGGATTCAGCGAGCACAGGCCGTTGGACAACTCCTCGGGCAGCATCGGAATCACGCGCTCAGGGAAGTACACCGAGTTACCGCGCACCTGGGCTTCGTTGTCCAGGGCAGAGCCGATCTTCACGTAGCTGGAAACGTCGGCAATCGCCACATACAACTTCCAGCCGCCGGAAAACAGGCGCAACTTGCCAGGCTTGGCTTCGCAGTAGACCGCATCGTCAAAGTCGCGGGCATCTTCACCGTCGATAGTGACGAACGGCAGGTGGCGCAGGTCGATGCGCTTCTCTTTGTCCTTCTCTTCGACTTCCGGCTTGAGCTTGCGGGCTTCTTTCACGACGGCTTCAGGCCAGACGTGAGGAATATCGTAGGTGCGCAGCGCGACATCGATTTCCATGCCCGGCGCCATGTAGTTGCCGACCACTTCAATGACATCACCTTGCGGCTGGAAGCGCGGGGTTGGCCAGTGGGTGATTTTCACCTCGACGAACTGACCGACCTTGGCATTGGCATTACGGCCCGGAGTGATCAGCACTTCCTGCTGGACCTTGGGGTTATCCGGCACCACAAAGCCGATACCGCCTTCTTCGAAGTAACGCCCCACGATGGTCTCGTGACCACGGGACACCACTTCTACGATCACGCCCTCACGACGACCGCGACGGTCCAGGCCGGATACGCGGGCCAGGGCACGGTCGCCATCGAACACCAGGCGCATTTGCGCCGGGCTCATGAACAGATCGTCGCTGCCGTCATCCGGGATCAGAAAGCCGAAACCGTCACGGTGACCGGCGATACGACCGAGGATCAGGTCGAGCTTGTCCACAGGCGCGTAAGTACCACGGCGGGTGTAGATCAGTTGTGCGTCGCGCTCCATGGCGCGCAGGCGGCGGCGCAGGGCTTCGAGTTGGTCTTCGGTGGTCAGACCGAATTCTTCAACCAATTGTTCGCGGCTAGCAGGCGAACCCCGATCGGCGAGATGCGCCAGGATCAGTTCGCGGCTAGGAATTGGGTTTTCGTATTTTTCCGCTTCACGAGCGGCCTCGGGATCGAGGGATTGCCAATCGGCCATTAGAGAGTTTTCACCTTGTCTATATGCGGGTTAGTTTGGCATACGCGTATTGAAACGGGAAATTTCAGGCGCCAACAAGTGTTTAAAAGTCTTTTGCAGCCCCCTGACAGGGACCTTGCACCACCATTGACGAAATTTTCCAGTTTTTTTCATAGTAGGGGTTTACAGCTCAAAAATCGCTCCGTATAGTGCGCGCCATCGACGACGGCAACGTTGTTGATGCTGCCCAGGTGGTGAAATTGGTAGACACGCCAGCTTCAGGTGCTGGTGATCGCAAGGTCGTGGAAGTTCGAGTCTTCTCCTGGGCACCAATTTCAAACTCAAGGTTCAACCTCGAGTCTCCCAAAAACCCGCGAAAGCGGGTTTTTGCGTTTCAGGCCTTTGATTTTCAACGAAAATATTGATTTATATTTTTGTTATCAGGGGTTTACAGATCAAAAAGCCCTCCGTATAGTTCGCTCCATCAACAGCGCAAGCGTTGTTGATAATGCCCAGGTGGTGAAATTGGTAGACACGCCAGCTTCAGGTGCTGGTGACCTTACGGTCGTGGAAGTTCGAGTCTTCTCCTGGGCACCAAATTCAGATCAAACCCGCGAAAGCGGGTTTTTTCGTTTCTGACGTTCGAAAACCTTCCCTGCAACTCCCTCCCCCGCACTTCTTGAAGACAAGCCTAAGGGTGTAATGCCAGTCAGTTAAGAAAGAGAAAGGCCAAAAAGTAACCTGTGGCGAGGGAGCTTGCTCCCGTTGGACTGCGCAGCAGTCCCATGCTTTGTAAACAAAGAGCGTGGTCGATTCGCAGCTTAACGGGAGCAAGCTCCCTCGCCACAAATACAGCCTTCACTCTTAACTGACTGGCGTTAGCCCGGGGGTGACGCTTGCACTGACATTCGCGTCAACAGTGCACTACGCGCTCCTGTTGACGCCACGTCGGGACTGCCAGCATCCCTGCTGACAAACCCCTAGGCCCGGAACTGCCCCAGGCTCGCCTTCAACTGCGCCGCCAACCCGTCCAGCACCTTGCCGCTGGCGGTGGTCTCTACCACTGCCTGCGCGGCACGTTCCGCCTGTGCATGGATCACCTCGACACGACCACGTACCGCATGGGCACCCTGGGCCTGATGCTCGGCTGCGCGTGTCGCCAAACCGATCGCCGCATGCACCTGTTCAACCGACGCCTGCACGGTTTGCTGCAAACGCACGCTGTCGCGCAACACCAACAGCCCTTCGCTGGCCTGGCGCCCGGCTTTGCCGATGGTTTCCACCGCCTCACGCGCGCCCTGCTGCAACGCCACGATATGGGCCTGGATGTCACCGGTTGAGCTTTGGGTTTTGCTGGCCAGGGCCCGCACCTCATCCGCCACGACCGCAAAGCCGCGCCCGGTCTCACCGGCACGCGCCGCCTCGATTGCAGCGTTGAGGGCCAACAAATTGGTTTGCTCGGCGATCCCGTGGATGACCGTCAGCACCACTTCGATCTGCTCGCTTTGTTGCGCCAACCGCTCGATCACCTGGGAGCCGGCCTGCACTTGCCCGGCCAAGGCTTCGATCAAGCTGCCGACTTGCGCCGAAGTCCGCGAGTTCTCATCCGTGGCCTGACGGATATCCACCACCTGCTGCAACGCCGCCTGCATTGCATGGCTTTCAGCCTGGGCCTCATCCGCCATCTGCGAAAGCGCGCGCAAGCTCTCGGCCACTTCGTCACGTTGCAAACCAGCCGCCGCATCAGCACCGGCATTGCGAAGGGTCATGGCTCCGATCTCCACGCCGGTTCGCTGAGCCACATCGCCCGCCTCGCGTACGATCGGTTGCAACTTATCCACAAAGCGATTGACCGCCGAGGCCATGGCGCCGATTTCGTCCTGGCTGTTGATCTGCACACGCTTGGTCAGGTCGCCCTCACCCGCCGCCAGATCATCCATGGCGGCAATCAGCAGCTTCAGGCGGTTGACCACACGACGCCCCAACACGATAGCGACCAACAGCAGTACGCCGAAACCGACAATGGCGAGCCCCATACCGATGCGCCAGCGCAGAGTGCCAGCAGCCTCCTGTACAGCACTGGCGGTATTGGCCGCCATCTGAGTGGCGGTGACCTGCGCCGACTGCAGGCGTGCGCCCATTGCGCTCGCACTGTCGGCAGCTGCACCCTTGAGGCTGTCACCCACCAGTTGATCACTGCTGGCAATGAGCAAAGCAAAGCGTTTATCCAGAGCAGCCAGGTCAGTCTCTACTGACGCAGTCGAAACCCCCATGATGACCTTGCCGATTTCCACACCGTTAGGGCTGATGGACGCCTCGACGTAGTACACCGACGGATCGTTCTTGGCAGCATTCAATACCTTGTCCAGGGCACGGTCACCCTGACCCTTTTCCAGCAGGGCCTGGTTGATCGGGTTTTCCCGATTCAGGTAGCGCGTCAAGTGCTCCCCCGCCGCATCGTCATACACCACGAACAGCACATTGGGATTACGCTGGGCACGTCGGGCGAACTCCGACAGGGTCGGCACGTCACTGTCCCACATGGCGCGAGGCGCCACCGAAGCGAGCAGTTGCGCCATGTCATTGGCAGAGTCCTTCAAGTCTTTTTCCAAAGCCGCGCGCAGCTGCTTCTGCTCTTCCTGCAAGCGCGAAGATAAACCGGTAGTGAGACGCTGGCGCGTACTCGAAGACAGGCTGTCCAGGCTCGACGTGACCTCTTTACCGGCTTGCGCCAGCTCACCCGACAATTTCTGACTGTCGACCCCCAGCCGATTGCCCAAATCAGCCTCAAGCGCAGTGACGGTGCTCCGCGTCAGAGCGACAGCCACCAACACCTGCACCAAAAGAGCGATACCAAGGGTAACGAACACCGGCCGCAACAGACGGCTTTGTAACAATGAAAGAACGGCAGACATCGGGAATCCCTCCACCTGGGTGCCATTAATCCGATAGCACCGCGAAGGAAAGAACCGAAGCAAGGCCCGTGCCGTTTGCCAGACAAAAACGACAAAGGGCTCCCGAAGGAGCCCTTTGCTTTTTACATCAACAGCTTATTAAGCGAACGGGTGACGCAGAACGATTGTCTCGTTGCGGTCCGGGCCCGTCGAAATAATGTCGATCGGTGCGCCAATCAGCTCTTCCACACGCTTGATATAAGCACGGGCGTTGGCTGGCAGCTCTTCCAGGGTTTTGGCACCCACGGTCGATTCGGTCCAGCCCGGTACTTCTTCGTACACTGGCTGCAGGCCCACGTAGCTGTCGGCGTCAGTCGGAGCAACATCCTTGCCCTGCGCATCTTTGTAGCCAACGCAGATATTGATGGTTTCCAGACCATCGAGTACGTCCAGCTTGGTCAGGCAGATGCCCGAGATGCTGTTCACGTCGATAGCGCGACGCAGGATAACGGCATCGAACCAGCCGCAACGACGAGCACGCCCGGTGGTCGCACCGAACTCGTGACCCTGTTTGGCCAGGTGCGCACCGACTTCGTCGAACAGCTCAGTCGGGAACGGGCCAGAACCGACACGCGTGGTGTAGGCCTTGGTAATGCCCAGGATGTAGTCCAGGAACATTGGACCCACGCCCGAACCTGTCGCAACGCCACCTGCGGTGGTGTTGGAGCTGGTCACATAAGGATAGGTACCGTGGTCGATGTCCAGCAACGAACCCTGGGCGCCTTCGAACATGATGTCTTTGCCGGCGCGGCGCAGGTCGTGCAGCTCAGCAGTCACGTCCAGCATCAACGGCTTGAGCAGCTCAGCGTATTCCTTGCATTCAGCCAGGGTTTTGTCGAACTCGATCGCCGGCTCTTTGTAATAACCCACCAGCATGAAGTTGTGGTAATCCACCAACTCACGCAGCTTGTCTTCAAAGCGCGGCATGTTGAGCAGGTCGCCCACGCGCAGGCCGCGACGCGCAACTTTGTCTTCGTAAGCCGGGCCGATGCCACGACCGGTGGTACCGATCTTCAGCTCGCCACGGGCTTTTTCACGAGCCTGGTCCAGCGCAACGTGGAAGGACAGGATCAGCGGGCAGGAAGGGCTGATACGCAGGCGCTCGCGCACCGGTACGCCTTTCTCTTCCAGCTTGGTGATCTCACGCAGCAAGGCGTCAGGTGCAACTACCACGCCGTTGCCAATCAGGCACTGCACGCCTTCGCGCAGCACGCCAGACGGGATCAGGTGCAAGACGGTTTTTTCGCCGTCGATGACCAGCGTGTGGCCGGCGTTGTGGCCACCTTGGTAGCGCACTACGGCGGCAGCATGTTCGGTCAGCAGATCAACGATCTTGCCTTTGCCCTCATCACCCCATTGGGTGCCCAGGACTACGACATTCTTACCCATAACACTTGTCCTCATTCGCGCAAACTTGGTGCCGGCGATGGCCGGCAGGAAAACTCAAGAAGCCAGTGGCGATACTTGCCAAAGCCCGTTCTGCAGAATCAATTGCCGGTCACAGTCCGCTTCACGGGCGGCGGCCAATGGCTGCCCAGGCAATGCCTGGACGACACGCTGACCCTCGCTGCGCAACTGGCAAACCTGCTGCCAGAGTGCTGCGTCCGTACTGTCAGGCATCCAGATGCCACCAGACGGCAGCTCGACCTCAGCACGCCCCAGGGTCACCAGGGTTTTCAAATCGGTGGAAAAGCCAGTGGCCGGACGCGCTCGACCGAAGTCGGCGCCAATATCATCGTAACGGCCACCCTGGGCGATGGCCTGGCCAACACCCGGTACAAATACAGCGAACACCACACCGGTGTGGTAGTGGTAGCCGCGCAACTCGCCCAAATCAAAGTACAGCGGCAGCTCCGGGAAACGCGCCGACAACTGCTCGGCAATCGCCAGCACGTCATTCAGTGCCGCGAGTACCGGCGCCGGCGCATTGGCCAGACGCTCACGCGCAGCCACCAGCACTTCACGACCACCGCACAGGTTCACCAGCGCACGCAGCATGTCGGCCAGATCGGCAGGCACGCCAGCAGTCAGGGCGACGACCTCATCGATGGCCTTGCGTTGCAGGGCATCGAATAACTGTTGTTCCACTTCACCGGACAAACCGGCCGCACGGGCCAGGCCGCGGTAGATACCGACATGACCCAGGTCCATGTGCACATCCGGCACATCCGCCAGTTGCAGCATCGCCAGCATCAAGCTGATTACTTCGACGTCGCTGCTCGGGCTGGCATCGCCGTACAACTCGGCACCCAACTGGATCGGGCTACGGGAAGACGACAAGGCACGAGGCTGCGCATGCAGCACACTGCCGGCGTAACACAGACGGCTCGGACCTTCGCGACGCAGGGTGTGCGCATCGATACGCGCCACTTGCGGCGTGATGTCCGCACGGAAGCCCATCTGCCGGCCTGATTGTGGATCGATGACCTTGAAGGTGCGCAAATCCAGATCCTGGCCCGCGCCGGTCAGCAGGGATTCCAGGTACTCGATATGGGGGGTAACGACAAACTCGTAACCCCAGCTCTGGAACAGATCCAACACCTGGCGACGCGCTACTTCAATGCGCGCAGCTTCCGGTGGCAGTACTTCTTCGATGCCATCTGGCAGCAGCCAGCGGTCTACCGTTGCCATTACGCCATTCCCCTATGATCCGGGCGGCCAGCCCTCGGCCGAGCCTTGAGTGAAGCAGAAAATACCCGCCGCCTGCATAAACCACGCGCAAGAGCGACGTGACGATCGGCCTGCCAGCGGCCTCGTCGGGCACTTTCCTCGAAAAACCTGTCACGCCTGCCGAATCAAACACGCAGACGCAAAAAAGCCGGGAATTTCCCGGCTGCCGCATCATACACCCGTTTTGTGAAAGGATCACCCCGCCAGGCGTTTTAGCCGCCCGACGGAGTGCGCCTTAAAGTCACAGGCTTTTACTTGGCTTTTTCCAGGTAGCGGAAGAAATCGCTGCTTGGGTCCAGCACCATGACGTCGGTTTTGTTCGCGAAGCTTTCACGGTAGGCACGCAGGCTACGGTAGAACGCGTAGAACTCCTGGTCTTGACCATAAGCCTTGGCGTAGATCGCCGCCGCTTGAGCGTCGCCATCACCGCGCGCCTCTTCAGACTCACGATAGGCTTCCGCCAGCAGTACACGGCGCTGACGGTCCGCATCCGCACGGATACCTTCGGCCAACTCGTTACCCTTGGCGCGGTGCTCACGGGCTTCACGCTCACGCTCGGTGCTCATGCGCTCGAACACGCTGCGGTTCACTTCCTTCGGCAGGTCGATGGCCTTGACCCGGACATCGATCACTTCAATGCCCAGCTCTTTTTCCGCCATCGTATTCAGCGAACGCGTGATGTCAGCCATCAGCGCATCACGCTCACCGGATACCACCTCGTGCAGGGTGCGCTTACCAAACTGGTCACGCAGGCCCGATTCCAGACGGCGCGACAAACGCTCATCGGCAATCTGCTTGAGGCCGGAGGTCGCAGTGTAGAAACGCTCGGCATCCTTGACGCGCCACTTGGCGTAGGCGTCAACCATCACGGCTTTCTTTTCCAGGGTCAGGAAGCGCTGTGTCGGTGCATCCAGGGTCATCAGGCGGCCGTCGAACTTGCGCACCTGGTTGACGTAGGGGACCTTCACATGCAGGCCCGGCTGGACATCCGCCTGTACCACACGACCGAATTGCAGCAACACCGCACGCTCGGTCTGAGACACGATGTAGAAGCAGTTCCAGGCAGCGATGACCACGACGACGCCCACAATCAGGGCGGTCAGCGATTTATTGCTCATCAACGACTCTCCCTGGTACGTGTTTGCTGTTGCAGCAAGTCAGCGGCCGAACGGGCGCTCGCTTCGTTGGCAGCCGATGTCGAACCGGTAGACGGCGCGCCGGTGCCGCTACGACCACTTTCGATCATCTTGTCCAGCGGCAGGTACAGCAGATTGCTCTGCCCACCTTTGTTGCCGGTCACGAGAACCTTGCTGGTATTGCTGAAGACTTCCTGCATGGTGTCCAGGTACAGACGCTCACGCGTGACTTCCGGAGCCTTGCGGTACTCGGCAACCAGCTTGGTAAAGCGATCCGCCTCACCCTTGGCGCGAGAAACCACTTCGTCACGGTAACCGTTGGCATCCTCGAGAATGCGCTGGGCCTGACCACGGGCTTCCGGCACGACGCCATTGGCATAGGTTTCAGCCTGGTTGCGCGAACGCTGCTCGTCTTCACGGGCGCGGATCACGTCGTCAAAGGCTTCCTGCACTTCACGCGGTGCTGCTGCGCTCTGTACGTTCACCTGGGTGACGGTGATACCGGTGCGATAGGTGTCGAGGAACCGCTGCAGGCGCTCCTTGATTTCGCTGGCCATCAACTCACGACCTTCGGTCAGCACCTGGTCCATCGCAGTGGAACCCACTACATGGCGCAGGGCGCTTTCGGTCGCGTGCTGCAGGCTGATTTCCGGCTGATCGACGTTCAGCACGAAATCCTGCAGGTTGCTGATCTTGTACTGCACGGTCAGCGGCACTTCGACGATGTTCTCGTCTTCGGTCAGCATTTGGCCCTGCTTGGTGTAGGCACGCTCACGCGTGACGTTCTCCATGTACTTCTTGTCGATTGGCGGGAAGTAGATGTTCAGGCCCGGCCCAACGGTCTCGTAGTACTTGCCGAAGCGCAGCACCACGGCTTGCTCCTGCTCGTCCACTACGTAGACCGCGCTGTACAGCCACACGGCTGCCAGCACGACAAGCCCCAGGCCGAGCAGGCCGTAGCCGCCACCCTTGCTTGTGCGACCGCCGTCGTCACCACCACTTTTTTTCCCACCACCGAACAACCCATTCAGGCTTTCCTGCAGCTTTCGGAAGGCCTCGTCGAGATCCGGTGGCCCCTTGCGGTCGCCATTATTGCGGCGCTTACCACCCCAAGGATCCTGATTATTCGAGTTGCCACCCGGCTCATTCCAAGCCATAGCGCTCTCCATCTGATAAAGCAAAGACGCGCCCACGGCGCGCCGACCAATGCTACAGAATGCCTGCTGCTGCGGCACAACCGCTTTCTCAGGCTTTTATTGCAAAGTGTGTTGTTCGATGAACTCCGCCGGTACAACGCCTTCACGGCTGACCAGCCGATTCAGTTCCGAGCGCGGCAATCGAACGGCCAGCAAGCTGACACCTTCTTCGTCGTGCTCTTCTTTCTGTACCGCGCCCAACTCGAAAAACTGTGCACGCAGTCGAGCAAAACGCTGAGGCAAGCGCAAGGTACCGACAAACAAATCACTGCCCAGCAGCTCGGCAATGGCTTGTTCGAGCAATTCCAAACCACTCCCATCACGCGCTGACAGCCATACCCGCTGGGGCTTGCCGTTCTCGTCGCGTTGAATTTGTGGCTCTACGCCTTCAAGCAAATCGAGTTTGTTATAGACCTCGAGGATCGGCAAGTCCTGTGCACCAATCTCGCCCAGTACCAACATCACCTGCTCAATCTGCAACATGCGATCCGGTTCGGCCGCATCGATCACGTGCAACAGCAGATCCGAATTGCTCGACTCTTCGAGCGTAGACCGAAACGCTTCGACCAGCTTGTGGGGCAAGTGACGAATAAAACCCACAGTATCAGCCAGGACAATCGGCCCCAGGTCATCCAGGTCCAGACGGCGCAAGGTCGGGTCGAGCGTGGCGAACAGTTGGTCGGCCGCGTACACGTCGGATTTCGTCACGTTATTGAACAGCGTGGATTTACCGGCGTTGGTGTAGCCCACCAGGGAAACGGTAGGGATATCCGCACGGGAACGGCCACGGCGCGACTGCTCGCGCTGGCTGCGCACTTTCTCCAGGCGCCCCTTGATCTGGCGCAGGCGAACCCGCAACAGGCGTCGGTCGGTTTCAAGCTGGGTTTCACCCGGGCCGCGCATACCGATACCGCCACCCTGGCGCTCAAGGTGAGTCCAGCCGCGGACCAGCCGGGTGCTCATGTGGTCAAGCTGGGCCAGTTCAACCTGGAGCTTGCCTTCATGGGTACGGGCGCGCTGGGCGAAGATATCGAGAATCAGACCGGTACGGTCGATCACGCGACACTCGAAGACACGTTCGAGGTTACGTTCCTGACTGGGTGTGAGGACGTGATTGAAGATCACCAGATCGGCTTCTTCGGCGTGCACGAGGTCGCGAAGTTCCTCGACCTTGCCGCTGCCAATCAGGAATTTGGCGGTTGGCCGATGACGCGGCACGTTAAAAAACGCAACGGTCTCGGCGCCGGCCGAATTTGCCAACTCCTGAAACTCCTGCGGATCTTCGCGCGCCTCAGGGTCCTGTCCATCCAAGTGAACGAGGATTACTCGCTCACCACCACCGTGGCGCTCAAAGAACAAAGGAGACTCCTATCAGGCGTTACCTGGCTCAGCGTCACCCTGTTCATCACCTGCGCTAGGCAGACGGACTGGACGAACTGGAACGACTGTCGAGATAGCGTGCTTGTAGACCATCTGGCTGACGGTGTTTTTCAGCAGGATCACGAACTGGTCGAACGACTCGATCGTGCCTTGCAGCTTGATCCCGTTGACCAGGTAGATGGAAACCCCCACTTTCTCTTTACGTAAAGTATTCAAGTAAGGGTCTTGTAGCGAATGCCCTTTTGACATGTGTCGCACTCCTATAAGGATCAATAATAAAAAAGCGGAAAATAGATAGCTTATGGCCGTCACACCCCCAAGGATAGACGGCAATTGCAAGGACTCAGCTCAATATGGAGACCGTTCCCAAGTATTTCAAGGCGCGTGACAGATTGTCGCTGTCCAGGCTGTCCAACCAGTGCAAATCGCTCCAGCTGCGCAGCCAGGTGAACTGCCGCTTGGCCAATTGGCGCGTGGCAATGATGCCGCGCTCCTGCATTTCGGCCGACGTCAGCTTGCCATCCAGATGATCCCAGACTTGGCGGTAGCCTACAGCACGTATCGAAGGTAGCCCGGGATGCAGGTCACCTCTTGAACGCAGTGCTACGACCTCGTCCACAAACCCCTGTTCCAACATAATTGTGAATCTTTGTGCAATTCGTTCATGCAACACCTGGCGATTTGCCGGAGCAATGGCCAGATTCGCCACAGTATAGGGCAATTGTGAGTGTCCAGATGCGTCTGCATCAGCACTTTGCGCAGTTTGTTTCAGCCTGTGTTCAGTCATGGTCTGACCGCTCACACGCCAGACTTCCAAGGCGCGGGTGAGGCGCTGGGGGTCATTAGGGTGAATGCGTGCGGCAGAGACCGGATCGACAGACGCCAACTGATCGTGCAGGGCTTGCCAGCCAAGGCGCGCAGCCTCCTGCTCAAGCTCGGCGCGCACCTGGGCGTCAGCTGGCGGCATATCCGCCAAGCCTTCCTGCAAAGCCTTGTAGTAGAGCATCGTGCCGCCCACCAGCAGCGGAATATTGCCCCGCGCGGTGATGTCGGCCATGGCCGCCAGGGCGTCGGTACGAAAATCCGCCGCCGAATAGCTCTCGGCCGGGTCGATAATGTCGATCAGCCGATGCGGGTACTGGGCCAACAACGCTTTTGAAGGCTTGGCCGTACCGATATCCATGTCCCGGTAAACCAGGGCAGAGTCGACACTGATCAACTCGCACGGCAACACCTTGGTCAGTTCGATGGCCAGGTCGGTCTTGCCGGCGGCCGTGGGGCCCATCAGGAAGATTGCGGGGGGCAAGGCACTCATCAACGGCCGCGCAAGAACAGTTTGTCCAGGTCATCCAGGCCCATCTGGGTCCAGGTCGGCCGGCCATGGTTGCATTGCCCGCTGCGCTCGGTGTTTTCCATGTCGCGCAGCAGTCCGTTCATTTCCGGCAGGGCCAGGCGGCGATTGGCTCGGATGGCACCGTGACAAGCCATAGTGCCGAGCAATTCGTTGATGTGCGCCTGGATGCGGTCGCTGGTGCCGTACTCCATCAGGTCCGCCAGCACGTCAGCCACCAGGCGATTGGCTTCGGCCTGCTTGAGCAGTGCAGGAATCTGGCGGATCGCCAGGGTTTCCGGACCGAGGCGCTGCAATTCGAAGCCGAGTTTCTGAAACACGCTGTGATGTTCTTCGGCGCAATCGGCTTCACGCTGGCTGACCGCCAGGGACTCGGGCACCAACAGCGGCTGGCCGCTGAGACCTTCGCTGGCCATGGCGATCTTCAAGCGTTCGTACATGATCCGCTCATGGGCGGCATGCATGTCGACCAGCACCAGACCATGGGCGTTTTCCGCCAGGATGTAGATGCCTTTGAGTTGCGCCAGCGCGTAACCCAACGGCGGAATATCACCACCGCCCTCCGGCAATGCAACGGCACCCGGCTCGGCCCCCGGCAACGGCGCAAAGAACTCGCGATAGGCCGCCTGGGCTTCCGCCACCGGCACCGCCGACTGCGGACGCGGAGTGTATTGATATTGATAACCCGCGCCGGCACCTGAGCCAGAACCAGAGCTTGAAGCCGTATACGAAGGTTGCGGCTGCGTCGATTGCAGCAGGTTGGCGGCCAGGCTCATTTCTCCCTGAGGGCCGAACTCACCAGCTTGCGGACCGCTAGGTCGTACCACCGCCGTCACGATCGGCGCAGACAGCTGGTCATCCGGGCGTACATCGCCCAAGGCGCGGTGCAACGTGCCATAGAGGAAGTCATGCACCATGCGCCCGTCACGGAAACGCACTTCGTGTTTGGTCGGGTGCACGTTGACGTCCACCACCGACGGGTCCACCTCAAAAAACAGTACAAACGTGGGGTGCCGCCCATTGAACAGGACATCGCGATACGCCTGGCGCACCGCGTGGGCTACCAGCTTGTCGCGCACGGCACGACCATTCACGAAGAAATACTGCAGGTCCGCCTGGCTGCGGGAAAACGTCGGCAACCCGACCCAACCCCACAGGCGCAAGCCATTGCGCTCGATTTCAATCGGCAGTGCCTGCTCCAGAAAACCCGAGCCGCAAACGGCCGCTACACGACGTGCGCGGGCCGCGTCGTCATTGGCTTCGTGCAGACTGAGGATGGACTTGCCGTTATGGCGCAGATGAAAAGCCACGTCGAAGCGCGCCAGCGCCAGGCGCTTGATCACTTCTTGCAGGTGGTCGAATTCGGTTTTTTCGGCCTTGAGGAATTTGCGGCGCGCCGGCGTGTTGAAGAACAGATCGCGCACTTCCACCGACGTACCCACGGGATGCGCAGCCGGCTGGACCCGAGGCGCCATGTCACGGCCTTCGGTTTCTACCTGCCAGGCCTGGTCGGCGTCGCGGGTGCGGGAAGTCAGGGTCAGGCGGGCCACGGAGCTGATAGAGGCCAGGGCCTCGCCGCGAAACCCCAGGCTCATCACCCGTTCAAGGTCTTCCAGGTCGCGGATTTTGCTGGTGGCGTGACGGGCCAGGGCCAGCGGCAGGTCATCGGAGGAGATACCGCTGCCGTCGTCGCGCACGCGCAGGAGCTTGACGCCGCCCTGCTCCACATCGACGTCGATGCGCTTGGCACCGGAGTCAATGCTGTTTTCCAGCAGTTCCTTGATCACCGACGCGGGACGCTCAACCACCTCGCCCGCAGCAATCTGGTTGGCCAGGCGCGGGCTGAGCAGTTCGATGCGTGAGCCGCTGTTCAACTGTGATTCACTCATTACTGCGCCGCCAATTCAGTGCCGGGGATGGTCAACACCTGGCCGACTTTCAACTCATCGGTTTTCAGGTTGTTCGCGTTGCGCAACGTCGCGGGCGAAACCTGGAACCGCACAGCCAGCATGGCCAGGGTGTCGCCGGGCTGCACGCGATGATCACGCGGGCCCTGGGCGATTTTCCCGGAGTCACGCAGCCAGGCAATGTAAGTCCCCGGTGGCGGGTTCTGCTGGAAGAACTGGCGAATACCTGCACTGATCGAACGGGCCAGCGCCTGCTGGTGGCTGGTACTGGCCAGCTTGGACGCTTCGTTGGAGTTGGAGATAAACCCGGTTTCCACCAGGATCGACGGGATATCCGGCGACTTCAACACCATGAACCCAGCCTGCTCCACACGCTGTTTGTGCAGCGAAGTGACGCGGCCGATATTGCTCAGTACCTTCTGGCCGACGTTCAGGCTGGAGGTCAGCGAAGCGGTCATCGACAGGTCGAGCAACACGCCGGCGAGCATTTTGTCCTTGTCATCCAATGAGACGTTACCGGCCCCGCCTATCAAGTCGGAACGGTTTTCACTGTCGGCCAACCAACGGGCGGTCTCTGAAGTGGCGCCGCGATCAGACAAGGCGAACACCGAGGCACCGAAAGCTGCGGACGAAGGTGCGGCGTCGGCATGGATCGAGACAAACAGGTCGGCGCCCTTCTTGCGCGCAATTTCGGTACGGCCGCGCAAAGGAATGAAGTAGTCGCCGGTACGGGTCAGCTCGGCACGATAGCCTTTCATCGCACTGACCTGGCGCTGCAGCTCCCGGGCGATGGACAGGACCACGTCTTTCTCATGCTGGCCGCGCGAGCCGGACGCGCCCGGGTCTTCGCCGCCGTGGCCGGCATCGATCACCACGATAATGTCGCGTTTGCCCGGCGGAGCCGGCGGTGGCGGAGGCAACTTGACCTGTGGCTGCGACGGATTGACCGGCACGGCGGGTACGGTGGCAACGCTCGGGGTCGGCGCCGGCGACGGGTTGGCGTCGGCGGCGTTGTCGAACAGATCGACCACCAACCGGTTGCCGTACTGGGCATTCGGTGCCAGAGAGAAGCTTTTCGGGGTCACGGCCTTTTTCAGGTCGATAACAACACGCAGATCGGTCGGCGTACGCTGTGCCGAGCGCATGGAGGTAATCGGAGTGTTGGCGGTGGACACTTTGAGCGGCGCGCCCAGGGTCGCACCGTTGATGTCGATCACCAGGCGATCGGGCGCCGTCAGGGTAAAGACGCTGTGCTGGACCGGGCCAGACAGGTCGAACACCAGTCGCGTGTTATCCGGTGCTCGCCACAGGCGAACACTTTTCACCTGCGAAGCAGCCAGAGCATTGAAAGTCATTGCCGCAAGCAATACCCCTACGACAGCAACCAACGCGCGAAAGCGCATACCTAACCCCACCAATTATTTGAATTCCAATGCCAAAGCGCCGCACCAGGACTGGCCACGAACGCTCTGGGGCAACAACTTCAGCTGACGTCCTGATTCATGCGGCGTAATGGTAATGGTCAGGTCCGCCTTTGGCAAAAAGCCTGTGCCTTTATCTGGCCACTCGATCAGGCACAACACGTCTTCGTCGAAATAATCCCGAATCCCCATGTACTCCAGCTCTTCAGGGTCAACCAGGCGATAAAGGTCGAAATGGAAGGCCCGCACTTGGCCAATTTCGTAGGGCTCGACCAGAGTGAACGTCGGGCTTTTTACCGCTCCCGTGTGGCCCAACCCACGGATAATGCCGCGCGAGAGCGTGGTTTTGCCCGCGCCCAGGTCCCCCTCGAGAAAGATCAGCCCGGCGCCCGCCGTCACCTGGGCTATGCGAAGACCGAACGCAACCATTGCGTCTTCATCGGCCAGAAAAAGGGTTACTTCAGACACGGCGATTGCTCCTCCAGCAATTGACGAATGGCAGGTATCAGGTCACTGGCAGCCAGCCCGCGACCAAAGGTGCCTTGGCGCTCTCCCGCCGAGGCGTGCAGCCACACGGCCAGGCAGCTCGCCTCGTAGGCCGGCATGCCTTGAGCCAGCAAGGCACCGACCAAGCCGGCCAGTACATCCCCCAGCCCGGCCGTGGCCATCGCCGGATGGCCCTGGTCACAACGGGAAACCCGGCCATCCGGGCTGGCAATCAAACTGCCAGCACCCTTGAGAATAGCGACTGCATTGAATTTCCGGCTTAAATCGCGCGCCACCTTAAGACGATCGGCCTGAACCTCGGCTGTCGTGAGCCCCATCAAGCGCGCCGCCTCACCAGGGTGCGGGGTGATGACCGAGCCGGCTGGCAAGTTGACAGCCCCCTTCGCCAGTTGATTCAACGCGTCCGCGTCCCAAACTTGCGGCTGCTTGGCGTTGGCGGCGGCCGACAACAGGCTTTTGCCCCAGGACGCATCACCCAGGCCAGGACCAATGACAATTACCGAGATTTTTTCCAGCAGCCCCATTAACTGGTTAGCCGAACTGACACCGACAGTCATGACCTCCGGCAAGCGTGCCAGAGCTGCCGGTATATGCGCAGCCCGCGTCGCCAGGGACACCATGCCTGCACCACTGCGCAAGGCACTTTCGGCGCTCAGCAGCGCTGCACCACCGAAGCCATGGTCACCGCCGATGACCAGCAGGTGGCCGAACTGGCCTTTATGGGCCTGCGGAGAACGCGCAGCCAGTTGCGGCAAATGGCCGAACAACAAGCGCTGAACGTCGGTTATTTCGTGTTTTGTCTGCGGCATGCGTCTTCAAGCTCCGATGTCTGGCAGAATTATACGCATCTAACCCGTGGTTTCCCGTGTCTCATGCCTGCTATTACCTCCGATCTCCCCGCCCTCGCCCAATCGATCAAAGACTGGGGCCGCGAACTGGGCTTTCAACAAGTCGGCATCAGCGGTCTGGACCTGGCCGAGCATGAACAGCACCTGCAACGCTGGCTCGACGCGGGTTATCACGGCGAGATGGAGTACATGGGCGCCCATGGCAGCAAGCGCTCCCACCCGGATGAACTGGTGCCGGGCACTTTGCGCGTGGTCTCGCTGCGCATGGACTACCTGCCCGGCGACACCCAAATGGCGCAATTGCTGGCCCAGCCGGAAAAAGCCTATATCTCGCGTTATGCCCTGGGTCGCGACTACCACAAGCTGATCCGCAAGCGCGTGCAGCAACTGGCCGACCGCATTCAGGCACACATCGGCCCATTTGGCTTCCGCGCCTTCGTGGACAGCGCGCCGGTACTGGAAAAAGCCATTGCCGAACAAGCCGGGCTGGGCTGGATCGGCAAAAACACGCTGGTACTCAATCGCAAGGCTGGCAGCTATTTCTTCCTGAGCGAACTGTTTGTTGACTTGCCGCTGCCGGTGGACGAACCCCATAGCACCGAACACTGTGGCCGCTGCACCGCGTGCCTGGACATCTGCCCTACCAATGCCTTCGTCGGCCCCTATGTGCTGGACGCACGGCGTTGCATTTCCTACCTGACCATTGAGCTCAAGACGGCGATCCCTGAAGACCTGCGCCCGTTGATCGGTAATCGCGTGTTCGGCTGCGATGACTGTCAGATCGTTTGCCCGTGGAATCGTTTCGCCCGTCCTACCGCCGAGGGTGATTTCAAGCCGCGCCACAACCTGGATAACGCCGAACTGGCCGAGCTGTTCATGTGGGACGAGGATAAATTCCTCAGCAGCACCGAAGGCTCGCCCCTACGCCGCGCCGGTTATGAGCGCTGGCTGCGCAACCTGGCGGTGGGCCTGGGCAATGCACCGTCGAGCATCCCGGTGCTCGAAGCGTTGAAGGCACGCCGGGACTATCCATCGGAGTTGGTGCGCGAACACGTCGAGTGGGCACTCGACCAGCACGCCAGGCGCTAGTGCACATCGTCGTTGTAGACGAACTTGGGCATTTCCCAGTGGAAACGGATCGCCAGCAGGCGCAATAGAAAGCCGCTGAACAGCGTCAGCAAAATCGCCTGCTCGCTCGGTAATTCCAGATACAGGCACAGCATGTAGAACCACGCAGCGAGGAACGACACGCTGGCGTACAGCTCACGGCGGAAGATCAGCGGAATATCGTTGCAGAAGATATCCCGCAGGATGCCGCCGAACACCCCCGTGATCACGCCACTGACCACCGCCACCAGCATGCCGTGGCCCATTTCCAGGGCGGTCATGCAGCCGATCAAGGTGAACGCCACCAGCCCCACGGCGTCCAGCGCCAGGAACAGCGAACGCAGGTGGCGCATCAGCGGCGCGATAAAGATCGTCACCAGTGCGGCAACGGACGTCAGCACCAGGTATTCCGGGTGCTTGACCCATGTCAGCGGGTAATGCCCGAGCAACACATCGCGCACCGAACCACCGCCCAAGGCGGTGACGCAGGCGATCAGCACTACGCCAAACCAATCCATGCCACGCCGGCCGGCGGACAGCGCGCCGGTCATGGCTTCGGCAGTGATGGCGATGAGGTACAGCATCAGCAGCATGATGGCGATCCTTGCAAAGAGGCCGGCAGTCTAATCATTTGCTGATGGCACCAAAAGGGGGCGCTTGGCGAAAGAGCGAGTCGCATCCTTCGCGAGCAAGCTGCACCTTCAGGCCTTGATGAAATGCTTGCGGTAATGCTGCAACTCGGCAATCGACTCGCGGATATCATCCAGCGCCAGGTGCGTGCTGCCTTTATGGAAGCTGTCTTTGACTTCCGGCGCCCAGCGCGCGGCCAGCTCTTTCAAAGTGGACACATCCAGGTTGCGGTAGTGGAAGTAGCTTTCCAGCGCCTTCATGTGCGTATAAAGGAAGCGACGGTCCTGGCAGATGCTGTTGCCGCAGATCGGCGACTTGCCCTTGGGTACCCATTTTTCCAGGAAAGCGATGGTCTGGGCCTCGGCTTCGGCCATGCTGACGCGGCTGTCACGCACGCGCTGGGTCAGGCCGGAGTTGCCGTGGGTGCGGGTGTTCCACTCATCCATGGTGGCCAATACTGCATCGCTGTGATGAATGGCAATCACCGGACCTTCGGCCAAGGTATTAAGGTTACTGTCGGTGACAATGGTCGCCATCTCGATGATGACGTCGGTGTCGGGGTTCAGACCGGTCATTTCCAGATCGATCCAAATCAGGTTCTGTGGGTTTTGCATGGCTTGATTCTCTTGGCACCTTGGCGTGGCTGCGCAGTTTAGCAGGCGGGGGCATGCTAGACTCGCGACCGTTTCACCTATCCTTTGCATTATCGACACGGAACACCAATGGCCAAACGCCAGCTCAATCGCCGCCAAAACTGGCGCATCGAAAAGATTCAGGGTGAGCGCGCCGCTCGCGCCGCCAAACGTGAATCCTCCGCAGTGGAAGCACTTGAGGGCGGCGAC
The DNA here is from genome assembly GCF_023242545.1 of Pseudomonas sp. MWU13-2517. Lineage (NCBI taxonomy): Bacteria > Pseudomonadati > Pseudomonadota > Gammaproteobacteria > Pseudomonadales > Pseudomonadaceae > Pseudomonas > Pseudomonas sp. MWU13-2517. Next base: position 78,790 of record NZ_JALMFA010000012.1, on the reverse strand, counting down.
CTGGGCCCCGAACAAACGGGCCTGGTGATCGCGCACTTCGGCGTACAGGTCGAAGTCGAGGCGCTGGAAGGCGAACTCGCAGGTTCGGTGTCCCGTTGCCATCTGCGCGCCAACCTGCCTGCGCTGGTCACCGGCGACAAAGTAGTATGGCGTGCCGGCAACCAGGGCATCGGCGTAATCGTCGCCCAACTGCCGCGCACCACCGAACTGCGCCGCCCCGACAGCCGTGGCCAGCTCAAGCCGGTGGCCGCCAACGTCGACATGATCGTGATTGTGTTCGCGCCGTTGCCCGAGCCCCATGCCAACCTGATCGACCGCTATCTGGTGGCGGCCGAACATGCCGGCATCCGCCCGTTGTTGCTGTTGAACAAATTCGACCTGATCGACGAACAGAACGCTCCGGCGCTCAACGCGTTACTGTCGGTCTACCGCACCCTGGGTTACCCGGTGCTGGAAGTTTCGGCGCATCACGGCGATGGCATGGAACAGCTGCAACGGCAGTTGGACGGGCGCATCAGCGTGTTCGTCGGACAGTCGGGCGTGGGCAAGTCATCGCTGGTCAATAGCCTGCTGCCGGAAGTCGAGACCCGCGTGGGCCCACTGTCGGAGCTGTCCGGCCAGGGCACCCACACCACCACCACCGCGCGGCTGTTCCACTTCCCTGGTGGCGGCGAGCTGATCGACTCCCCGGGCATCCGTGAGTTCGGCCTCGGCCACGTCAGCCGCAGCGATGTGGAAGCGGGCTTCATCGAATTCAACGACCTGATCGGCACCTGCCGCTTCCGAGACTGCAAACACGATCGTGAACCGGGCTGTGCGCTGCTCAAGGCGCTGGAAGATGGCCGCGTGCAGCAGCAGCGGATGAACAGCTATCGCTCGATCATTGCAAGTCTGCCGGAGAGTAGTTACTAACCTGCACCAACGAAAAGGCCGCGATCATCGCGGCCTTTTTGCATGGGGATTACGGCTTGGGGGCAGGTGCCGTAGGATCCTTCACCCCGCCATCGTCAAACAAGTTCAGCTTCTGTCGCAGCTCATGGGCCGGTAACGGCTCCTGCCCTGGAGGAATGGCGTTCGGATCAGCCGGCGCTTCTCCTGGCGCGCCTTCGCTTTGGTGCGGTTGCGCAGGTGCCCCACTGTGATCACCCTCGATCGCGCGCTGAGCCTTTTTGGTCAGCACCACGATATCGATCCGGCGGTTGACCGGGTTGAACGGGTCCGCAGGATCAAACAATTGCGAGGAAGCAAAACCCACCACGCGGGCCACCTGCGGGTCCGGGTAGCTGCCTGCCACCAACGCACGGCGGGCGGCGTTGGCGCGGTTCGCCGAGAGCTCCCAGTTGCCGAAGTCGCCTTGGCCCGCATACGGCTTGGCGTCGGTGTGACCGCTGATGCTGATCTTGTTCGGCACCGCCTTGATGGTGTCGGCCATGGCCAGCAGAATATCTTCGAAGTACGGTTTCAGGCGCGCGCTGCCGGAGTCGAACATGGGCCGGTTAGCGGCGTCGGTGATCTGGATGCGCAGGCCCTCAGGCGTGATTTCGAAGGAGATCTGATCCTTGAACTTCAGCAGTTGCGGGTTTTCTTCAACCTTGGTCTGCAATTCCTTCAACAGCAGTTCCAGGCGTTCCTGCTCGACTTGTTCAGCCATGGCCTCGACAGTGTCGCGCTCGACAGGGATTTTTTCCTGCGGCGCCTCGGTCTTGACCTCCGGATTGATGGTGCGCTCAGGCGCCAACTGTGGTGAGCCACCAAGGTCGATGACGAAAGGTGTACCGCTTTCCGAGAAGCCAATGGGGTCTTTGAAGTAACCGGCAATGGCGATCTTCTGTTCCGGCGTGGCGGTAGACATCAGCCACAGCACGAGGAAGAACGCCATCATCGCCGTCGCAAAGTCGGCGAAGGCGATTTTCCAGGCGCCGCCATGGTGCCCCGCAGCGAAGCGCTTGACGCGCTTGATGATTATCGGCTGGTTGTTTTCCATGGCTTAGCGACCGCGCACCGCTTGTTCCAGCTCGGCAAAACTTGGGCGATGTTTCGGGTACAGCACCTTGCGCCCGAACTCTACCGCCAGCGACGGCGGCATACCGGAGGCCGAAGCTACCAGGCACGCCTTGATCGCTTCGTAGAGGTTGATCTCTTCCTTGGCGTCGTGCGCCAGAGAGGTCGCCAGCGGGCCGAAGAAACCGTAGGCCGCGAGAATACCGAAAAAGGTCCCCACCAGCGCCGCACCCACGTGCATACCGATGGCCTTCTGGTCGCCTTCGCCCAAGGACGCCATGGTCACCACAATACCCAGTACCGCCGCAACGATACCGAAACCGGGCATGCCGTCAGAGACGCCGCTGACGGCGTGGGAAGGATGTTCCAGCTCTTCCTTGAGGCTGAACAGTTCCATGTCGAACAGGCCTTCCAGCTCATGGGGGGCCATGTTGCCGGAGGACATGATGCGCAGGTAATCACAGATGTAAGCCGTCATGCGCTCATCTTTGAGCACCGCCGGGTACTTGGCGAAAATCGGGCTGGCGGCGGCGTCTTCGATGTCGCCTTCGATGGCCATCATGCCTTCGCGGCGGCTCTTGTTGAGGATCTCGTAGACCAATCCCAACACTTCCAGATAGAAGGTGTGGGAGAAGCGCGAGCTGAACATGCCCAGCGACTTCTTGATCACATGCATGGTCATGTAGCCGGGGTTGGCCTGCAGAAAAGCGCCAAATGCGGCGCCGCCGATAATCAGCACTTCGAAAGGCTGGATCAGTGCGGCAATCTTACCGTGGGACAGGACGTACCCACCGAGCACGCTTGCGAGGACGACGATGATGCCGATAATTTTAGCCATAGGAGATTGGTACTTGCGCCGTCGGGTTCATGGACATAGTAGGTGCAGCTGAAAAACTCTTGTTCTACTTATCGGCAAAACTGCGCCAGACTATAGCCCGTTAAGGCGAAAAGCCAATTCAGCCCACTCCGGGCGTGTTGAATGCAAGTGATGATCGCGCCCCAATCATGGCTAATGAAACGACAGTCCCAACTGCAAAACCGACCACCCTCGCGGCTTGGATCAAGCGCCTGGATGACGTCCTGCTGCCCGTCCCGCAAGCCAGCCACGAACGTGTGTGCAAAGCCATTCGCGACAGCCGCAGCTCATTACGAGATATTGCCGAGCTGATGCAAAACAGCCCGGCGCTGGTACTCGGCGTAATGCGCGAGGCCAATAGCCACACCCACGGCAGCATGGCGGCACCTGCGGAAAACCTCGAAGTGGCGCTCAACCGCCTCGGCCTCAAACGCGCCGAAGAACTGCTGGTACGCCTGCCCTCAGTGCCGGCCAATGAAATCCCCGTGGCCTTTCGGCAACTGCTGCTGGTGAGCCAGCACGCTTCGCAGCAAGCCAACGGCCTCTTCGGCAGCCGCCTTGCGCGGCTGTGGCAAGACATTCACTGGGGTAGCCTGCTGTTTTTGTCGCCGCTCTGGCCGATGGCCATTGCCTACCCCAAACTCCTGGAAGAATGGGAGTTACGGGTGATCCACAAAGGCCAGCCGGCACGTCAGGTCGAGCAGGATTTGTTCGGCATACGCCTGCTGGATTTGTGCCTTGGCTTGACCGAAGCCTGGCACTTGCCTATCTGGGTATCCCAAGGCTACCACCTGCTGCTGAGCGAACAGCGCTTGCTGGTCAAGGCGCTGCATATCGCCCGCGAAGACGACGCACTGCGCCACCAGCAGTTGCTCGATGCCGAACCCAACCTGCGCCGCTGGCTGAACCAGCCGGCCAACACGGTATTACTGGCTAACGGCCTGGCAATGTCGGCCCAGGAATCCTGGACTTGCCCGCACACCGAGCGCTGGCAATACCTGACTGCGCTCTACCTGCAAGAACCCCTCGGTGAAGTGCAGCAACAGGTTCACCAACAAGCTGTGACCAGCGCCCGCCACACCCTGATGCCCGACCTCTGGCACCCAGCGTTGTCGCTGATCTGGCCGTGGCATGTGCAGAAGATCCATCGCGGCCTGCTGCCCGCGCCGCCCCCCACTGCCGAGTCCTTGGCCGTGTGGCGCAATCGGTGTACCGAGTTGCTGGTTGAACCAAGCCGCTTCGCCAACGCCATGCACCTGACCACCTGCGCACGGGAAGCCCTGGTGGCCAGCGGCATGCAAAGGGTGCTGTTGTTCATGGCCGATCGAGCCTTGAGCACATTGCGCGTGCATCAAGCCGATGGTTTGCCGAAGGACGCCGCGAATCTGAGCCTGGACGTGGTCAACAGCACGCTGTTGCAGCGCCTTCTGGAAAAATCCGCGCAGGTGCGCATCACACCCGATAACCATGAACAGTTCTGCGCGCTGCTGCCGCCAGTGCTGCGTCGCTTGTTTACCGGCGAACATCTATTGCTGCGCTCCCTGAGCTGCAATGGCCGAGTGGTCATGCTGATGATCGCTGACCAGGGCGGCGGGCCACTCTCTGAAACCACAGTGCAGGCCTTCGGCAAAACCGCTCAATGCATCGAGAAAGCGCTGCACAGCTTTACCAACCGCAGCGCTTGATGCTTGCGCTACAATCGCGGTCCTTTATCGCCAACATTTGTGCCCAGGAGACCTCACATGCCTGACTTCTCTGGCTTGCCGCTGGTGATCGAACCCAGCGACCTGCAAGGTCGCCTTGATGCCGAACACCTGATTCTGGTGGACCTCACCAGCGCAGCCCGCTACGCCGAAGGGCATATCCCCGGCGCGCATTTCGTTGACCCCAAGCGCACTCAACTGGGCCAGCCTCCAGCGCCGGGCTTGCTGCCGAGCAAGGCCGACCTGGAAAAGCTGTTCGGCGAGCTGGGCCACACCCCGGACGCGACCTACGTGGTCTATGACGACGAAGGCGGTGGCTGGGCCGGGCGTTTTATCTGGATGCTCGACGTGATCGGCCACCAGAAATACCACTATCTGGATGGCGGCCTGCTCGCCTGGCTGGAAGGCGAGCACCCGCTGTCCACCGAGGTGCCCGCCCCCGTCGGCGGCCCGGTCAGCCTGACCTTGCACGACGGCCCTACCGCCACCCGCGAATACCTGCAAAGCCGTCTGGGCGCGGCCGACCTGGGCATCTGGGACGCACGCGGCCCGTTGGAGTACTCCGGCGAGAAAGTCCTCGCGGCCAAGGGTGGTCACATCCCCGGCGCGGTGAACTTCGAATGGACCGCCGGCATGGACAAGGCACGCAACCTGCGCATCCGCCGTGACATGCCACAGATCCTCGAAGACCTCGGGCTGACCCGCGACAAAGAAATCATCACCCACTGCCAGACTCATCACCGCTCTGGCTTCACCTACCTGGTGGCCAAGGCGCTCGGTTATCCGCGAGTCAAAGGTTATGCCGGTTCCTGGGGCGAATGGGGCAACCACCCCGACACCCCCGTTGAGATTTAAGGTTTAAGGACAGTAAATGAAAAAGCAGTTGTTTATCCTCAGCCAGTACCTGTTGCCGCACCACTTGCTGTCGCGCCTGGCCGGCTGCGTTGCCGAGTGCCGCGTGCGCTGGTTCAAGAACGCCTTCACGAGTTGGTTCGCCAAGCGTTATCAAGTGGACATGTCACAGGCCCTGGTTGAAGACCTGACCGCCTATGAGCACTTCAACGCCTTCTTCACCCGCGCACTGAAAGACGGTGCACGCCCGCTGGATCAAACACCAGGCGCCGTGCTGAGTCCTGCCGATGGTGCCGTCAGCCAGCTGGGCCCGATCGAACACGGCCGGGTATTCCAGGCTAAAGGCCATAGCTTCAGCGTACTGGAGTTGCTGGGTGGCGATGCGGCATTGGCGGCGCCGTTCATGGGCGGTGATTTCGCCACCATTTACCTGTCGCCGAAAGACTACCACCGCGTGCACATGCCTTTGGCCGGTACGCTGCGTGAGATGGTTTATGTGCCGGGGCGGATTTTCTCGGTGAACCAGACCACCGCTGAAAACGTGCCGGAGCTGTTTGCACGTAACGAGCGCGTTGTCTGCCTGTTCGACACCGAACGCGGCCCGATGGCTGTTGTGTTGGTAGGTGCAATGATCGTGGCGTCGATTGAAACCGTGTGGGCTGGCTTGGTGACGCCGCCCAAGCGTGAGCTGAAGACCTTCCGCTATGACGAAGCGGCGCGGGCACCGATTCATCTGGAGAAAGGCGCAGAACTGGGTCGCTTCAAACTGGGTTCGACCGCCATCGTGCTGTTCGGGCCAGGTCAGGTGAAGTGGGCAGAAGCACTGACAGCCGGCACCCCGGTGCAGATGGGCCAAGGCATCGCCCTGCCGAACGCCTGATCCGAAGCTGACGGTAATCAAATGTGGGAGCGGGCTTACCCCGTCCCACATTTTTACTGCATAGCTACAGCGATCTCGACTTACAACTGACCGTCACGGTCGCGAAAACCCAGCAGATACAACACGCCGTCCAAACCGAGGGTTGAAATTGCCTGCTTGGCCGACTGCTTGACCAGCGGCTTGGCGCGGAACGCCACACCCAACCCGGCAATTGCCAGCATCGGCAAGTCATTCGCGCCGTCCCCGACCGCGATGGTCTGTTCCAGACGCAAACCTTCCTTGTGGGCCAGCTCTTTCAGCAGGTCGGCCTTGCGCTGTGCATCAACAATCGGCTCCACGGCCACGCCGGTCACTTTGCCATCCACCACCTCCAGTTCATTGGCGAACACGTAGTCGATACCCAGCTTGGCCTGCAATTGCTTGGCAAAGTAGGTGAAGCCGCCAGACAGGATCGCGGTTTTGTAACCCAGGCGCTTGAGTTCAGCGAACAGGGTTTCAGCGCCTTCGGTCAGGCGCAGCGACGCACCGATCGAGTCCAGTACGCTCACATCCAACCCCTTGAGCAGCGCCAGGCGCTCCTTGAAGCTGGCACGGAAATCCAGCTCGCCGGCCATGGCGCGCTCGGTAATCTCGGAGACCTGCTCGCCCACACCGGCAGCCTTGGCCAGCTCGTCGATCACCTCGGCCTCGATCAGCGTGGAATCCATGTCGAACACTGCCAGACGACGATTGCGGCGGAACAGCGAATCTTCCTGGAAGGCGATATCGACGTTCAACTCCTGGGCCACGCTCAGGAATTCGGCGCGCAATGCCTGCGGATCAGCCGGCTCGCCGCGCACAGAGAACTCAATGCAGCCCTTGCCTTTGTCAGCTGGCGTGTCCAATGGCATGCGACCCGACAGACGGTCGATATGGTCGATATTCAAACCATAGTGGGCGGTGATCGAACTGACGCGCTGCAATTGTTCGGCAGTCACCTTGCGGGTCAGCAGCGTCACGATGTGGCGCTTTTTACCCTGACCGTCGACCCAATGCTGGTAATCCTCTTCGGACACCGGGGTGAATCGCACCTGTTGATCCAGCTTATACGCCGTGAACAGGATGTCTTTGAGTACCGAAGACGCCTGTTCGGTGCTCGGGATTTCGACGAGGATGCCGAAGGACAAGGTGTCGTGGATCACCGCCTGGCCGATGTCGAGAATGTTCACACCACCCTGGGCCAGCACACCGGTAATGGCTGCGGTGAGACCCGGGCGGTCTTCACCGGTGATGTTTATCAGGACAATTTCGCGCAAAGCGCACCCCCAGGCTGGAAAAAACCGCATTCTACCCACTTTCAGTGACCATCGGGCACAGCCAGCGCTTTGCCGGCCCTAGGGCTATCGCTATACTGCGCGTCAACTTCACGGACCAAGAGCCGAGCGCAAGTGAACCGGCCCACGCCAGTAAAAACCGATAACTTCTTCCTGCTGATCTTCCGGGCACTGCGCCACCGCCGTGTACCGATCGCATTACGCATCGCCAGCCATAACGTGATCCTGGTCGCCCTGGCCTTGGTGATCTACGCCTGTGTGATGGGTTTGCAGTTCAAGCAGGCCATGCATGAACAAGCCGATGCCCTGGGCGCGAGCCTGACGACCCAGACCGCCACGTCGGCGACTGAGTTGCTGGTGTCCAACGACATCCTCAGCCTGAACGTGCTGCTCAACAACCTGACCAAGAATCCGCTGGTGGCTCATGCCGCTATCTACAGCGTGGATAACCGGATCATGGCCGAAGCCGGGCAGCGTCCGAAGAATGGCCTGCTGGGTGAGGCCGAGGGCCTGTATCAGAGCAACATCACGTTCCAGGATGTGAAGGCCGGCCAGTTGCGTATCAGCCTGGACATGCAGCAATTCCAGCAGCCGATGACCATCAGCCTGCAAAGCATGGGCATTCTCAGCGCGATCCTGCTGGCGCTGGCGCTGGCCCTGAGCTTGCGCCTCGGTCGGCATATCTCCACGCCGCTGATGCAACTGCGCATCTGGCTGCGGGATATCGACGAACACACCCCCGCCACCGACCGCCAGGACGAAATCGGCGACCTCGCCCGCCAGCTCCACGCCAGCTTCGCACCGGAGCCGGTGGTACGCGAGCCTGCCCCCGAGCCCGAATACGACGACGCCGATGAGCCCGAGTTTGAAGTACGCGACCTGCGTGACCCAGGCTTTGACGACAGCGCCCCGGCAGCCGGACTGAAGGCATCGCCCCGCCACGTGGTCAAGGCCGAAGAAGACGAACTGGACGACGAAGACCCGTTCGCCGACTTGCGCGACACCTCGGCCGCGGCGCCAGCCGCGGCACTCAAGCCGGTTCCAGTGAAGAACACCGAGCCCCAGCACAGTGCGGTATTGGCCGTGCAGCTGGGTGCCCAGGACCAACTGCGTCGCCTGCCCCGCGCCCGCCTGACGGAACTGCTCGAACGCTACCGTGACTGCCTCGACCAGGCGGCCTCGCTGTATCAAAGCGAACTGCACACCCTGAACGATGGCAGCACGCTGATGCTGTTCCACAGCGAAGACAGCGGCGAAGACTACCTGACCAACGCCATCTGCTGCGGTGAGCTGCTGCGCGCCCTGGGCCATGCTCTGCAGATCGAAGTGGCCGATAGCGGCATTACCTTGCAACTGCAACTGGGCCTGACCGTTGGCGACGACCTGTTCGGCATGAGCCAGATCGACTTGCTGCTGACCGAAATAGCCCAGGATGCACTGGCCTTGTCCCAACACAGCCGCAATTTGCTGCTGGTGGAGCGCAAGATCAGCGAAGACACCTTGATCCGCCAGCGCGCACGTATCCGGCCAATCGCCAGCCCCGAAGGCGCAAGCTGCGTGGAACGGCTGATGGAGCCGTACCCGTCGATGCTGGAACGGCAGCTGGCACGGATGCATGAGACCCGTACCAAGCCCTGAGGTGGGCAAGCCCGCTCACCACAAAAAAGGCCCGCTTATTCAGCGGGCCTTTTGTTTGGCTGCGATTCGGATCAGAACCTGAACACTTCCATGTCCGTGCGAATTGGCGTGGCCATCGGCATCTTCGGCTTCTCCGGCGCTGTAGGCTTGGCGCGTACCGGGGCGGTTTTGCGCGGCACCTCGGCGACCGCCGATTGATTAGCCAGCGGTTTGATCGCCACCGACAACTGTTGCGCCAAATGCTGCAACAATACGCCCTGGGCCTGGACCTGGGACGCGGTGGTGCCGACGTGCTCTTCCTGCAGGTGCACGATGCGGTTATCGCGTACCTGGCCACGGCGGTCGATCAAGCGCCACTGTGCATCCAGGATCGCCGGCTGCGAAGCACCCGAGTCGAGTCGGGTAATCGTCAGCAAAACCTGGACATCCGGCGTGAAACCGGTTGGCGCAGGGGCCAGCACTACGCGCTGGCTGTCCAATTGACCGGCCACCTGGCGCAGCATCAACTGATTGATATCAGACGACAGACTGCCCGCCCAACGCCCGTCGGTTGAACCTCGCAGGCTGCCATCGTTCTGACGTTGCAGCAGTGTTTCGCGTTGCAGGTAATCGGCAACGATAACCGGGCCCAGTAATACAGCCATGCCTGCGGCTTGGGCAGGCTGAGCCGGACTTCCGCTGTCCAGCTGGTACAGCGACACCGGCTGGTGTGTGCTGCAACCCGCCAACCCCAAAAGGCCAGCGAGCATCAAAAATAGAGGAAGGCGTGGAGCAGTCATCATCCCATCCAGGTGGCTGCCACAAGGCGAACCACAACGTAATACTAAAAAATAACCTAAACACGCTCGGCCACGCCGGCGCTGGAAAGGCCATATCATCCGTGAATATGCGCCATGACTCCAGCGCCAAAGCGTCGATCTACGCGTTAAATCGTAGATCGAGGGCCTTAGTACGCCTTAAACCGGCGCTTCCACCAACAAAGCGTCCACTCGCTGGAACCCTCGCGGCAGCTTGTTACCGCGTCGACCGCGCTCGCCCTTGTAGTGTTCAAGGTCGTCAGGGCGCAGCGACAATGTGCGCTTACCGGCTTGAAGCACCAAGGTTGCGCCTTCCGGGATCACGGCGATATCGGTCACGTACTCTTCGCGACTGGCCACCCGCTCCCCGGGAATCCCGATAATCTTGTTCCCCTTGCCCTTGCCCAACTGCGGCAGGTCGCTGATCTTGAACACCAGCAGACGGCCTTCGGTGGTCACCGAGGCCAGCCAGTTGCTCTCACGATCATCCACCGGGCGCGGCAATATCACCTTGGCGTTATTCGGCAAGCTCAGCAGCGCCTTGCCCGCCTTGTTCTTGGCCTGCAGGTCTTCACCCTTGACCACGAAACCGTAACCGGCATCGGAAGCGATCACGTACAGCGAGTCATCGTCCGGCAGTAACACACACTCAAAATTCGCACCTGGCGGCGGCGTGAGGCGGCCCGTCAACGGTTCACCCTGCCCCCGCGCCGAAGGCAAAGTATGGGCCGCCACCGAATAGCTACGCCCGGTGGAGTCAATGAACACCGCAAACTGGTTGGATCGCCCAGGCGCAGCGGTCTTGAACCCATCACCGGCTTTGTAGGAAAGCCCGGTGGCGTCAATATCATGCCCTTTGGCGGAACGAACCCAACCCTTTTCCGACAGAACGACGGTAATTTTCTCGTTCGGCAGCAGCTCGGTTTCCGTCAGCGCCTTGGCTTCCGCACGCTCGACGATTGGCGAACGACGCTCATCACCATAGGTTTCCGCATCTTTGATCAGCTCGCTGCGAACCAGCTTCTTGAGCTTGGCTTCACTGCCCAGCAGGGCTTGCAGCTTGGCTTGCTCCTTGAGCAGTGCGTCCTGCTCATCACGCAGCTTCATTTCTTCCAGCCGCGCCAACTGACGCAAGCGGGTATCGAGGATGTAGTCCGCCTGGATCTCGCTCAGCTCGAAACGCGCGATCAGCTCGGCTTTCGGGTGCTCGGCGGTCCGGATGATATGGATCACTTCGTCCAGGTTGAGGTAAGCAATCAGCAAACCGTCCAACAGGTGCAGGCGGCGCTCCACCTTGTCGAGGCGGAATTGCAAGCGGCGGCGCACGGTCTGCACGCGGAATTCCAGCCACTCCACCAGCAGGTTGCGCAGGTTCTTCAACTGCGGCTTGCCGTCCAGACCGATGATGTTGACGTTGACGCGGTAGCTGGATTCCAGATCGGTACTGGCGAAAAGATGCTGCATCAGCACTTCGTGGTCGACCCGGCTATTGGTCGGGATGATCACGATGCGGCATGGGTTTTCGTGGTCGGACTCGTCACGCAGGTCGGCAACTTGCGGCAGTTTTGACGGCTTGGCCTGCATCAGCGCGGCGATCTGTTCCAGCACCTTGGCGCCAGACACCTGGTGCGGCAGCGCGGTGACGATGATGTCCCCGTCTTCGATGTGGTACACGGCGCGCATGCGCACCGAGCCCTTGCCGGTTTCATACATCTTCAGCAGATCGGCGCGCGGCGTGATGATTTCCGCTTCAGTGGGATAGTCCGGGCCCTGGATATGCTCGCAGAGCTGCTCAACCGTCGCTTTTGGCTCATCCAGCAAACGTACGCAAGCCGTCGCGACTTCGCGCAGGTTGTGCGGCGGCACGTCGGTGGCCATGCCAACCGCGATGCCGGTGGTGCCATTGAGCAGAATATTCGGCAAACGTGCCGGCAACACCAAGGGTTCGTCGAGGGTGCCGTCAAAGTTCGGCCCCCAGTCCGCCGTGCCCTGGCCCAGTTCGCTGAGCAATACTTCCGAGTAACGCGACAGGCGCGCCTCGGTGTAACGCATGGCGGCAAAGGACTTCGGATCATCCGGTGCACCCCAGTTGCCCTGGCCGTCCACCAACGTGTAGCGGTAGCTGAACGGCTGCGCCATCAGCACCATGGCTTCGTAGCAGGCCGAGTCACCGTGGGGGTGGAACTTACCGAGCACGTCACCGACGGTACGCGCGGATTTCTTGTGCTTGGAGTCAGCGTCCAGGCCCAGCTCACTCATGGCGTAGATGATGCGCCGTTGCACGGGCTTCAGGCCGTCGCCGATATGCGGCAAAGCACGGTCCATGATCACGTACATGGAGTAGTTGAGGTAGGCATTTTCGGTGAATTCAGCCAGCGACCGGCGTTCTACGCCATCTAAGCTGTCTGCGAGGATGTCACTCATGCGGGCCTCATCAATGTCGGGTAAGGCGCAGCGGAACTGCCGCTGCGCTGAGTCAATTCAAAAAAGGTGTGGTTCATGGCTGGGCGCTCCAGCCACCGGCCGGGGCGGCGAAACGATAGACCATCGGGCGCTTTTCACCATCGGCACGTGGACCGAAATTGTTGTCGATACCCACCCAGGCTCCGTCGGCGTCCACCACCAGTGCTTCAGCCAGGCCATAGGACTGGGGATAACGTCGGTTGGGCGTCAGGGCCTCGTCGGCAAACGACCAGCACAGTTCGACCTTGGCGGTGAGCGTATCGCGCCGGCAAATCTGGAATGCATTGCGCTCCAGGGTAAACAGCTTGCCGTTGTACAGCGCCAGATCGGCGAAGTCCTTGGACACCGCCTTGGCATGTTCAAACTGCGCCGGCTGCACTTCCTGCCCCGCTTCGCTCAACAACACGCAAGCGCCGTCGCAATCCCATACGCTTTGCCCGCGCTTGATGGAGATCAGGCCACGTCGCTCGCGCTCGGCAGCCAGCCAGATCTGATTGCCTTCGGGATTCACCGCCAGGCCCTCAAACAAGGCATTGAAGTGCAGCAACATGCCACTGGCGCGTGCTTCACGCACCATGCCCGGGGCAATTTTCAGCCACTCGGCCGCCCCAGCTACGGGTACCTGCAGCACCGCCGCATGGGCTTCGCTGACAATGTAACGATTGCCCGCGGCGTCGCAGGTGATGCCTTCAAAATCCAGGTCGCCACCGCGTATGAAGGACGCGGCCTTGGTGCGCGAACGCAACCCCCAGGGCAAGCCGGACTCAGGCACTGGCGGCACGTCAATCTTTACCGTTTCGGCCTGCCAGGTCGGCGCACTGATATCCAGGCGATAGATCTGGTCGTCGTCACGGTCCGAAACCGTCCACAGTTCCTTGCCGCACATGGCCAGGCCCGACAGGTTACCGCCGCGCATACCGTCCACCGGATGCTCGGATACCAGCTTCAGCTCAGCCACGGGCGCGGCAATCACTGCGGTGCTCGCCAACCCGCTCAACATCAGGATCGCCAGGGCGAAACCTGTGCGCATCAGCCCAGGACCTCGGCCAGATTGCCTTTGGATTCCAGCCAGATTTTGCGATCGCCGGCGCGTTTCTTGGCCAGCAGCATGTCCATCACTTCAGCGGTGGCGACGAAGTCGTCCAGGGTCAACTGGACCAGACGCCGAGTGTTCGGGTCCATGGTGGTTTCACGCAGTTGCGGCGGGTTCATTTCACCCAGGCCCTTGAATCGTGTGACTTGCGGCTTGCCACGCTTCTTCTCGGCCACCAGACGATCGAGAATGCCATCGCGCTCGGCGTCGTCCAAGGCGTAGAAGATCTCCTTGCCCTGGTCGATACGGTACAGCGGCGGCATGGCGACATAGACGTGGCCGGCCTCCACCAACGGGCGGAAGTGCTGGACGAACAGCGCGCACAGCAAGGTGGCGATGTGAAGGCCGTCGGAGTCGGCGTCGGCGAGGATGCAGATTTTGCCGTAACGCAGTTGGCTCATGTCCTCTGCGCCCGGGTCGACACCTATGGCCACGGCGATGTTGTGCACCTCCTGGCTGGCAAGGACTTCGCTGCCGTCGACTTCCCAGGTGTTGAGGATCTTGCCGCGCAACGGCAGGATCGCCTGGAACTCCTTATCCCGCGCTTGCTTGGCGGACCCACCGGCGGAATCACCTTCCACCAGGAACAGCTCGGAACGCATCGGGTCCTGCCCCGCGCAATCAGCCAGTTTGCCGGGCAGCGCCGGGCCCTGGGTGATGCGCTTGCGCTCGACTTTCTTGCTGGCCTTCAAGCGACGGCCGGCGTTGCTGATCGCCAGTTCGGCCAGGGCCAGGCCCAGCTCCGGGTGCTCGTTGAGCCAAAGGCTGAAGGCATCCTTGACCACACCGGAGACAAATGCCGCCGCTTCGCGGGACGACAGGCGCTCTTTGGTCTGGCCGGAGAATTGCGGTTCCTGCATCTTCATCGACAGCACGAACGCGATACGTTCCCAGACGTCTTCCGGTGCCAGCTTCACGCCGCGCGGCAACAGGCTGCGGTATTCGCAGAATTCGCGCATGGCATCCAGCAGACCTTGGCGCAAACCATTGACGTGGGTGCCGCCCTGGGCGGTGGGGATCAGGTTGACGTAGCTTTCCTGCACGCTGTCGCCGCCTTCGGGCAACCACAGCAGCGCCCAGTCGACGGCTTCTTTATTACCCGCCAGGCTGCCGCAGAACGGCTCGTTGGGCAGACGTTCGAAGTCGCTGACGGAGTCTTCCAGGTAGGAGCGCAGGCCGTCTTCGTAGTGCCACTCGACCTTCTCGCCGGTGCCTTTGTCTTCAAAGGTGACCAGCAGGCCCGGGCACAATACGGCCTTGGCCTTGAGCACGTGCTTGAGGCGGCTGATGGAGAATTTCGGTGAATCGAAGTATTTCGGGTCCGGCGCGAAGTACACGCTGGTGCCGGTGTTGCGCTTGCCAACGGTACCGATCACTTCCAGGTCGGTGGCCTTGTAGCCATCGGCGAACGTCATCTGGTACTCGTTGCCGTCGCGCTTGACCTTGACCCGCACCAGCGTGGACAGCGCGTTGACCACGGAAATACCCACACCGTGCAAACCGCCGGAGAACTGGTAGTTCTTGTTGGAGAACTTGCCGCCCGCATGGAGCTTGGTGAGGATCAGCTCGACGCCCGGCACTCCCTCTTCGGGGTGGATGTCCACCGGCATGCCACGACCATCGTCGGACACTTCCAGGGAATGGTCAGCGTGAAGAATGACATGCACCGATTTGGCGTGCCCGGCCAAGGCTTCGTCGACGCTGTTGTCGATGACTTCCTGGGCAAGATGGTTCGGCCGACTGGTGTCGGTGTACATGCCGGGGCGTTTGCGCACCGGGTCGAGGCCCGAGAGGACTTCGATGGCGTCGGCGTTATAAGAGCTAGCGCTGGGAGTGGCCATGGGGTCTCGTCGTGAGTCGTTCGATTAAAAAGTGACCTGCGACTTTACAGTGCTGCAAAGTCGAAGGATTGATACTGATCCGCACCGATGCCGGCAAAGCTCAGCATCGCCGGCAATTGCTGGGCGAACCCTTGGTAACCATGGTCGCCACCGGCCTGGATGCGCAAGGCGCAGGCCCGGTAATACTGTTGGGCGAGGCGATAATCCAGGGTTTCATCCCCGGTCTGCAACCACACTTGGTAACGCCCGGCATCCAGGGGAGCCGGCACTTCCAGCTCGGCCAGCGCCGTGACGTGATCGTGGGTCAATTCCCAGGTCTCACCGGTATAAAGGTTCTTCTGGGTGCCCAGGTAACCGTCGAACATCCGATGAGGGCTGACCGCCGGGTTGACCAGCAGCGCCTTGAGGCCATGGCGCTCGGCAAGATGGGTTGCATAGTAGCCGCCGAGTGAGCTGCCGACCAGCAGTGGCCGCCCCAACTGCGCAATGGCCTCCTCCAATTGAGGAATCGCCTGACGCGGGTGGTGATGCAGAGCCGGCACACGTAATTGGTCGGCCAAGCCAAGGCTATCCATCACGGCGATCAACTGACTGGCCTTGTTGGACGCAGGCGCACTATTGAAACCGTGGATATACAAGATCGAAGCGGACATGCCGGGCTCTCCGTGCTTCAGCCAAAGAGGCGCAGTTTACAGGGATCGGCGTGGTGTGTGAGTCCCTATCATCCAGGCTCGGCAGAACCTGTGTGGGAGCGGGCTTGCTCCCACATTTTGATCGGCGTTTACCGGTTTTAGTAGCCGTTGCTGCCGTAATCCACGGTAAAGGTGAAGCCCTTGATGCGCTCTACGCCCGTTTCCAACCGTCCGTCGGCATGCAGGCGCAGCCAGCGATAGCCCGGCGCCTGCTCGCTGACCTGGAACTCTTCACTGCCCGGGGCGAATTGGATGCAGGTGGACGGCGAGGCCAGCAGGCGCACGCCATTGCGTTCGTGATCGATCTCTTGGTGCACATGCCCCCAGAGCACAGCCCTGACCTGCGGGAAACGGTCGAGCACGGCAAACAACGCTTCCGGATTGCGCAGGCCGATCGGCTCCATCCACGCGCAACCGATGGGCACAGGGTGATGATGAAAGCACACCAGATGGTGCCGGCTCGGCGCTTCGCTCAGGGCCTGGGCAAGCACTTGCAGTTGCCGGTCTTGCAGGTAACCGGGCACCGAGCCGGGTACGGCGGAGTCCAGCAGGGTGACCCGCCAGTTGCCGATGTCGACCACCGGCTCCAGTAAATCGCTGTGCATGGCCGCGAGGGCCATGACTTGCGGTTCGTCGTGGTTGCCGGGAATCCAGCGCGCCGGGGCGTCGAGCTGCCGGGTCATGTCACGAAACTGCTGATACGACTCAAGCGTGCCGTCCTGGGACAAGTCCCCTGTCGCCAGCATCAAATCGATCTGCGGCTGCTGCGCGCGCACCAACTCGATCACCCGCTGAAGGCTTTCGCGGGTGTTCATGCCCAGCAACGTGCCATTTGCCTCGGCAAACAGATGGCTGTCGGACAGCTGCACCAGCAACGCCGGTGCGTCAGGGTTCACAGTGGATACGCTCGGCAAGGCGCTCTCCCAAGGCAGTCACAGGAAAATGGACGATTGGCGCGATTATGCTGGGCAGGACGCAAAGAGGAAACCTGGGGAAGCAGACGCAGTTCACATCTACCGCACGACTTCAAACTCGTGGCCCAGGGCCAGGCAATGGCTCAACCACTCACCGAGGAACACATTGAGCTGTGCTTTCTCATCGGGCTGGTGCATGAACACATTCGGGTAAGGATAGATGCTGCGAAAGCGCCGCGCATGCTCGGCGCTGATCACTTCGGCCATCCGTGCATCGTGATACACCTGCACTTCCAACTGCGGCACCGGCAGCCACGGCAGGCTGTGCTCCTGACGCACGCGCAGGGTGGTGGTGTAGGGGCAGTTGACGATGACTTCAAGGGTCAACACGCCGAGCATCTGGTCGCCATGGGTCACGGCAATGCGGCGTGCTTCGGGCGCATGACGCATGTCGGGAAGCAGACGCATCAGCCGCGCATAGTTGGCCTCGCACGCGGCTTGAAGCCCGATCAGGTCAACTCGATATCGTTCACGTGCCTTTACTGCCATAACCCCCTCACTTCCGCGCGATTAAGCGCAAGCCATTGCAGGGCGATGATGCTGGCTGCATTGGAAATCTTACCGTCGCGCACCGCTTGCAAGGCATCTTCGAACGCCCAGCGGGTGACGCGGATATCTTCGGCCTCTTCTTCCAGTCCATGGACGCCACCGGCCCCTGCGCTGTCGCAACGCCCCAGGTAAAGGTGGACGAATTCGGTACTGCCGCCGGGCGAAGGAAAATACTTCGTGATCGGCCACAGCGCAGAGAACGTAAGCCCAGCTTCCTCCTCGGCTTCGCGGTGTGCAACCTCCTCCGGTTGCTCGTCCTTGTCAATCAGCCCGGCGACCATTTCCACCAGCCAGGGGTTATCGGTACGGCCCATGGCGCCTACGCGAAACTGCTCGATCAACACCACTTCGTCACGCTGCGGGTCGTAAGGCAGCACGCACACCGCGTCATGCCGAACGAAGACTTCGCGATTGATCACCCGGCTCATGCCGCCGTCGAACTTCTCATGGCGCAGCTGCACGCGATCAAGCTTGTAGAAGCCCTGGTAGGCATTGTCGTGCTGAACAATTTCGATCTTGCTCGGCGTCGACTTCGCAATGTCCGTCATATTCACTCCTGCTATCCCCGTACAATTGGCGCCATCCTAACGCGCTCATGCCCCTGGATGCAGCCCCTTTCCAGTTGCCGGGATAGACGGCGGACGTCAAACTCACTCTCATCAGTCTAGTGGCGAACTGACTGCCTCGTGGGCAGTCCAAGCGCTACTCTTTTCGCTTTCCATCGATTTACGAAGGACGCACATGTCGCTTTTAAAAATCGCCTCCGTGGCTTGCATTGCCTTGACTCTGGGCGCCTGCCAGAGTCTGTTTCAACCCAGCTATCTCAAACCGCTGGACACCCGGCCGGATACCTCGGAACAGATCAAGCCCGGCTGTAACAGCCCGGATTGCCCGCTGGTCAACATCGATACCGTGCATTTCCCCACCGAACCACAGCTCGACAGCCTGGTGGAGCAGCGCCTGCTGCAAATGACCCGCACCACGCCGGGTGCGAGCGTGCCGCCGACGTTGAACGCCTACCGGGATAAGTTCCTGCGCGAATCCGCAGACCGCAACAGCATGTACTTGCAAGCCAAGGTACGTGAGCAGCATGACGGACTGGTGATCATCGAAGTATCCAGTTACCTGGACACCGGCGCGGCCCACGGTGAGCCGGGCCGTGGCTTCATCAACTATTCGCGCCTGCTGCACAAGGAACTGAGCCTGACCGACATGTTGCTGCCAGGCCAGGAACAGGCATTCTGGAACACCGCGAAAGTCGCCCATAACAGCTGGCTGATCAACTCGCAGATGGACCGTGACCCGGAGTTCGTGAAGAACTGGCCGTTCCAGAAAACCCCAAACGTGGCCTTGACCAGCAACGGTGTGGTGCTCAAGTACAACGTGGCCACCATCGGCCCGTACGCGTTGGGGCTGATCGAAATGACCATCCCCTACGCCCGTCTCACCGGCGTAATCAAGCCTGAGCTGGTGCCCGCCCGCCACTGAAGGCCCCGCCCAGGATGAAGTGCAGTCCCCCTGCCAGCACCAGCGCCGGCAGGGTCGCACCGACATTCGGATACAGGTTGGCCAACAGGTGATACGCGCCGATGCCGCCCAACCAGGCCACCAGCGCCGGCCAGTGCAGGTGAGTGACGGTGCCATGGCCTCGGCGACGCAGGATGAAGTGGTCCACCAGCACCACGCCGAACAACGGCGCAAACACCGAGCCGATCAGCAGCAGGAAGTTCTGGTATTGCGCCAACGGTGCAAGGCAGGCGATCAGGGTGCAGATCACCCCGATGGCCAAAGCCAGGTGCTCGACCTTCCAACGCAATAGAATCCCGCTGGACACCGCCGCCGAGTGAATATCGGCGAAGGCGTTTTCCGACTCGTCCAGCAGGATCAGCAACAGCGGAATCCCCAGGCCAGCACCGGCCAGCGCGAGCAACAGCGCATTCACTTCACCACTGGGCGCAAACGCCAGGGTGTAGGCCACGCCCAGGCTCATCAGCCAGAAATTACCGATAAAGAAGCCGAGCGCGGTGCCGCCGAACACGCCTTTTGCGCGCTTGCCGAAACGCGAGTAGTCGGCAATCAGCGGCAACCACGATAGCGGCATGGCGATGGCGATATCGAAGCCCACCGCGAAGGGCATCGTACCGTCACCGGCCTGGGACCAGAGCGCAGCGAGGTCGGCCTTGGCGAATAGGTTCCAGGTCAGCCACAGGCAAGCGGCGAGCAGCAGCCAGATGCCCCACTTGCGCAAAACTTGCCGTACGAACGTCAGCGGGCCGCTGACGGCAAGCAATGTCGCCAAACCACCGAAAAACAACGTCCATAGCAAAGGGCTCGCCAACAGGCTGCTTTCGCTGAACGCCCGCGTGCCCAGTAAGCTGGCGGCGTCGCGCATGACGATAATCTCGAACGCCCCCCAGCCCACCAGTTGCAGCAGGTTCAGTAACGCCGGCAGGCTCGCGCCTTGGGTGCCGAGGCTGAGTTTGAGGGCAGCCATGGCGGACAGGCCGGTGTCGCAGCCGATCACGCCGACAGCCGCCAGCAACAACACGCCCACCAGGGTGCCGAGGAAGATGGCCAGCAACGAACCGGACAAGCCCAGGCCCGGCGCAAGCAAGGCGCCGGTCTGCAGGACCATCAGGCCGATGCCGAGGGAGAACCACAGGGAAAACAGATCGCGGGCGCCGAACACGCGCCTATCGGCGGGGACCGCGATATCGGGAGAATAGGTGTTCAAGTCAGAGATCTCGGAAAGGACATGGGTGACGAGCTATAAGCTGCAAGCCTCAAGCAAAAGCAGATCCGCCTTTGCCTTTAACTTGCAGCTTGAAGCTTGAAGCTTGAAGCTTGAAGCTTGAAGCTTGCAGCTTGCAGCCTATACCTTCTTATAAAGCTGACTGCCTTCCTGCTTGAACCGCTCCGCCTGCTCGGCCAAGCCCTTGGCCACGTCTACATCCACCGCATCGATACGCTGGTTGGCTGCATACTCACGCACTTCCTGGGTGATCTTCATCGAGCAGAATTTCGGCCCGCACATCGAGCAGAAGTGCGCGACTTTGGCCGAGTCTTTCGGCAGGGTTTCATCGTGATAAGAGCGCGCGGTGTCCGGGTCCAGACCGAGGTTGAACTGGTCTTCCCAACGGAACTCGAAGCGTGCCTTGCTCAAGGCGTTATCGCGAATCTGCGCGCCCGGATGCCCCTTGGCCAGGTCGGCGGCGTGAGCGGCAATCTTGTAGGTGATGATCCCGGTCTTCACGTCATCCTTGTTCGGCAAGCCCAGGTGTTCCTTGGGCGTGACGTAGCAGAGCATGGCGCAACCGAACCAGCCGATCATCGCGGCACCGATACCGGACGTGATGTGATCGTAACCCGGCGCAATGTCGGTGGTCAGCGGGCCAAGGGTGTAGAACGGCGCCTCGTCGCAGCACTCCAACTGCTTGTCCATGTTCTCCTTGATCAACTGCATAGGCACATGGCCCGGGCCTTCGATCATGGTTTGCACGTCATGTTTCCAGGCAGTCTTGGTCAGCTCGCCGAGGGTTTCCAGCTCGCCGAATTGCGCAGCGTCATTGGCGTCGGCAATCGAGCCCGGACGCAGGCCGTCGCCGAGAGAGAAACTGACGTCATAGGCCTTCATGATTTCGCAGATTTCGTCGAAATGCGTGTAGGTGAAGTTCTCTTTGTGGTGCGCCAGGCACCACTTGGCCATGATCGAGCCGCCACGGGACACGATGCCAGTCACCCGCTTGGCGGTCAGCGGCACGTAGCGCAGCAGGACGCCGGCGTGGATGGTGAAGTAGTCGACGCCCTGCTCGGCCTGCTCGATCAGGGTGTCGCGGAACAACTCCCACGTCAGGTCCTCGGCGACGCCACCGACTTTTTCCAACGCCTGGTAGATCGGCACAGTACCGATCGGCACCGGCGAGTTGCGGATGATCCACTCGCGGGTTTCATGGATATGCTTGCCGGTGGACAGGTCCATCACCGTGTCCGAGCCCCAGCGAATGCCCCAGGTCAGTTTCGCCACTTCTTCCTCGATGGAAGAACCCAGCGCGCTGTTGCCGATGTTGCCGTTGATCTTCACCAGGAAGTTACGCCCGATGATCATCGGTTCCAGTTCGGTGTGGTTGATGTTGGCCGGGATGATTGCGCGACCGCGCGCGATCTCCTCGCGCACGAATTCCGGAGTGATGATTTTCGGCACGCTGGCGCCGAAGCTGTGACCGGCGTGTTGCTGGTCGAGCAAGCCACTGGCGCGGGCCTCTTCAAGCTTCATATTTTCGCGGATGGCAACGTATTCCATCTCGGCGGTGATGATGCCTTTGCGCGCGTAGTGCATCTGGGTAACGTTGGCGCCGGCCTTGGCACGGCGCGGGTTCTTCACATGGGCGAAGCGCAGCGCGGTCAGTTCGGCATCACTGAGGCGCTGCTGGCCGAAGTGCGAGCTGAGGCCTGGCAGGCGCTCGGTGTCGCCGCGGGACTCGATCCACGGCGAGCGCACATCGCCCAGGCCTTTGCGCACGTCGATGATCACATTCGGGTCGGTGTAGGGACCGGAAGTGTCGTACACGGTGACCGGCGCATTGATTTCACCGCCGAAGTCGGTGGGCGTTACGTCCAGGCTGATTTCGCGCATCGGCACGCGAATGTCCGGGCGGGTGCCCTGCACATAGATTTTTTGCGAGCGGGTAAAGGGTTGCACGGAGCCGGAGTCGACCTTGGCCGATTCACTCAGGTGCACGGTACTTTTTGATTTTTGGCTTTTTAATTCGGTGCTCATCACGGGCTCTCCAACTATCCAGGCGGTGGATTTTTGTCGGAGCGAACCTGTGACGGATGGACGCACTGAAACCAGTGCTGTGCTATGCACGAGGGCTGTTCGATTGTCGAACAGCATCCCGGACGAAGCACAAGAGGACTCGCCGGGTGACGAGAAATCTTGTTCCCTACGCAGGCGCTAACCTGATCAGGTTCAACGGGATCCGGTATTTACCGATCTCAGCCTTCCAACAAGGCACCCCGACAAGAACGCTGGCAGTCTAGACCATGGCGTGGGCAAATTGCCAATAGCGGTGCGCTCAGCGTGATGAATGGCGCAATTACAGGATTGTTGTGCCGTGATGTCACCACTACACTCGGCTACCACCCGAGCGCTTGACGGTATGGATTACTGGTCTTAGCCTTGGACGCCAAATTATAAATGTAATATTTAATCTAGGGATCGCCTCATGCTGCGCAAACTTTCACTGGCGCTTGCCGTGTCTTGTGCAACCAACGGAATGGTCTGGGCAGCTGAAGCGCCCCTGACGACCAAAACCGACCTGGTCAGCGTTTATCAGGAAGCGGTGGACAACAACGCCGACCTGGCAGCCGCACGCGCCCAATATGGTGCACAAAAAGAAGTGGTACCCCAGGCCCGCGCCGGGCTGCTGCCGAACCTGTCAGCGCGAGCCGACTCCAACAATGTGCGCAACCAATTCGACCAACCGGCGGCCACGCTCAACCGTGATGCTCACTCTTGGCAGGCAACCTTGAGCCAGCCGCTGTTTCGGGCCGATCGCTGGTTCCAGTTGCAAGCGGCCGAAGCAGTCAACGAACAGGCGGCCCTGCAACTCTCGGCGACCGAACAAAACCTGATCATGCAAAGCGCCGAAAGCTACTTCAACGTACTACGGGCTCAGGACAACCTGGCGACAACCAAAGCCGAAGAAGCGGCGTTCAAGCGCCAGTTGGACCAGTCCAACGAACGTTTCGACGTTGGCCTGTCGGACAAGACCGACGTGCTGCAATCCCAGGCCAGCTATGACACCGCGCGCGCCAACCGCATCGTGGCCCAGCGCCAAGTGGAGGATGCCTTCGAAGCGCTGATCACCCTGACCAACCGTCAGTACAATTCGATCCAGGGCATCGTCCACACGCTGCCGGTGCTGCCACCGGCGCCAAACGACGCCAAGGCCTGGGTCGAAACAGCCGGGCGCCAGAACCTCAACCTCCTGGCCAGCAACTACGCCGTCACCGCTGCCGAAGAAACCCTCAAGCAACGCAAGGCCGGGCATGCGCCGACCCTGGACGCCGTGGCGCAGTACCAGAAGGGTGACAACGATGCCTTGGGCGCCAGTAACCCCACCCCTTTCGGGCAGGACTATCACGGTGATGCGTCACGCAGAACCATCGGCTTGCAGTTGAATATCCCGCTCTACAGCGGCGGCCTCACCAGTTCCCAAGTGCGCGAATCCTACTCACGCCTCGACCAGACCGAGCAACAACGTGAAGGCTTGCGACGCCAAGTGGTGGAAAACACCCGCAACCTGCACCGCGCGGTGAACACCGACGTGGAACAGGTACAGGCACGCCGCCAGTCGATCATTTCCAACCAGAGCGCGGTGGAAGCCACGGAAATCGGTTATCAGGTGGGTACGCGCAACATCGTCGACGTGCTGGACTCCCAGCGCCAGCTTTACGCGTCGGTGCGCAACTACAACAACAGCCGCTACGACTATATCCTCGACAACCTGCGTCTGAAGCAGGCGGCCGGCACGTTGAACCCAGGGGACTTGCAGGACCTGGCGCGCTACCTCAAGGCGGACTACAACCCGGACAAGGACTTCCTGCCGCCGGACCTGGCCAAGGCCGCCGCCGAACAGCTGAAGGCCCGTCCGGGTTATTAAGCACATCACATAATCAACATGGTAAGGGGCTTGCGCCCGATAGCGGGGTGTCAATCACTGCATAGGTGACGAGACCACTGCCATTGGGCGCAAGCCCCTTGCCTATTGGGTTCAGTGTTGATTCAGGAGCCTGCCCAGGCCATCCAGCAAGCGCTCGAGCGCGCCCTGGTTGGCCTGCATCACCTTGAGCCCCGCCTGCGCCATCTTGCGCGCATCCTGTGGCAACTCGAACAACTGTCGCACGGCTTCGGCCAGGCCTTCGGCGTCATCTACTTCGCGCAACGCCCCGGCCTCGCGCATCATCGCGCTGATTTCGAGGAAGTTGAACAGGTGCGGCCCCATGATCACAGGCAGGGCCAGCGCTGCCGGTTCCAGCGGGTTGTGGCCACCGGTCGGCACCAGGCTGCCACCGACAAAAGCACTGTCGGCCAGGGCGTAAAGAAACAGCAGCTCGCCCATGGTGTCGCCCAGCAACACTGAGGTTTGCGCGGTCACGGGGTCGCCGCTGGAACGCCGCACCGTGGCGAATCCCCGCTGCTGGCACAGCTCAAACATCGGGCCGAAGCGCTCCTGATGGCGCGGCACCAGAATCAGCAACGCGTTGGGATAGCTTTCGAGCAACTGACGGTGGGCGGCCAGCACCACTTCGTCTTCGCCTTCATGGGTACTGGCGGCTATCCACACTGGGCGTTCACGGGCGCCCCACTGCTCGCGCAGGGCGGCGGCACGCAGCGGTAGCTCAGGGTCGATCGTCAGGTCGAACTTGATCGAACCCGTGACTTCAACGGTTTCCGGGCGCGCACCAAGGCTCAGGAAACGCTCAGCCTCGGTGCGTGTCTGCACGGCGAACAGGCTCATTTCAGCCAGCATGGGTGCGCTCAGTTTGGCAAAACGCCCATACCCCCTGGCCGAGCGGGCCGACAGTCGCGCATTGGCCAACGCCACCGGAATGCCACGCTGGGCGCAGGCGTGGATGTGGTTGGGCCACAACTCCGTCTCCATGATCACCGCCAGTTTCGGCTGCACGCGATCAAGAAAACGCTTGGCGGCGCACGGCAAGTCATATGGCAAGTAACAGTGCTGAATGCGCGGTTCATTGACGAACAACGCCTGGATACGCTCGGAGCCGGTGGGCGTCATGCAGGTCACGGTGATCGGCAGCGTCGGGTAGCGCGCCATCAGCCCGCGTATCATCGGCGCGGCAGCGATGCTTTCGCCCACCGACACGGCATGCACCCAGATTCCGCCCGGTTGCATCGTCGGCAGGCCGTAGGAAAACCTCTCGCCTACGCGCCTGGCATAAGCCGGCGCCTTACGCGCGCGCAGCCACAGACGTAAAGCCACCAACGGCAGCGCCAGGTAAAACAGACAGCTGTAGAGAGTTCTATTCATGGCGGCGGAGTTTATCGGCTTTTTCAGTCGATCGCCTGCAAGCACTCGGCAAATCGTTTAGCCAGGAAGCGTGCAGCAGGCCCGAGGGGCTCATCACGACGCCAGACGAGTTCCACCACCAAGGCCGGTGGCGTCCATTCGCTGTCCAACTCGACCATTTGTTGCTGATAAGTCGGGTACTGCACGATATGCCGAGGCAGCCACGCCCAGCCCAGACCACTCATCAACCATTCGGCCAGCACATAGAAACTGTCGGCGCGCCACACCAAGGGGCTGGCGGCCTCACTGCCGGGGTAGACACTGGTCTGGGTCGACATCAACAGTTGGCGAAACTGTGCCAGGCGCTGGCAATCCACATACGGTTCCTTGGCGAGCGGATGGTTCACGCCGCACACCGTGACCATCTCCACACGGCCCACCACCCGCCGTTCAAGGGCCTCGGGGATTTGGTCGTGATAGAACAGCAGGCCCAGGTCGGCTTTACGCTCCACCAACTTACGCGCCACATCGCCCTGGGCGGCGCTGGACAACTGCACTTCCAGCAGCGGGTATTGCACGGCCAACGCTTCAAGGCTGTCGAGCACAGGCTTGAACAACATGGCTTCATCCTGGGCCAGACGCAGGCAGGGTTCTTCACCGCGGGTCAATGACAGCGCCCGGCCATTGAGCCGCTCGCACTGACGCAACACTTCACGCGCCTCCTCCAGCAATACACTGCCGGCCTCGGTCAGGCGTGGCTGGCGGCCGCTGCTGCGATCAAACAGGCTCAGCCCCAAATCCGCCTCAAGCAGGGCAATCCCATTGCTCACCGCCGATTGTGCCTTGCGCTGGTCACGGGCTACCGCCGAAAACGAATGCTGTTCGGCAACACTCACAAACAGACGCATTTGCTCAAGGTTCCACTGCACGCTCATGGCATAACCCATCTCTGATTCAGATAGGTAATGACTTTACCCCATCTCGCCAGTCGCTAGAATGCCGACCTGACTTAGCACGCAACACACCGAGGATTACCCCATGAATGTCGCCTATCTCTACCTGGCCATTGCCATTTGTTCGGAAGTGATCGCGACCGTCTCCATGAAAGCGGTCAAGGGCTTGAGCACACCTATCCCGCTGATGCTGATGATTGTGGGTTATGGCGTGGCGTTCTGGATGCTCACCCTGGTGGTGCGCACCGTACCGGTGGGCGTGGCCTATGCGGTGTGGGCGGGGCTGGGGATCGTAATGGTCAGTGTCGCGGCGTTGTTTATCTACGGCCAGAAACTGGATGTCCCGGCAATGCTGGGGATGGGCCTGATCGTATTGGGCGTGGTGGTGATTCAGTTGTTCTCGAAAACGGGGGGGCATTAGGAGCAGCGGCAAGCGGCAAGCTTCAAGCTGCAAGAAAGAGCGGCGCTAACTTGCCGCTTGCAGCTGATAACTTGCCGCTGCAAGCTATACTGCTGCCCCTTTTCTACGCTGGAGGTCCCACGCGCATGCCTATTTCCACCGACGTTCTGATTGTCGGCGCCGGGGTTGCCGGCCTCTGGCTCAATGCGCGCCTGCGCCGCCAGGGGTTTTCCACGGTACTGGTGGAAAGCGCCACCTTGGGCGGCGGGCAAAGCGTGAAGTCGCAGGGGATCATTCACGGCGGGGCAAAATATGCCCTGCACGGCGCACTCACCGGCGCCTCCGAAGCCATTGCCGATATGCCGCGCCGCTGGCGTGAAGCCCTGGCAGGCACGGGCGAGCTGGATTTGTCCGGTGTACGCCTGCTGTCCGAAGCCCACTATCTATGGTCCCCCGGCACTCTCGCCGGCAACCTCACCAGCTTCTTTGCCAGCAAGGCCGTGCGCGGACGCGTGGACCAGGTCAAAGGAGACGAGTTGCCCCTTGCCCTGCAGGATCGCCGCTTCAAGGGCAAGGTCTATCGCCTGGCCGAACTGGTGGTGGATGTGCCGAGTGTGATCCAACGCCTCGCCCAACTGGGCGGTGACAGCTTGCTCGCCGGAAAACAGATCGAACCGCTGCTGGAAGGCGACAACCTGGTGGGCTTGAAGGTCGACGGCCGCGAGATCCGCGCACAACGTATAGTGCTGAGTGCCGGCGCCGGCACCGCTGACTTGCTCAGCGCCCTGGGCCTCAGCCAACCGGCCATGCAGAAACGCCCGCTGCATATGATCATCGCCAAAGGTCCTGGCCTGAAGCCGTTGTATGCGCACTGCCTGGGTGGCGGTACCAAGCCGCGCATCACCGTCACCACCCACCCGGCAGCGGATGGCAATTGGGTGTGGTACATGGGCGGTGATATCGCCGAAGCCGACGGCGTGGCGCGTACCCCTGAAGCACAGATCGCCACCGCACAAAAGGAACTGGCGCACCTGCTGCCGTGGATCGACATGAGCAAGACCGAGTGGGCCACCCTGCGTGTCGACCGCGCCGAGCCACTGCAATCGGGCCTGACCCGTCCCGACAATGCGTTCCTCGCCGAACAGGGCCGCCTGCTGGTGGGCTGGCCGACCAAACTCGCGCTGGCGCCGGACTTCGCTGATCGCGTGCTCAACAGCCTGGAGCGCGACGGTATCCGTCCGGGTGCCAGCGAGCCCCTGCCCGACCTGCCAAAACCCCCTATCGGCGTCCCAGCCTGGGAGCAACTGTTGCCATGAGCCTGCCCACCTTGCACGACCTGCATCGCCCCCTGGGCAGCACTGGCCTGATGGTCTCGCCGCTGGGCCTGGGCACCGTCAAACTGGGCCGCGACCAGGGTGTGAAGTACCCCAGCGGCTTTCAGATCCCGGACGATGACGAAGCACGGATGTTGCTGCGCCAAGCCCGGCAGTTGGGCATCAACCTGATCGATACCGCCCCCGCCTACGGGCGCAGCGAGGAACGCCTGGGGCCGTTGTTACGCGGCCAGCGCAAGGATTGGGTAATTGTCAGCAAGGTCGGCGAAGAGTTTGCCGATGGCATATCCCACCATGACTTCAGTGCCGCCCATACGCGCCTGTCGATCGAGCGCAGCTTGAAAAGACTTGAAACGGATTTTATCGACCTGGTGCTGGTGCACTCCGACGGCAATGACCTGCACATCCTCAATGACTGTGAGGTTTACCACACCCTGGCTACGCTGAAAAAAGAGGGCAAGATCCGCGGCTTCGGCTTTTCCGGCAAAACCGTTGAAGGCGGTGTAAAGGCTCTGGAACAGGGCGATTGCGCGATGGTCACCTACAATCTGAACGAGCAGGCCGAGAAGGCCGTGATTGATTATGCTGCGGCCCATGGCAAAGGCATCCTGGTGAAAAAAGCCCTGGCCAGCGGCCATGTTTGCCTTGAGCCCGGAATGGATCCAATTCATGCCAGTTTCATGCTGTTGTTTGCGCAAACGGGCGTCGCCAGTGCTATTGTCGGGACCATTAACCCGCTGCACCTGGCCCATAACGTGGCGACCGCTGCCCAGGTCATTCGTCAACTCTGATGCCGCCGACGCGGCCGACCCCGTCGCAAGAAGGAGCCGACATGCCGCGCACGCTCATTAGAAAAAACCCCAGCAACTTCAAGACACTGCCACTGCACGTCGAAGCCACCCCCGAAGGCCTGAGCTACCAGAGCGTCGGCATGCCGCTCAACTTCGCCCAGACCCTGCAACGGCGCAAACCGGTAGACGTGCCGAACGCCGAACGCTTTGCCCTGGAACTGGCCAACCTTGGGGTGTCGGTGCGACTGACGTTGCATTGGCAAAACAAGGACTACTGGGTACTCGTGCGTCAACGTCGCCAGGACCGCGGCGATGTGGTGCTCAAGCTGATCTCCGGTTACGTTCCCGCCCATGAATTGAACCTGCCGCTGCACACCGCGATCCAGGAGATTGCCGAAGAGTGCCTGCTCGAAACCCCGGAAGGCTGGCTCGGCGGGCGTTTCAACGACACATGGCTACCGGCGCCCTATTCCGCCGCCCTGCACTACCGCGAAGCCTTGCCCTTTCGCCTCAGCCCGCTGTCCGGCGCAGCGCGACCGGTGCGTTGCGCGACCACTCAGTTGATCGAGCGCCCACGGGCCTACGTGCATCTGCCCACGGCATCGCTGCAATTGATTTATGACTTGAGGCTGGAAGTACCGAAGGAAGCCAAGTCCCTGAGCCTGTTCCATGTCGACGAGCGCCTGGAAGGCGACCAATTGGTCGCCCGCCTGGATCGCCAGCGCCCCGACCTGTACCTGATGCCTCTGAAAGACGGCCAACCGCTGGCCGAGCTGTACACCGTCAAGAAAGACCAGCTGTATCCGGCGAGCACACGCGGTTTGTACCTGGCGGAAAGCTTCGCCCAACAGGAAGGCTGGTTGGTGCGCGATGAGCGAATTCGCTGGAAAGACTGGCTCAGGCAGCAAGGCCTGGCAGAACCGGAGAAAGAGTCGAAGCTCAAGCGCCTGACCGGCAAGGCCCGGCAGATGCTGCGTAAAATGGTGCCGAAAAAGGCCAGCCGCTAGGAGCGAGCACGCTCGCTCCTAGCCGTACCGAGCCTTACTCGTTATTGCGGATTTTTTCGACGATTGCGGTGGTCGAGCTGTTTTCAACCAGGCCCAATACTTTGACCTTGCCACCATAGGCGCTGACGATGTCGGCACCGACCACCTGGTCGACGGAGTAATCACCGCCCTTGACCAGCACGTCCGGCTTGACCTGGGCCAGCAGGTTTTCCGGGGTGCCTTCAGGGAAGCTGATCACCCAATCCACCGCGCCCAACCCTGCCAGTACCGCCATGCGGCGATCCACGCTGTTGATCGGGCGGCCCGGGCCTTTCAAGCGACTGACCGAAGCATCGTCGTTGACCGCAACGATCAGGCGATCACCTTGGGCACGCGCCTGTTCCAGGTAAGTCACATGGCCGGCGTGCAGAATGTCGAAGCAGCCATTGGTGAACACAATGCTTTCGTTGTGGGCCCGGGCATCGTCAATCGCCAGCAGCAACTGCTCGATACTCAGTACGCCACGCTCGGAACCTTCGGAACGCTGGATCGCCCGGCGCAACTCAGGCGCGCTGATGGCCGCCGTACCCAGCTTGCCGACCACAATACCTGCTGCCAGATTGGCCAGGGCCACGGCGTGAGGCAGCTCTTCACCTGCCGCGATAGATGCGGCCAAGGTAGAAATGACGGTGTCACCGGCACCGGTGACATCGAATACTTCACGGGCACGCGCCGGCAGGTGCATCGCCGGGTGGTCCGGGCGCAGCAGGGTCATACCGTGTTCGCCACGGGTCACCAGCAAGGCGCCCAGATCAAGGTCCGCCATCAAGCGGGCGCCCTTGTTCACCAGGTCATGCTCATCGGCGCAACCACCGACGATGGCTTCGAACTCGCTGAGGTTTGGCGTGATCAGGCTGGCGCCCCGATAAATCGAGAAGTCCTTGCCCTTGGGATCGGCCAGCACCGGAATGCCCTTGGCCTTGGCGGCCTGAATCAGCACCTGATGGTTTCTCAAGGCACCTTTTCCGTAGTCGGACAACACCAGCACCTTGATGCCTTCGAGCAACTCGTCTACCTGGCTGCCGAGCGCCAAGGCGTCGGTGGCGAAGGGTTCTTCGAAATCGATACGCAGCAACTGTTGATGCCGGCTCATGACCCGCAACTTGACGATGGTCGGCTGATGGGCAATGCGCTGGAACACCGCGCGCACGCCAGCACCGCGCAGGCTGTTGGCCAGGCTGTCGGCGGCTTCGTCGTCACCGGTCACTCCCACCAGGGAGGCTGGCGCGCCGAGTGCGGCAATATTGAGGGCAACGTTGGCAGCGCCACCTGGACGGTCTTCGATTTGCTCGACCTTGACTACCGGTACCGGTGCCTCAGGGGAAATCCGTGAGGTACCACCATGCCAGTAACGGTCGAGCATGACATCGCCGACCACCAAGACAGGGGCTTGATCGAATCGCGGCATGGACAACTTCATGGAGCAACCCACATACAAAATGAACAGGGGCGCGATATTAGCACAGGGTTACAGAAGGCTTGTGGGGGTGTGACAGAAGATGTTGCAAGAGCAGCAGGTGAGGCGGATTGCCCGCCTCACCACGGGTGTCAGGTGATATCGGCCGATACCGGCGTATCCAGGCCCATGGAGTGCAGACGGGCGTAGTAGCCGTTTTGCGCGAGCAGCTCGCCGTGGGTACCGCGCTCCACGATACGACCGTCGTCCATCACCAGGATCAGGTCGGCCTTCTCGATGGTCGACAGGCGGTGCGCGATCACCAGGGTCGTACGACCTTGCATGACCTTGTCCAATGCCGCCTGAATGTGGCGTTCGGATTCGGTGTCCAGGGCCGAGGTGGCCTCATCGAGAATCAGCAGCGGCGCGTTCTTGAGCAGTGCACGGGCAATCGCCAGACGCTGACGTTGGCCTCCGGACAACAACACGCCGTTTTCGCCAACCTGGGTATCGAAGCCCTTGGGCAATTGGTCGATGAAATCCTTGGCGTTGGCGTCCGCCGCCGCCGCTTCAACCGCTTCCCTCGGTGCACCGGCCAGGTCGCCATACGCGATGTTGTTGGTCACGGTGTCGCTGAACAGGGTCACATGCTGGGTCACCTGGGCGATATGCTTGCGCAGGTTGAGCAGCTTGTAGTCTTCGATTTCGACGCCATCGAGCAGAATCTCACCACTTTCGTGGTGGTAAAAACGCGGGATGAGGCTGGCCAGGGTCGATTTGCCGCTGCCCGAACGCCCAACCAGTGCAATCATCTGCCCGGGCTCTGCGGTGAAGCTGATGTCCTTGAGCACATGGCGCTCGGTGCCAGGGTAGGTGAAGTTCAGATGGCGCACTTCCAGGCGACCATTGACCTTGTCGCGCTCGATAGTGCCGTGGTCGACTTCAACCGCCTCGTCCAACTGCTCGAAAATGCTTTCGGCGCCGGCTACACCTTTCTGGATGGTCGAGCTGACTTCCGACAGTTGGCGGATCGGCTTGGGCAGCAAACCGGCCAGCGTGATGTAGGCCACCATGTCACCGGCGGACGCATCGCCACGAAGATACAGAACCAGGAACATCAATACCGCCATGGCGGTGTAGATCACCAATTGCAGCGCCGGCGTGTAGATCGCACCTGTACGGGTCATGCGCAGTTGCTTGTTGGTGTTGCTCTGGCTGGCCTTGAGGAAACGCTTCTCCTCGTAGACTTCACCGCCGAAGCTGCGCACCACGCGATAGCCCTGAATGGTTTCCGAGGCCACGTGGGTCACGTCCCCCATCGCCACCTGGATTTTTTTGCTCTGCTTGCGAAACTTCTTGCTGGCCGTGCTGACCATTACTGCAATCAACGGCAGGATGGCGATCATGACCAGCGTCAGGCGCCAGTTCATGAACAGCAGGGAGGCGAACAGGAATATCACCGTCATGCCTTCGCGGATGACCACCTTGATGGCATCGGTGGCCGCCCCCGTGACCATGGTCACGTTGAAGGTGATGCGGGAAATCAGGTGCCCCGAGTTGTGGTTGTCGAAGTACCGGTTGGGCAGCGTCAGCAGGTTGTTGAACAACTGCACCCGCAGATCATGGACCAGCCCCAGGGAAACCTTGGCCAACAAGTAGTTACCCAGGAATGAGCCCAGGCCCTGCCAGGCGGCGATCAATATGATCAGCAACGGCACGGCCTGCAGTAATTGCAGGTCCCGCAGGAACGGCACAGAGGGGAACAACACGGCTTGCGGATTGGAAAGGCCATCCACGAAGTACTTGAGGATGTAACCCAGCATCGGCTGGGTTGACGCGAAAATCAGAAATCCGACGATACTCAACGCGAACAAGCCCATGTAGGGCTTAACGTAACTGAGCAGGCGGAAGTATATTTTCAAGCTCGAAGGGCTTGCGCTCGGACTGGAGTCGGTCATATCACGCGGCGTTTTTAAAAAGGAGGCTGACTTTAGCACAGCTTCTCTGTTGTACTTGCACCCGGCTTACCGCTGCTCCGGGCTGGACCCGGCCGAAGACATTACATTGCCACTATTTTAAGATGGTCGGCTTTCTCTTTCTGGAATGGCTTTACTGTATGCACTCCAAGCGCCTTACTTATGGCTCAAATCGCGTTTTCGACTTCCTGGTCCTATGGATTTTGCCCATTGGCTTGTTGCTGCTCCTGAGCTCGCTGTTCTTCGTCACCAACCGCAATGTGTTGCACCGGTTCTTTTATATTACGTTCAGCGTGCCGACCTTGTTCCTGCTGTGCATACGCCCCAGGGAGCTCAAGGAGCTATTGCGTGAGCCCCTGGCGATCGCGTTTCTGGTGTTCTCCGCATGGGCGCTGACCAGCATGCTCTGGAGCCCCGAATCCACCAACGACACCGACCTGTTCAAACGGCCGTTGAACACATTCATGCTGTTCGGCGGTCTTGGACTCTTGCTGCATTACCGCAACGAGTTGTTCAAGCCGATCTTCTTCAGTGCGGCAGTGATCGCGCTGGTGGTCTGCCTGTGCAATCTGGTGGTATTCGCCAAAGGCTATCAACCCGGCGCACGCATGATCGGAGGTCGGGGAGCCCTCGACAATCCGCTACTCAGCTCCCATGTCTTCGGTTTTTTCTGTGTCTACTGGCTGTATGTCTGCATGACGACGCCGCGCCTGAAGGTCTTGTGGTTCAGCGTACCGGCGCTGGCGATCATGACCATGGCCGTCCTGGCGACTGGCTCGCGGACCCCCTTGGTTGCGTTGACGCTGGCCATCCTGTGGATGACCTTTATCAGCCGCAACCGCCGCTCGGCGCTGTTTATCGCCGGCCTGACCCTGGGCGCTATGGGGCTCTTGCTGTTTTACCCCGATGCGATCACTGGACGTGGCAGCTCGCTACGCCTTGAACTGTGGAGCATGTCGCTGCAACGTATCGCCGAGCATCCCTGGATCGGCCATAGCTACGACTCCGAGTTGTACCTGACACTGGCCGGCGGCTACCAACTGCGCGAACCCCACAGTTTTGCCCTCGGCGTGCTGTATTACGTCGGCATCATCGGTTTTATCCCATGGATATTCATGCTCGGCTGGGGCCTGTACAAGAGCCTCAAGGAGCGCGCACAGCCATTGTTCATCCTGGCCTCGTCCCTGCTGGCCTACGGTATCGGCGCCGGCCTGACCGAAGGTGGTGGCATTCTGTCGCGTCCCAAGGAGCATTGGTTCCTGCTGTGGATTCCGCTGGCAATCATCGCTGGCTTGAGCATCGCTCAGCGTCGCCGCAGCGTACTGCGCATGCGGGTGCAATCGATCAGTACAGAGACGTTTGATCGGCTATGCAGTGATGCCCATGTCATTGAGGCGGACGGCCTGGGGCCAAAAGTCCTGCGCCTGGAAGATGGCAGCTTTCTCAAGGTATTCCGCGCACGCCGCTGGTACACCTCCGGTAGCTTCAACCCGTACTCCGAGCGGTTTGCCAGTAACAGCGAGCAATTGCGCACCCTGGGCGTTGCCACGCCGCAAATCCTCGGGCTCTACCGTTTGCCCGACGCCAGCAGCGCCGTGGCGTACACGCCCCTGCCCGGGCTGACCCTGCGCCAGGCGCTGCAAAGCCTGGACAGCAGCCTGCGCGAATCGCTGATCGAGCGGTTCGGACGATTCATTGCCCAGTTGCACGAGCGCGGCGTGTACTTCCGTTCGTTGCACTTGGGCAATGTGTTGTTGATGGACGATGGTGAGTTCGGCCTGATCGATGTAGCAGACCTGCGCGTCTATCCATCGCCACTGCGTCACGCACTGCGCCAACGCAATCTGCGCCATATGCAACGCTACCCGCAGGACCGCAACTGGCTGTTCGAAACCCATTTCGAACAACTGCTCAAAGGGTACGCGTCGGTTGCCAGTCACGCCGCCACAGCGAAAATCAGCGAGCAAGTGCTCAGCCAGGCCCGTCCCGCCAGCTGATAAAAAAGGCGACTATCACTGCTGATAGTCGCCTTTTTCATGTCCCTTGCCGTCTCAGCTTCTGAGCGGTGTCAGATAGAGCCGCACCAACCCGCGCAGCGTCTTGCGCCCCCAGAACTTCAACGGGATCTGCTTGAGAATCTCCCGCGCCAGCGGCCGATCACGGTCGGCGGTCTTGAGGAACATCGAGTTCAGGAAGTTGTAACGAACCTGATCATAAGCCGGGTGATCGCTGAACAAGCCATAGGTCTTGAGAATGTTCTGGATCATGTAGCGATGGTTCTTGTACGTATTGGTAGCGTGCTGGCGATAGCGCGCCATCACCACGCCCAACACGTCGATGGTGTAGCCCGCATGGGCGATCTTCAGCTCGATCAGCAGGTCTTCCAGAGGAATCAACGGATCGAAACCACCGACCTCCATCAGCGCCTGCTGGCGGATCATCAGGGTTGGCGCCGGGGGAAAGGGTTTGCGATCCATGAACAGATCATCAAAATCCAGGCTGCGAAACGGCAGGTCGCGGTGCTGCTTTTTCTCCGGGTACGGCTTACCGTCCCCATCGATCAGCTCGATGTTGCCGGCGCAGATACCGACCTTCGGCTTGCCTTCCATGTAGGCCACCTGGGTCGCAATACGCTCGGGCAGCATGATGTCATCGGAGCCGAACGGGACGATCAGGCTGCCCTTGGCGCGGGCGATGGCACCGTTAAGGGTGTTGGTCAGGCCTTGGTTCTGCTGCACTTGGAAATCAAAGCCGTGCTCGGCCTGCAAACGTCGGATGCGTTCGACGCTGTCATCCTTGGAACCGTCATCCACCACCAGCAGCTCGATGTGCGGGTAGGTCTGCTCAAGCACGCTAAGTATGCTCTGCTCGATGTACGGGCCGTGGTTGTAGGACGCAATGATCACCGAGACCAGGGGTAGTTGCTCACTCATGCTCGACCTACTTCACGCAAACCGGTTTCAATCAGGGTCAGGTACTTCTGTTTGAATTCGTCGAGCGTGTGGTTGGCCACCAGATAACGGAACACCTCTTCACCCTTGGCACGCAACTGCTCATCGCTCAAGGCCAGGTAAGTGTCCAGGGCGGCGGTCAATTGCTCGACGTTGCCCGGGTCATGGGAAAGGCCGCCGGCGCCCTGCACCAGCGGCAGCATGGCCGGGCCGTTGGACGCAATCACCGGCAGGTGCCCGCTCATACCTTCCAGCAGCGCCAGGCCCAGTCCCTCGAACAGCGAAGGCATGGTCCAGATATCAAAGCCACGCACGTACTTCATGCCGTCCTCACGGAACCCCAGCAGGTGCGCGCGGCCGTTCAGCCCCAGGCGCTCAATGTCGGCACGCAGGTCGGCTTCCGCGCGACCCGAGCCGATGATGCCCACCTGAGCTTCGGGGTATTTGTCCTTGAGGTTGGCAAAAGCCTGCAGCAGATGGGTGTGCCCCTTGATCGGCACCAGCCGCCCCAGCGCGCCGATCATCCGCGCATCCATGGACAGGCCAAGGGCCTTGCGTGCGTCCTCGCGGCTCAGCTGAAGAGCTTCCGCCTGGGGAATATCGATGGCATTGGTGACGTAAGTGGTGTTCTCACGGGTGAACCCGCAGTTGAGGTCCACGAGGTAATCCTTCACCGCCTCCGACACTCCGACAAAACGCCAGGCAGGGCTGACCCAGCGCCGGGTCTGGCGACGACGGTAGCCACGCGCATATTCGCCAAACCCGTGGGAGATGCCAATGCACAGTGGGATCTTCAGCCAACGGTTGAGCGACAGCATCATGTTCACCGACTTGAAGCGGTTACAGATGACTACGTCGAATTTCTGTTCGCGGCAATACTTGTAGATCTGCCACATGGCGCCGAAGCGGATACCCTTGAGGGACTTCTCCGGCAGCTCGAAATAGTGAGAATGCTCAGCCACGCTCAAGGGCTGCCCAGGCAGCGGACGGCCGCTGAGGAACCCCGATGTCACCTCGAAACGCTCGGTCGGCAAAGACTTGACGATCTGCTCGCCAAGGTCGGCGAAGTCATTGGTCTTGACGTTGTAGTCCGGCTGTAACTGCAAAACCTTGAAACGAGGCTTCATATCTCTCCATGCAGCGATCTGGCTACGGGCACGCGGCCCGGTAAAAAAAAGCGACAGGCGAATTCACGCCGGCCTTCAATAGGGTCTCAGTCCTGCTTCAGGACCCATAGCAGCTCGTGACGACGCACGGCCTTGCGAAAGAACTCGTTCTCGCCATAAGGCGACGGAGCACGGCCCGCCAACAGTTGCTGCAGCCACCGGCGCAGGCGACGCTTGAACGGCACTCGCGGTTGCAGGTCATGCATCATGCCCAAGGCCATGGCCTTGTCCTGCTGCTGGCTCAAGGCGAGCGTGAAGCTGCAAGGCACCAGCTCGACGCCCGAGTCGAAGCGCGGCGGCAGTGCCACACCGGCCCCCGAATCGCCCATGGGCCAGCGGTCGTTATCATGCAGGTGGTTGGCGTAACCGAGCAACGTATCGGGCTGCCACTCCAGCTCTTGCAGAGCCTCGAGTATCGCCGCGTAGGCGCAGATATGATCCGCGTGAGGGTCCAGCAGCGGCGTCGGCAACACGATCACCTGCGGACGCGCCTTGAGCAACAGCGCTCGCAAGTCGGCGATCAGGTTACTCCAGGTCGGCGCGCCGTCCACATCTCCCGGCAGGGTGAACCCGTTGAACTGACGAAACAGCCGCGTATCGTTCAAGTCGGCTTCACGGGAAGCCTGGGGTTCATTCGGCGCCGCCTGCATGGCCTGCAATTGCATGCAGAAGTAACCCAATTGCACGCACTGCGCCTCGGGCACCCCGGCCCAGCGAGGCACCGCGACGCTGTCCCAGGCGCGCAGGCGCCCTTTGATCCGTGCGGCCTGGGCCACAGGCATACCCATCTGCCGGTAATGTTCGGCTTCAATTTCACCCGCCGTCAGGGTGACGATCCAGCTTTCGGCAGCCTGGCTGTAAAGGCTGAATGCAGCCAGCTCGGCATCGTCGGCGTGGGGCGCAATCACCATGACGCGTTGCTGGCGATAGTCCGGCTGTCGGAAACGCCACAGGGTCGGCTGGCCCTTAATCCGACACCAGCGCCCGCGCAGTTCGAGCTTGCCCGCCGACAACGCTTCGCCGGCGCCTGTAAGGTTGAGGTAGCGCCGCCCTGCCACCCCACGTTCGAAAACCTGCCGGTCAGGCGCTTCCAGGCCCAGCAACTCCACCGCCGGATCCACGAAACGACCGAGCCACGAACTCTTCAGCTCAACACCGACGATCAGGGTTTCATCAGCCTCCAGCGGCGTATCCAGCATCAGCCGCCCCGCCTCCAGACGTAAACCCGGCTGCTCGCTGCCCGCGGGAAAAGCGTACGCATAGTCGTCTTTGGGCGAGTAGAACAAATGATCGGCAAACCACGCTTCGTGGGCTGCCCACAGCACGACCGCCAGCACCAACGGCAACCACCAGGCCACCAGCACGCCAGCCGCGATCAACCCCAACAGGCCGATCAACAGGGCAATGCGTTTGTTGCGCCGATGGCGCTTGAGCAATTGCTGCTTGCGACTCATACGCTGAACACCGGCACCGGGTTGCACCAGCGCTCCTTGTATTCACGGTCGGAACGCCCGAAAGAGAAACGCAGCGCCTTGCCGGCCGCCCGCGCCTGCTCCCAGGCACTTTGGGTGTTGAGAAAGCTCAGCACGCTACCGGGGCTGAATGCGCGGGTCTCAGGGTCGACACCACCATTGACATATTCGGCGCTGAACCACTCGGTGGACTGCACTTGATACACCAGTTGCACGGCAATTGGCGCGCCATTGAGGAACAGCACCGAGCCGAACAGAAACTCCTTGAGCAACTCAAGCACCTCGGCCAGACGCGCCGCACCCGCGGCCGGGAACCCCCAGCGGCGCTGGAACAGGTCGCAATAAATCGCCGCCAGTTCCTCACTGGAAAACTCACTCACCGCCCGCACCACGCCGCCCGCCTCTTCAAGCAGACGCAACTCACGACGCTGGTTGTAGCGAAACTTCTTCGACAGGTCTTCGGGAGTGCGCGCCATGGCCAACTGCTCGGCCTGGGGCTTGAGCGTGCTGACACGGCCTTCATTCAGCGACGACAGGTAGCGCGCACGATGGCGCAGCGGTACCTGCGCCTGGGCGGCGATCGGCAGAATGATCTCGGCATTGCCCAGGTCAAACAGGCCTTTCTTGCCACGGCGCTTGAGTACGTCCTTGGACAGGGCCAGGTCGCGCCCCCAAGTGGCTATCGCCCCCTTGAGTTCACCGTCCTGCTCCCAGCCCAGGTAACGCACCGGAATCTGCGCCAGGCCGGCCAGGCGCTCGATCACCTGTGGATGAGTCGCCACACTGCCGCCGTAACGCTGCCAGGCTTGGGCGTAAACCTCGGCCTCGACAGGCGCCCAGCCACGTTCACGCCAACCCTGGAAGCGGTTCAGCATTCAGACCACAGCGTCATAAGGGTCCACGCCGTCTTTAACGACCAGGATGTCTTCCATGATCAGGTACTGCAGGTCGGAGCCGAAGAACATGTTCAAGGCATCGGTCGGCGAGCAGATCATCGCTTCGCCACGACGGTTGAGCGACGTGTTCAGGGACACCCCGTTGCCGGTCAGCACTTCCAGCTCTTTCATCATGTCGTAATAGCGCGGGTTGTATTCGCGCTTGAGCACCTGGGCACGGGAGGTACCATCTTCATGGACCACTTCCGGCACACGGGCCTTCCACTCTTCCGCCACTTCAAAGGTGAAGGTCATGAAGGGTGCCGGATGATCGACCTTGATCATCTGCGGGGCCACGGTGTCGAGCATCGACGGGCAGAAAGGCCTCCAGCGTTCGCGGAACTTGATCTGGTGGTTGATGCGGTCAGCCACGCCGGTGGCGCTTGGACAGCCGATGATCGAACGGCCGCCCAACGCACGCGGACCGAACTCCATGCGGCCCTGGAACCAGGCCACCGGGTTGCCATCGACCATGATCCTGGCGATACGCTCAGGCATGTTCTCGATCTTGCGCCAGTTCGGCTTGCTCTCGTGCCTGGCACACGCGGCGATCACATCTTCGTTGCTGTAGGACGGGCCGAGGTAGACGTGTTCCATCTTCTCGACCGGTACGCCACGGGCGTGGGACACATAGGCCGCCGCGCCAACCGCAGTGCCGGCATCGCCGGACGCCGGTTGCACGAACAGCTCTTTCACATCGTCACGAGCGATGATCTTCTGGTTCAGCTTGACGTTCAGCGCGCAGCCGCCGGCGAAGGCCAGCTTGCCGGTTTCCTTGAGGATGTCGCCCAGGTAATGGTCGATCATCTGCAGGGCCAGTTTCTCGAACAGCGCTTGCATGCTGGCGGCGTAGTGGATGTACGGCTCGTCGGCAATATCGCCTTCGCGCTTGGGCCCCAGCCACTCGATCAGTTTTGGCGAGAAATAGAAGCCCTTGCCTTTCTCTTTGTAGCGACGCAGGCCAATGACGTTGGCGTAGTCGGTGTTGATCAGCAATTCGCCGTTTTCGAAAGACGCCAAGCGCGAGAAGTCGTATTTGCTGGCGTCGCCGTACGGCGCCATGCCCATGACCTTGAACTCACCGTCGAGCATCTCGAAACCGAGGAACTCGGTGATTGCGCCGTACAGGCCGCCCAGGGAGTCCGGATCGTAGAACTCCTTGATCTTGTGGATCTTGCCGTTTTCGCCGTAGCCGAAGAACGTGGTGGCGTACTCACCTTTGCCGTCGATGCCCAGGATCGCGGTTTTCTCCTGGAAGCCCGAGCAGTGATAGGCGCTGGAAGCGTGGGCCAGGTGGTGTTCAACCGGCTCGATCTTGATCTTCTTCGGATCGAAACCCAGTTGCTCCAGGCACCAGACAATCTTGTTGCGATAGCGCTTGTAGCGACGGTTGCCCATCAGGATCGCGTCAAGCGCGCGGTCCGGGGCGTACCAGTAACGCTTGGCGTAGTGCCAGCGTGCCTCACCGAACAGGCTGATCGGGGCGAACGGGATGGCTACCACGTCAACGTCGGAAGGCTTGATGCCGGCCTGCTCCAGGCAGAACTTCGCCGACTCGTAAGGCATGCGGTTCTTTGCATGTTTGTCGCGTACGAAGCGCTCTTCTTCGGCGGCCGCGATCAGCTTGCCGTCGATATACAAGGCTGCGGAAGGATCATGGCTAAGGGCGCCGGACAGGCCAAGAATCGTCAATGCCACAGGGGTCTAGCCTCTTTTAGTCTGCATGCAGGCGGGTTGCGCCTGAAAAAAGTGTGCCTCCCACCTCGGCGGGAAACAGCTAAAGGGCGGGATTATAGCTTAAAAGCAGTGCAAGACTGTTAGCGCCAAGAGGATCGGCGAGGCTTAACGGTACACATCGATATTGCCGTACTCGACCTGCCGGTACAGGGTGTAAGGCAGAACGACCGTATCAAACGCCCCCGACACGGCGATATCCGCCAGCACAACAGGTATGAGCACACCGGTGGGGTCCGGCGCAGCGTGCAGCAGGCAGAAATCAAACGCCACGCCGCTGTAGACACGAGGAATGGATGCACAGTAGGTTTTTTGCTTGCGCAACTCCCGGGTCGCTGCGACATCTTCACGCAGTACCGTGTTAAGTGTGCCGCAGCCACTTATCGTCAGCGAAACCAGACCCAGTGCCACAGCAGTTGTTATTTTCATGGCGAGACTCCAGTGAGGGTCCGCCACGCTAGCACCCGAGCTGTTCAGGGTTCAGCCCAGCCCCACCGCTACAACGCGTAGGAGGCTTCCGAAATGCGAAAAATCTGCCAAACCTCTAAACTCGCGCCCTTTTGCGCGTTTACACACCAGGCGCCCCGCATTCCGGCTGACTCATGAAAACCCTCGCTCGCATCACCTTCCTACTACCTGGCCTGTTCGCCCTGTGCGATACCGCCAAGGCCGACGACACCGCCATCATCCTCGATCCCAGCGTGGTCACCGGCTCGCGCAGCGCCAGCCCGACCTTCGACCTGCCGTACTCGGTAGACAGCATCAGCCACGAGCAGATCAGCGACGGCCAACTGGGCATCAACGCCTCCGAAGCCCTGTCCCGTGTACCCGGCCTGGTGGTGCAGAACCGCCAGAACTACGCTCAGGACCTGCAGGTTTCCTCTCGCGGCTTCGGTGCGCGCTCGGCGTTTGGCGTACGCGGCATCAAACTGATTGCCGACGGCATACCCGCCAGCACTCCGGACGGCCAAGGCCAGGCGGCCACCTTCAACCTCGACACCGCTGAACGTATTGAAGTGCTGCGCGGCCCCGCAGCCACGCTGTACGGCAGTAACGCTGGCGGGGTGATCCAGATGTTCTCCCGCGACGGCGAAGGCCCACCGCGCATCGGCGCGGAAACCTTGGTGGGCAGCGACGGCCTGAACAAAAACCACCTGACGGCCGAAGGCGCGGCAAACGGTGCCGGCTTCGTGCTCGATGCCTCACGCATGGACACCGATGGCTACCGCGACCACAGCAGCGCGCGCCGCGACCAGACCTTCGCCAAGCTCAACGTCCAGCCGGATGAAGACAGCAAACTGGCGCTGATCTACAGCAGCCTGGAGCAAAACGGCACGCAGGACCCGCTGGGGCAGACCTGGGCGGCGTACAAGGCCGACCCACGCTCGGTCACACCGGCCGCACTGCAGTACAACACGCGCAAAAGTATCGATCATCAGCAACTGGGCCTGAATTACGAACGCTATTTCGGCGATGCGACACTGCAGGTGAATGCCTACACGGGCCGCCGGAGCGTGATTCAATATTTGTCGATTCGAGGTGGCACTCCACCCGACAGGCGCGGTGGCGTCGTGGACTTCGACCGCAAACTCTACGGTGGCTCCGTCCACTGGCTGCAACCCATCACCAGCGCGCCCGGCGACCTCACCCTGATCACCGGCCTCGACTACGACCGCAGCCAGGATGATCGCCAGGGTTATTCCAATACGCTCAACGGTGTACATGGCGTCAAGGGTGCCCTGGGTCGCGATGAAGTCGACACCGCCACCAGCCTCGACCCGTTTGTGCAGGCCAACTGGCTGCTGGGCGACTGGACCCTGCAAGCCGGCCTGCGCCACAGCACCATGAAGATGGATGTAAGCGACCATTTCCTCAGCGACGGTAACGACAGCGGCAACAAGACCTACCAGAAGAACACACCTTCGGTGAGCGTTATGTACGCCTTTACGCCCGACCTACACGGCTATGTAAGTGCGGGCAAAGGCTTCGAAACGCCTACCCAGGCCGAATCGGCTTACTCCAGCACCTCGAACGGCTTTAACTTTGCGCTCAAGCCGTCGGTCAGCACCCAGTACGAAATGGGGCTCAAAGCACGCATCGGACAGGACACCCGGCTTAACGCAGCGGTGTTCCAGATCACCACCGAAGACGAGTTGGTGGTGCAACAGTCCAGTGGTGGTCGCACCACCTATCAGAACGCCGGCCGTACCCTGCGCCGAGGCTTCGAATTGGGCATCGAAAGCCAACTGACGGAACAGTGGAGTACCAACCTTGCCTATACCCGCCTGCAAGCCACCTATGACAGCGACTTCATTGGCGGCGGCAACCCCGTGGAAAAAGGCAACTACCTGCCCGGCGTCCCACAAACCACCCTGTTCGCCGAGCTGAACTGGAAGCCCCGCGACTGGGTCAGCACCGCCCTGGAAGGCATGTACCGCAGCAAGGTCTACGTCGAAGACACCAACCAGCAACACGCAGCGCCAGGCTATAGCGTGTTCAACTGGCGTGCACGGTTCGAGCAGAAGGTGGAGCACTGGACCTTTCACCAGACACTGCGCCTGGATAACTTGCTGGATCGCCAGTATGTCGGCTCGGTCATTGTGGGGGATGGCAACGGCCGCTATTACGAAGCGGCCCCTGGGCGGTCGTGGTATGCAGGGGCTGGGGCTGAGTACCAGTTCTAGGATCACCACAACGCAAAATGTGGGAGCAAGCCACCTGCCCTAATACCAGTCGTTAAGGGTGAACGCTGTATGTGTGGCGAGGGAGCTTGCTCCCGTTAGGCCGCAAAGCGGC
This sequence comes from Pseudomonas sp. MWU13-2517, assembly GCF_023242545.1. Classification (NCBI taxonomy): domain Bacteria; kingdom Pseudomonadati; phylum Pseudomonadota; class Gammaproteobacteria; order Pseudomonadales; family Pseudomonadaceae; genus Pseudomonas; species Pseudomonas sp. MWU13-2517. Next base: position 34,152 of record NZ_JALMFA010000012.1, on the reverse strand, counting down.
CCCGCTCTTTGTTTACAAAGCATGGGACTGCTGCGCAGTCCAACCGGAGCAAGCGCCCTCGCCACAGGTTACTTTTTAGCCTTTCTCCTTCTTGACTGACTGGCATTAGCCACCTGCCCCCCCTATCGACCGAGCGTCAAACCTGCGTGGGCAGGCGCTGGTCGATCAGCCGATACAGCGCACTCTCTTGCGGCCAGTTGCGCATAAAGCGCGCACGGTCCTTGGCAAAGGCCGGGGCAAAGCTGGCAACGGAACGGTGCTGACACATCGCATCCAGATCGATCATCGCCCAGCGGCCGTCGTTCCAGAACAGATTGTGCCCCTTGAAGTCACCATGGCTGATGCGCTCGCGGATCAGTTCGGCGAATAACTGTTCCAGGGCCAACAGTTCGTTTTCAGGCGCATCGCCGTGTTCGACGTAGGGCGCGAAGCGCTCGATGATGTCCGGCCCGGGCAAGAATTCGGTGACGAGATAAGCCCGGCTGCGCAACCAGAAACAGCGCTTCTCCAGAACGGCCAGCGGCTTGGGCGTGGCAAAGCCCAGGAACGCCAGGCGGTTGCCTTCACGCCAGGAATGCCAGGCCCGGCTCGGGCGCCAGAAACGCTTGAGCCAATGGGTAAACCCCTTGATGTTGTAGCGTTTGATCACCAATGGGCGACCGGCCACCTCGACCTTGGCAACGCTCGCCGCGCCACCCGTCTTGTACAAATGGCCCTGCTCAAGCAATGCATCCGCCTGCTCCAGCACCGGCACCATCGCGGCCTCTTCTTCGCGACGAGCCGCACGCAAGGCGAAAGCCCCGCGCACCACGCTGAACAGTGTGCATTCACGCCCGACCTTGCTCATGAAGTCCTTCATGCGCCAGGCGCTGACTTTACGCACCTGTTTTTCGAGGGCTTCCAACGGCAGTGCGTGCTCGCCATTACCCAGCAGGTAGTACACCAGCAACTCTTCGGTAAACGGTTCGAGATTCTTCGGCAACTGGGCAAAGAACACCCCGAGGTTTTCCAGCACACGCTCACGCGACAACGGCTTGCCGGCCTGCTCAACGCAGATCCCGGCACCATCAATCAGGTACAGCTTGCCGTCATGGCGCAGCAGGTTGTCCAGGTGCAGGTCTTCCTGCCAAACCCCACGGGCGTGCATATGGGCAATCACCCCCAGCGCCTCGGCGAGCACGGCGGTTTGCGCGTCCGCCAGCGGCGGCAGATTTTCGACAGCACGCCAGGCTTGCGCCAGGCTTTCGGCCCCCTCAAGAAACTCGAACAGCAGCCAGCCACCCTCGCCTTCCTGTAAGCCGTCGGCCAACAACAACGGCGTGACCAGCCCCTGCTCCGCCAGTAGACGCACACCGTCGAGTTCACGCTGAAAATGCCGCGCGGCCTTGCTGCCCACCAACAACTTGGCCAGCACCGGACGCCCACGCCAAACCGCCGCGCCCACATAGCGCTGCCCCGGCAACACCCGTAACAGGCTCAACAATTGCAATTGCCCGGGGCCGGCCGCATCCGCCAATTCGATGCTCAGCGGCAGGCTGGGCGCACGGCCGGCATTTTTCAGCTCGGACAAGCGCATCAACGGTTCTCCTTGTGGCTGCGACGGGCCGTCAGACGCTGATGCCAGGTATCGACCAGCGCGCTGTCCTCCGGCTGCTCCAGGTAGGCGGCCAGCAAATAGCGCACCTGGGCTTCAGACCACTGCGGGGCACGGCGCAGCAACGGCTCCAGATCCTTCACCCGGTCACGCCAGCCGAACAACAGCGGGCGGGTTTTCTCCAGGTCGATCAACTGCGCGGCATAACCGTCGGCGGTGGCCTGCAGGAAGATATGTTTGGGGTAAAAACAACCATGTACTTGACCCACAGCGTGCAGCGTGTGGGCAAGCTGACCACAGGCTCGCAGGATTGCGCGCTGCTGGTCATCGCTCAATTGCGGCCACTGCTCCAGCAACGAATCCAGGTCATTCCAACCATCCAGTGCGCGGGTCAGCAACATCGCTCGGTGCTCGCCCTTGACCTTGCGCTCACCGAAAAAAGCGGCTTGCAACGCCGGGATGCGCCGCTGGCGGTAAAGGCTGATGTTGCGAAACTCACGGGAAAAACTTGGTTCGCCCAACGGCCTGTACAAGGTACGAGTCAGGTAGTTGCTCTGGCGCTTGAGGTAATAACCCTGCCCCTCCAGCTCCAGGCGATACACGCTGCTCCAACCACCACGGCTGGTATTGGGTTCGTCTACCGCATCCAGTTGCTTGGCCCACAGGGCGTCAAAGGTCGCCAGACCGTTACGCTCCAACAGCGCACGGTCTTCGGCCGCTAAAAAGTCGCTCATTCGCGCCCCTCGAAAAACTTCACCACGTGGCGAATTCGCTGTTTATCCGACGCCGTCAGGTGCGTGCGCTGGCGATATTGCATGTAGAAACGCAGGCGCTGCGTGGCCGACAAGTGATACTTGGCGACCTTGTCCAGGCAAGCCAGGTCTTTGGTGATGCGGTATTTGAGCCAGAAGCCCCGCCAGAAATCACCGTTAGGGCAGTCGATCAGATACAGGGTTCGCTGGTCGTCCACCAAAAGGTTGCGCCACTTCAAATCGTTATGGGTAAAGCGGTGATCGTGCATGGTGCGGGTATATTCGGCGAGTTGGCGGCTGACCGCGTCGACCCAGCCGGCGTCCTTCAGACGCGCGTCTTTGCGCTCGGCCAACACCGACAGATCCTCGGTTTTCGGCAACTCGCGGGTAATCATCGCCCCACGGTTGTATGCCAGCCCCTTGCGATCCAGGCCCCAAGCGACCACATCCGCAGTCGGGATGCCCCATTTGGCGAAGCGCTTGAGGTTCTGCCACTCGGATTTGACCCGCGGCTTGCCCAGGTAACGGCGCAAGCCCTTGCCTGCCCCCACATAGCGCTTGACGTAGTAGTTGATGCCGTCGCGTGTCACCCGGATCACTTCGGACAATGGATCGCGAGTCAACCGCTCACCCTGCAGAGCGAACACTGCTTCAAGGCTGCCGAAATCATCTGCCAGGGAGGCATAAGCGGGTTCGAGGTTCCAACCCGCCATCAGAGTGCGTCCCCGTATCGCTGTTTGCGTGCGTAAAGCTTGGCGGCCATGCGCTCCAACTCGTTCAACAGCGCCGTTTGCTCAGCCAGGATCTGGCGCAACGGCTGCTGGAAGTAATGTTTGAGGAAACGCAGCTTGTCCCGCTGGGTCAAGCCGATCTCCAGTGCGGAGTAATACAGCCCGGCAAGATCCTTGTTACGCCAGCGCCGAGGGATCGTCGAGCGCACCTGGGCACGGTGCAGGTCGATCACCGACAACTTGAGGTTACCCGCTGTAATGGGCTGGTCAGTGTGCAGCAGGAAGTGGCACAGGTAGCAATCGCGGTGGTTGACGCCCCCTCGGTGCATCGCGCCAACGGTACGTGCCAGTTCGAAGGTCAAGGCATGCTTGATCGCCGGAACCGGCGGCTGTTTGGCCCAATTGAGGGTCAAGTCTTCAAGACTGATAATCGGCGTCAGCTCTTCAGTGATGATGAACGAATGCTGATCAGCCGGGTTGCTACCTTTCTCGCCAAAGGCCACCGCCGTCATGGTCGGTACGCCAAGCGCCTGCAGGCGCTGGATCGCCACCCACTCCTGGCCTGCGCCCAACACCGGCAGCTTGGCAGTGACCAGGTTCTTGAGGATTTCGGCCCAGCCGATTCCCCGGTGGATCTTCACGAAATACGGGTGGCCATCCACCACCGTACGCAACGTACGGCGAGCGGCCAATTCGCGGAACACCTGGCCTTCCAGTCTTTCGACCTCGGCGAAGGCATCACGCCCGGCCCACAAGGTCTTGAACGGTTCGGCAAGAAACAACTTCATCGGTTTGGCTCCGCCAGAATCAGGTCCGCAGCGTGCTGCGGCATGCTATAGAGGTCGGCCGTCTCGGCGAAGGCCAGACCATTGCGGCTCCAGGCCGCACGCGCGAGCGGGTCTTCGAGCATCTCAACCAGGTATTGATTGAGCTGTGCCTGCTCGAAGGGCTCATCCAACACCCGGCCACTTTGGGCTTGCTCGATATAGAAGGCATAACCACAGACCTTGCTCACCAGCACCGGCAGGCCCGCGACCACGGCTTCGACCAGCACCATGCCCGCCGCCTCGTTATACGCAGGGTGGATCAGCAAGTCGGCGCCCAACAGGAAGCGCGGAATATCGCTGCGCCCCTTGAAGAACTGCACCTGATCACCCAAGCCCAACGCAGCACTCTGCAATTGGAATACTTTGGGGTCGTCCTGGCCAATTACAAACAGCCGGGTGCGTTTCTTCAATGCCGACGGCAGCGCGGCTAACGCCTTGAGGCTGCGGTCCACGCCTTTGGTCTTGAAGCCCGAACCGATCTGGACCAGCAACAAGTCGTCGTCCGCCAGGCCGAACTCACGACGAAACTCGGCTCGGATCTCACCCGCATTCGGCGGTGCGCGACGGTCACGGGCAATACCCGGCGGCAACAGGTGAAAACGCTCGGCCTGTGTTCCGTAGTACTGGGTGAACAGGGCTTGCTGATGCTCGGAAAGCACCATGATTTGCGTCCTGGCACTTTTATCAAACACCGCACGCTCATACTCCGCGAAGTGCTTGTAACGCCCGAACCAGCGGTACATCGGGTTGCGCAGGGTTTGGGCCTTGTCTTCAAACACACCGTCGGCGGCGAAATACACATCGAGCCCCGGCATCTTGTTGAAGCCCACCACGCGGTCCACCTGGCGCTTGGCCAGGTCGGCCTGGATCCAGGCATACAGCTTTTCGTTGCGACGGTGGTTGACCAGCGCCTTGACGGGCGCCACCAGCACTTCAAAACCCGGTGGGATATCACCTTCCCAGATCAACGTGTACACGCGAATCTGATGACCACGCTGCTGGCACTCCAGAGCGATGCGCATGAAGTCGCGCTGCAGGCCGCCGAAGGGGAAGTATTTGTAGAGCACGAAAGCCAGTTGCATCAGTGCAGTTCCTCGGCCAGTAACAACGTGGTCAGGCGGCTTGCCACACGTTCAGGGTTCAGGCGTGTAAAGCACAGCGGCGATTCGCGCGGGATGTCGAACCGACGCCGGTCGTCGGCCGTAGGCTGATAGGTGCATTGCTTTTGCAGGCAGGGTGCACAGGGGAAATCACTGGCCAAGTGAATCTGGCCTTTACCATAGGCGCCCGTGAGGCCGGGGTTGGTGGGACCGAACAGTGAAATGGTCGGCACATCCAACGCCGCGGCCAGGTGGCCCAGGCCGGTGTCTACTGCCACACAGGCGCGGGCGCCGGCCAAAACGCGGGCGACGCCGGCGAGGTTCAGCTTGGGTAGCACTTCAGCGTTGGGCAAGCCCTGGGCCAGGCGTTCGGCCCGGGCCTTTTCGGCAGCGTTACCCCAAGGCAGCTTTACATCCACACCCAGGCGCCCCATCCGCTCAGCCAGCTCGCGCCAATAGGCCTCGGGCCAGTGCTTGGTGTCCCAGGTGGTGCCGTGCAGCAACAGCACATAGGGCTTTTGCGGCGGCAGGCCGAGCAACTTGTCGACGTTCAAGCCGTAGTCGCCCAGGGCTTTGGGCAGGTCATAACCCAACGCCACAGCGAACAACTGGCGCAAGCGCTCCACGGCATGTTGCCCACGGGCCACGGCCAGACGACGGGAATAAAAGCGTGCCGCAATGGGTTCGCGGGCGGAGTTCTTATCGAAGCCGGCCACCGGCGCACGCACGTAACGGGTCAACCAGGCACTTTTGAGCAGGCCCTGGGCGTCGATCACCAGGTCGTACTTGGTCGACTGGATGCGCTGCTTGAAACGCCACCACTCACCGCTCTTGAAGGTCTGCCAGAGATTCTTGCGCCAGCGACGGATCGCCACCGGAAACACCTTGTCCACCGCCGGGTGCCAGGTTGGAATCTCGGCAAAGCCTTCTTCCACCACCCAGTCGAAACGAATACCGGGGATCGCCCGCGCGGCGTCGGTCAGCGCCGGCAACGCGTGGATCACATCACCCAGGGATGAGGTCTTGACTACCAATACTCGCAAACTAACGAACCTCGACCACTGAGCCCTGCAACCGCTGCAAAGCCTCGCTCACCGGTTGCGGCAGCAATTGGCGCAGGCAGTTGTAGTGGCCGAACCGACAGGTGCGCTCAAAGCACGGGCTGCACTCCAGGCCCAGGCGCACCACTTCGACCTTGTCGGCCAATGGCGGAGTGAAACCGGGCGAAGTGGACCCATACACGGCCACCAACGGACGGTTCAGCGCGGCGGCCACGTGCATCAGGCCAGAGTCATTGGACACCACCGAGTCGGCGCAGGACAGCAGGTCGATCGCCTCGGCCAGCGAGGTGTCGCCACTGAGGTTCACCGCTTCTTCGCGCAGGCCGGGAATCAGGCGCTGACGGATGTCTTCACCCACCGAGTGATCGTTTTTCGAGCCGAAGAGCCACACCTGCCAACCCTCGCGGATCTTCATCTCGGCGACTTTGGCGTAATGCTCCGACGGCCAGCGCTTGGACTCGCCAAACTCGGCGCCCGGGCACAGCGCCAACACCGGGCGGTCCAGGGTCAGGCCGAACTTGGCCAGTGCCGCATCGCGGGTCACGGGGTCGATCTGCAAACTGGGGCGCGGGTAAGGCGTGGGCAACGCGGTACCCGGTTCGTAGGCCAGGGCCATGAACCGTTCGATCATCAGCGGGTAGCGCGCCTTGTCGAGGGTGCGCACATCGTTGAGCAATACATAACGGAACTCACCGCGCCAGCCGGTGCGTTTGGGGATGCCGGCAAAATACGGCACCAGCGCCGACTTGAGCGAGTTGGGCAGCAGGATGGCCTGGTCGTACTGGCCGGCCAGGGATCTGCCGATGCGACGACGGGTCGCCAGTTCAAGCGCACCATGGCCCAGCGGGAAGCTCAAGGCCTTGCGCACCTCGGGCATGCGCTCAAGGATCGGCCGGCTCCACTCAGGGGCGAGCACGTCGATTTGGCAGTCGGGGTGACGCTGTTTCAGGCACTGGAACAGTGTCTGCGCCATCACCATGTCACCGACCCAACTGGGCCCAACGATCAGAATATTCATGTAGTTTCCACAAACGATGCGGGGAGGCTTATGCCTCCCCGCCTCGAAAATTACTGTAGGTCACGGTTGGCCCGGTCACTGCGTTGTGCGGGAGCGGGCTTGCTCGCGAAAGCGGTCTGTCAGCCGGCCCATCGAGTGGCCGACCCACTGTTTTCGCGAGCACGCCCGCACTCACATTTAATCAATTTTCAGCTTAACCCCAGTTCTTTCCAGATTCGCATCACCTGGCGCCGTTCGTCGGCGAACTGATCCCCGGCGACCGTGCCGGACTCATTCTGCAGAGCCTGGCGATGCGCAGCGGAACGGTAGGCCTTATACACCTCGCGCAGCAGGTGGGCATCGGCGGCGGGCATCAGCCCTACCTGCTCCAGACCTTCCAGAATGCGGATATTGTCGGTGTAGCGCAGCAACGATGGATGTTGCGCAGACCACGCCAAAGCCGCGTATTGCACCATAAATTCAATATCGACGATACCTCCGGCATCCTGCTTGAGATCGAACAGCGCCGTCGCCTCGAACGCATTGGCGCCGGTGCCGGCCGCTGTGGTCTTGGTCCCCAGGTTATCGCGCATCTTGGCGCGCATCTCGCTGACCTCCTGGCGCAGCTTGACCGGGTCCCGCTCACGGCCCAATACACTGGCCCTGACTTGCTCGAAGGCATGCCCGACATCCTGACTGCCCACCAACACCCGAGCGCGGATCAGGGCCTGATGCTCCCAGGTCCAGGCTTCATTTTGTTGATAGCGATCAAACGCCCCCAGCGAACTGACCAATAGCCCGGAGGCGCCGGAAGGTCGCAGGCGCATGTCCACTTCATACAGCTGGCCCGAGTTGGTCTGGGTGGTCAGCAGGTGAATGATCCGCTGGCCCAGGCGCGTGAAGAACTGCGCCCCATCAATCGGCTTGGCCCCATCGGTTTCCGCCTGCGGGTCGCCATCATGGATAAATACCAGGTCCAGGTCCGAACCATGCCCCAGTTCGATCCCGCCGACTTTCCCATAACCGACAATGATGAACCCAGGATCGCACAAGGTGCCGTCCACACGCTGCGGCGAACCATGCCGGGCCACGGTCTGGCGCCAGGCCAGGGCCAATACTTGTTCGAGGATGGCTTCGGCAAGCCAGGTGAGGTAATCGCTGACCTTCATCAACGGCAAGCTGCCGGCAATCTCCGAAGCGGCCACGCGCAGGCGGTGAGCCAGTTTGAAATGGCGTAGCGCTTCCATCTGCTGCTCGAGGTCGTCCTCGGGGATGCGCGTCAGGCGCTCGCGCAATTCGGCGGCCAGTTCCGGTGCCAACGGCGGCTTGAACAGGCGACCTTCGTTGAGCAATTCGTCGAGCAGCAACGGAAAACGGGTGATCTGTTCGGCGATCCAGGGGCTGGCGGCGCACAACGTCAGCAAGCGACGCAGGGCGTCTGGATTTTCGGTCAACAGCACTAGGTACGCGGAGCGACGAGCGACAGCTTCCACCAGCGGCAGGACGCGCTCCAACACCAGGTCCGGATTGGCATGCTCGACCGCCTGGGCCAGCAGGCGCGGGATAAACGCATCCAACCGCTCACGCCCCAGACGCTGCATGGCGCGCAACTGCGGGCTGCCGCGCAGGCCGGCCAGCGCCTTGAGGGCCTTGTGGGCGTCGAGGAAGCCGCCTTCGGCCAACTGGCGGCACGCAGCTTCTTCATCCTGAGACTCTTCCCACAATGGCAACCACTCACCGCCTACCATCAGCTCGCTTTCTTCGCCTTCCTCCTCATCCGGGTCAGCGATCACTTGGCGAAAATGCCAGTCCACCCGACCGCGCCAATACATCAAGCGCTCATGAAAAGCCGCCCAATCGGCAAAGCCCAACATAAAGGCAATGCGTGCCTGATCGCTCGGATTGTCCGGAAGCATCTGGGTCTGCCGATCAGCGATGGCCTGGATGGCATGCTCGGTGTAACGCAGGAATTCATAGCCTTCGCGCAGCTCGGCAATCACCGCCGGGGGCAGGTAACCCTGGCCTTCCAGAGTGCCCAGCACCTTGAGCAGCGGGCGCTGTTGCAGGCTGAGGTCGCGGCCGCCGTGAATCAGCTGGAACGCCTGGGCGATAAACTCGACCTCGCGGATACCGCCCGAGCCCAGCTTGATATTGTCGGCCATGCCTTTGCGCCGCACTTCCTGCTGGATCAACTGCTTCATGGTGCGCAGCGCTTCGATGGCGGAAAAGTCCAGATAGCGGCGATAGACAAATGGTCGCAGCATATCGAGCAACTGCGCACCAGCCGCCTGGTCGCCGGCCACGACGCGCGCCTTGATCATGGCGTAGCGTTCCCAGTCGCGCCCCTGATCCTGGTAGTATTGCTCCAGCGCATTGAAGCTGAGCACCAGGGCACCGGCCGAACCGTAGGGGCGCAGGCGCATATCGACGCGAAACACAAAACCATCGACGGTCATGGGATCAAGGGCCTTGATCAATTTTTGACCAAGACGAATGAAAAACTCCTGGTTATCCAGGGCGCGTTTCACGCCCACCGTCTCACCACCTTCGGGATAAGCGAAGATCAGGTCGATATCGGACGACAGGTTCAGCTCCACCGCACCGAGCTTGCCCATGCCGAGGATGACCATGTGCTGCGCTTCGCCGCTACGGCGGCCGGTCGGGGTGCCGAATTGTGCGCAATAGCGCTGATACAGCCACTGGTAGGCTTGGTCGATACAGGCGTCAGCCATGTCGGAGAGGTCGCGACAGGTTTGCACCAGGTCCGCCTGTCGGGTCAGGTCGCGCCAGATAATCCGCACCTGCTGCCGGGTGCGCTGACGGCGCAGTACACGCCCCAGCTCATCTTCTGTTTCAGCCTGCTGCACCGCGCCAGCCACCTGCCCGCACAGCTCGCCGGGCGCAAAACCGCGATCCAGCTCGCCCCAGGCCACCAGCTCCAGCAACATCAAAGGGTCACGCAGACTCTGTTCAATGACGAAATCACTGGCGGCGCATACGCGGGCGAAGTCGGCCCACCGTTGCGGCGTCCACGCAGAAAGGCCATGATCGTCGCCCAGCGCAGCCACTGCGTCACGAAATGACTGCTCGGCCCGCTGGGCAAAAGGCAAGAGAATGGCCGGCAGTTCGGCGAGCGTTGGAAGGGTCATGGTCTATCCTTGATCGGCGCGTGAATGGCGTGTAGCTGTGAACGCAAGAACCACGCTCGGTGAAGGACTGTCGAACAAAGGTTAGAAATAGCTGAAATTAATTTCATTTTGGCAGCCAACATCAAACATTCACCTTTTCTTGTTCGCAAAAGATCAACAATAACGATTATGCTCACCAGCCAGACCGAGTCATACGCTCAGTCTTGTGTAGTTTTACTACTCGTATATACATTCGAAAGGCTGAAATGGCCGACGATTTGTAGTAAAACTACAGGACGCCGAAGCAACCTTCGGCCATCCAAGAATTTATGTCGTCTGCCCACAAGGCCAGTCGCAAACTCAGGCAACCGATTCTGGTAGCCTTTCCGCCCTGGAGCAAGCCATGCAAGACCTCGATCCCGTCGAAACCCAGGAATGGCTGGACGCCCTGGAATCGGTTCTCGACAAAGAAGGCGAAGACCGTGCTCACTACCTGATGACCCGTATGGGCGAACTCGCGACCCGCAGCGGCTCGCAACTGCCCTACGCCATCACCACGCCATACCGCAACACCATCCCCGTTACCCACGAAGCACGCATGCCTGGCGACCTGTTCATGGAACGCCGCATTCGCTCGCTGGTACGTTGGAACGCCATGGCGATGGTAATGCGCACGAACTTGAAAGATTCGGACCTGGGCGGTCACATCTCCAGCTTCGCTTCCAGCGCAACCCTGTATGACATCGGCTTCAACTACTTCTTCCAGGCCCCGACCGACGAACACGGCGGCGACCTGATCTACTTCCAGGGCCACACTTCCCCAGGCGTCTACGCCCGTGCGTTCATGGAAGGCCGCATCACCGAAGAACACATGAACAATTTCCGCCAGGAAGTGGACGGTAACGGCCTGTCGTCGTACCCGCACCCTTGGCTGATGCCTGATTTCTGGCAGTTCCCGACTGTGTCCATGGGCCTGGGCCCGATCCAGGCGATCTACCAGGCACGTTTCATGAAGTACCTGGAAGCCCGTGGCTTCATTCCTGAAGGCAAGCAGAAAGTCTGGTGCTTCCTGGGCGACGGCGAGTGTGACGAGCCGGAATCCCTGGGTGCCATCTCCCTGGCCGGCCGCGAGAAGCTGGACAACCTGATCTTCGTCATCAACTGCAACCTGCAGCGCCTCGACGGCCCGGTTCGCGGCAACGGCAAGATCATCCAGGAACTCGAAGGCGTGTTCCGCGGTGCTCAGTGGAACGTGACCAAAGTCATCTGGGGCCGCTTCTGGGACCCACTGCTGGCCAAGGACGTCGACGGCATCCTGCAACGCCGCATGGACGAAGTCATCGACGGCGAGTACCAGAACTACAAAGCCAAAGACGGCGCGTTCGTGCGTGAACACTTCTTCAACACGCCTGAACTCAAGGCGATGGTTGCCGACCTGTCCGACGACGAGATCTGGAAACTCAACCGTGGCGGCCATGACCCGTACAAGGTCTACGCGGCGTACCACGAAGCGGTCAACCACAAGGAACAACCGACCGTCATCCTGGCCAAGACCATCAAGGGTTATGGCACCGGTGCCGGCGAAGCGAAGAACACCGCGCACAACACCAAGAAAGTCGATGTCGACAGCCTGAAGCTGTTCCGCGACCGCTTCGACATCCCGGTCAAGGACGAAGAGCTGGAAAACCTGCCGTTCTTCAAGCCGGAGCCGAACAGCGCCGAAGCCCGTTACCTGAGCGAACGCCGCGCCGCACTGGGTGGCTTCGTGCCACAGCGCCGCGCCAACAGCTTCAGCGTACCGACGCCGGACCTGAGCACCCTCAAGGCCATCCTCGACGGCTCGGGCGACCGTGAAATTTCCACCACCATGGCTTTCGTGCGTATCCTCGCGCAACTGGTCAAGGACAAGGACATCGGCCCGCGCATCGTCCCGATCATCCCGGACGAAGCCCGTACCTTCGGTATGGAAGGCATGTTCCGTCAGTTGGGCATCTACTCCTCCGTCGGCCAGCTCTACGAGCCAGTCGATAAAGACCAGGTGATGTTCTACAAGGAAGACAAGAAGGGCCAGATCCTCGAAGAAGGCATCAACGAAGCGGGCGCCATGAGCTCCTTCATCGCTGCCGGTACTTCGTACTCCAGCCACAACCAGCCGATGCTGCCGTTCTACATCTTCTACTCGATGTTCGGCTTCCAGCGCATTGGCGACCTGGCTTGGGCAGCCGGCGACAGCCGTACCCGTGGCTTCCTGATCGGCGGTACCGCCGGTCGGACCACGCTGAACGGCGAAGGCCTGCAACACGAAGACGGTCACAGCCATATCCTGGCTGCCACCATCCCGAACTGCCGCACCTTCGATCCAACCTACGGCTATGAGCTGGCGGTGATCATCCAGGACGGCATGAAGAAAATGACCGAAGAGCAGCAGGACGTTTTCTACTACATCACCGTGATGAACGAGTCCTACCAGCAGCCAGCCATGCCGGCCGGCGTGGAAGAAGGCATCATCAAGGGCATGTACCTGCTCGAAGAAGACACCAAGGAAGCAGCGCACCACGTACAACTGATGGGCTCCGGCACCATCCTGCGTGAAGTGCGTGAAGCGGCGAAGATCCTGCGTGAAGAGTTCAACGTCGGTGCCGACGTGTGGAGCGTCACCAGCTTCAACGAACTGCGTCGCGACGGCCTGGCCGTAGAGCGTCACAACCGCCTGCACCCTGGCCAGAAGCCACAGCGCACCTTCGTTGAAGAGTGCCTGACCGGCCGTAAAGGCCCGGTAATCGCTTCGACCGACTACATGAAACTGTTTGCTGAACAAATTCGCCAGTGGGTCCCGTCCAAGGAATTCAAAGTCCTGGGCACCGACGGTTTCGGCCGCAGTGACAGCCGCAAGAAGCTGCGTCACTTCTTCGAAGTCGACCGTCACTTCGTGGTGTTGGCAGCCCTGGAAGCCTTGGCTGACCGTGGTGAGATCGAACCCAAGGTGGTAGCGGACGCTATCGTCAAGTTCGGGATCAACCCGGAAAAACGTAACCCACTGGACTGCTGAGGAGATTTTTTGTGAGCGAACTCATTCGCGTACCTGACATCGGCAGCGGTGAAGGTGAAGTAATCGAGCTGTTTGTGAAGGTCGGCGACAAAGTTGAAGCCGACCAGAGCATCCTGACCCTGGAATCGGACAAGGCGAGCATGGAAATCCCTGCTCCCAAGGCCGGCGTGGTCAAGAGCCTGAAAGTGAAGCTGGGCGACCGCCTGAAAGAAGGCGACGAACTGCTGGAGCTGGAAATCGAAGGTGCCGCTGATGCGGCCCCTGCGGCGGCTCTTGCTGCCGCCGCTGCACCCGCACCGGCCGCTGAGAAGCCTGCCGCTGCCGAGGCTGCTCCAGCCCCGGCCGCTGCACCTGCCGCCGCTACTGTCCAGGACATTCACGTCCCGGACATCGGCTCGTCGGGCAAGGCCAAGATCATCGAGCTGCTGGTCAAGGTCGGCGACACCGTCGAAGCCGACCAGTCGCTGATCACCCTGGAGTCCGACAAGGCCTCCATGGAAATCCCATCGCCGGCTGCCGGCGTGGTGGAAAGCATCGCGGTCAAGCTGGAAGACGAAGTCGGCACCGGTGACTTCATCCTCAAGCTGAAAGTACAAGGCGCTGCGCCTGCTGCCGCGTCGGCACCGGCTGCCGCTCCGGCGGCCAAGGCTGAAGCCGCTCCGGCTGCTCCTGCTGCTGCACCGGCCGCAAAAGCCGAGGCCGCACCGGCCCCTGCTGCCGCACCCGCGCCAAGCGGTGCCAAGGTTCATGCCGGCCCTGCCGTGCGTCAACTGGCCCGTGAGTTCGGCGTCGAGCTGAGCGCAGTGGCTGCCAGTGGTCCTCACGGTCGCGTGCTGAAGGAAGACGTGCAGGCTTACGTCAAAGCCATGATGCAGAAAGCCAAGGAAGCGCCGGCTGCAGGCAACGCCACAGGTGGCTCGGGCATTCCGCCGATCCGCACCGTGGACTTCAGCCGCTTCGGCGAAGTCGAAGAAGTGCCGATGACCCGCCTGATGCAGATCGGCGCGGCGGGTCTGCACGCCAGCTGGCTGAACATCCCGCACGTGACTCAGTTCGACCAGGCCGACATCACCGACTTGGAAGCTTTCCGCGTTGCGCAGAAAGCCGTGGCCGAAAAAGCCGGCGTGAAACTGACCGTGCTGCCGCTGCTGCTCAAGGCCTGCGCGCACCTGCTCAAGGAACTGCCGGACTTCAACAGTTCGCTGGCCCCGAGCGGCAAAGCGATCATCCGCAAGAAATACGTGCACATCGGCTTTGCCGTCGACACCCCGGATGGCCTGCTGGTACCGGTCATCAAGAACGTCGACCAGAAGAGCCTGCTGCAGCTTGCTGCTGAAGCGGCTGCGCTGGCCGCCAAGGCCCGCGACAAGAAGCTCACTCCAGACGACATGCAAGGTGCGTGCTTCACCATCTCCAGCCTCGGTCACATTGGCGGCACCGGCTTCACGCCAATCGTCAACGCGCCAGAAGTGGCGATCCTGGGTGTGTCCAAGGCCACTATCCAGCCTGTATGGGACGGTAAAGCGTTCCAACCGAAGCTGATGCTGCCACTGTCGTTGTCCTACGATCACCGTGTGATCAACGGCGCCGCGGCTGCACGCTTCACTCAGCGCCTGAGCCAGTTGCTGAACGACATCCGCACTATCCTGCTGTAAGCCTCAACGGGCCTCCCTTTCACCGGGGAGGCCTGGCTGCACCGATTTCCGAGCGCCACGCTCGTACCTCAACCCCGCCAATTGGCGGGGCTTTTTTTGGCGCTCGCCGCGCAGTCAGAATCGGCGTGCACGCCTTCTATCAGCCCGATTGCAGAAATCCCCCGTGCGGCCGATAACAGCCATATAGCACTTAGCCTTCATCCTCTCTTGTCAGTCCGTGCTGCATGATGCAACCTTGCCGCAGGCGACAGTAAAGAGGGCGTGAGCCCCGGCGCAGTGCGCATTTTCCCGAGCGAGTTTCCCCATGAAAAGCCAACCCGATGTCGCCCGTATGGCGGCCGAGGTAGTGACGCAATTACCGGTGCCTTCGCGCCTCGGTATGCTGCGTTTCGAGCGGCTTAATGAGGCAAGCTGGGCCTTGCTTTACCTCGACCCCAATTGCGAACGTCAATTCGGCCTGTCGGCGGTTGAGTTATGCGCCCTGATCGGCACGCCCTACGCCAGCCTGATGGAACCTCAGGCGCGTTACCAGTTGCACGATGCGATCCAGCAGCAACTGAGCCACAGCCCCCATTACCTGGTGCGCTACACCTTGCACACCCAGGACGGGCCGCTGAGCCTGCTGGAAATGGGCGAGGCCTACAAACAACACAATCGCCACTTGTTGCGCGGCTACCTCATGGTAGTCGACGGCCTGTTCAGTGAAATCCCCGCCCCTGCCCCGACTGCCGACCTGGAAAACCAGAACAGCCGCCTGCAGATCGCCCTGGAGCTCAACCAGCGTGCGCAACAGGAACAGTTGCAGCACCTGGAGCGGGTACGCGCCCAGCAGGAGTTGATCCTGTTGCTGGCGCGCCAGCGCTATAGCACGCCTAACTCGCTGCAAGAAGCCGCCGAGCTGATCACGCGCAGCGCGTGCGATATCTACCAGATCGATTGCGCCAGTATCTGGCACCTCGAAGGCATGCGCCTGGTGCCGATCTCGGCGTACCACCGCGCCGACCAACAATACCACCTACCTGAAGCGATCGACGCCAGCAGCTTCCCGGACTACCTGGAAGCCCTGCACAGCAGCCGCGCCATCGACGCGACCCATGCGATGCGCGATCCACGCACCCGGGAAATGGCCGAAAACCTGCGCGCCAAGAATATCCACGCAATGCTCGATGCAAGCATTCGGGTTGATGGCCAGGTCGTCGGCGTATTGTGCCTGGAACAAAGGGGCAGCTCGCGCGCCTGGCAATCCGATGAGATCGCCTTCGCCGGAGAGCTGGCGGACCAGTTCGCCCAGGTGATCAACAACCACAACCGTCGTGCCGCCACCAGCGCGCTGCATTTATTCCAGCGGGCTGTAGAGCAAAGTGCCAACGCTTTCCTGCTGGTCAATTGCGATGGTGTTGTGGAGTACGTCAACCCCAGCTTTACCGCGATTACCCAGTACAGCGCCGAAGAAGTCCACGGCCATCGCCTGGCGCAACTGCCGGCCTTGGAGAACCTCAGCGAGTTGCTGTTCGACGCACCGTCGAGCCTGGCCAAGAGCAACAGTTGGCAAGGTGAGTTCAAGAGCCGGCGCAAGAACCTCGAGCCCTATTGGGGCCAGCTGTCGATTTCCAAGGTGTATGGCGACAACCGCGAACTGACCCACTACATCGGCATCTACGAAGACATCACCCAGACCAAGCTGGCACAACAACGTATCGAGCGCCTGGCCTACACCGATAACCTGACGAACCTGGGCAACCGTCCGGCGTTTATCCGTAACCTGGATGAGCGCTTCGCCCGGGACACTGATAGCCCTATCAGCCTGCTGCTGGTGGACATCGACAACTTCAAGCGGATCAACGACAGCCTCGGCCACCAGACCGGTGACAAGCTGCTGATCAGCCTGGCCCGTCGTCTGCGCAACAGCCTGAGCACGAGCGGCATCCTGGCGCGTTTTGCCAGTAATGAGTTTGCGGTGCTGCTGGACGATGCCGACCTCGAGACGGGTCAACAGGTCGCCAGCCAGTTGCTGACGACCCTCGACAAGCCGATGTTCGTCGACAACCAGTTGATCAGCATCACCGGTTCTGTGGGGCTGGCCTGTGCGCCCCTGCATGGCCGCGACCCACAGACTCTGATGCGCAACGCCGGCCTGGCCCTGCACAAAGCCAAGGCCAACGGCAAACACCAGGTACAGGTGTTTACCGAAGCGCTGAACGCCGAAGCGAGCTACAAGCTGTTCGTGGAAAACAACCTGCGCCGCGCCCTGACTCAGAACGAGCTGGACGTGTTCTACCAGCCCAAACTGTGCCTGCGCAGTGGCCGCCTGCTGGGTATGGAAGCGCTGTTGCGGTGGAACCACCCGGAAAAGGGCATGATCCGCCCCGACCAATTCATCAGCGTGGCCGAAGAGACCGGGCTGATCATCCCCATCGGCAAATGGATCGCCCGCCAGGCCTGCCGGATGAGCAAGCAGTTGAGCGCCGCCGGCATGGGCAACCTGCAGGTGGCGATCAACCTGTCGCCCAAACAGTTTTCCGACCCGGACCTGGTGGCGTCCATTGCCACGATCCTCAAGGAAGAACAGCTGCCGCCGAACCTGCTGGAGCTGGAACTGACCGAGGGCCTCCTGCTGGAGGCCACCGAAGATACGCGCCTGCAACTGGACCAGCTGAAGAGCTTCGGCTTGACCCTGGCCATGGACGACTTCGGCACCGGTTACTCGTCGCTGAGCTACTTGAAAAAATTCCCCATCGACATCATTAAGATTGATCGCAGCTTTATCCATGAAATCCCGGACAACCAGGACGACATGGAAATCACCTCGGCGGTGATCGCCATGGCCCACAACCTCAAGCTCAAGGTGGTGGCCGAAGGCATCGAGACTGCCGAACAACTGGCGTTCCTGCGCCGGCATCGCTGCGATGTGGGCCAGGGCTACCTGTTCGACCGGCCAATCCCCGGATCAGAGCTGATGAAGATGCTTAAACGCTACCCGCGCGGGCCAATCGCCTGACAGCGATGTAACACTCGGGCACACTGGCTGTCTGAACTCTTACCTAACTCAATCTGACTGAGAGGACTGATCATGGTCTTGCGCTCGGAAATTCTGGTGAACAAAAACGTGTTGCCCACTCAAGAACAAGCTTTGCCTGGCCGTGAAACCCCAATGGCGCTGCCGGAGACCCACTTCGTCAACGGCAACCCGCTGCTGGGCCCATTCCTCGACGACGTCGGGTTCGCGATTTTCGGCCTGGGTTGCTTCTGGGGCGCCGAGCGCAAGTTCTGGCAGCGCGATGGCGTGGTCAGCACCGTGGTCGGCTACGCCGGCGGCTACACGCCGAACCCGACCTATGAAGAAGTCTGCTCAGGCCTGACCGGCCACAGCGAAGTGGTATTGGTGGTGTATGACCAGGCCAAGGTGAAATACGAAGACTTGCTGAAGATGTTCTGGGAATTGCACAACCCAACCCAGGGCATGCGCCAGGGCAACGACATCGGCAGCCAGTACCGCTCGGTTATCTATGCAACCACGCCGGAGCAACTGGCGGCGGCAAAGGCCAGTGCCGAGGCGTATCAAGGTGAACTGACCAAGGCTGGCCTGGGTACGATTACCACCGAAATCGAGGAAGCACCGACGGTGTATTTCGCCGAGGCCTATCACCAGCAGTACCTGGCGAAGAATCCGCAGGGCTATTGCGGGATCGGCGGCACGGGCGTGGTGTGTCCGATCTGAGGATCGAAGCTGCAAGTTTTAAGCTACAAGCTGCAAGTGACGGGTTCCGCCTTTACTTGTAGCTTGCAGCTTAAAACTGAAACCTACTCAGCAACTGAAGATCGAAGGCGCAACTTCAAAGCTGCAAGCTGCAAGTGCCACGTTCCGCTTTTACTTGCAGCTTGCAGCTTAAAACTGAAAGCTACTCACCAATCAACCAATCCATCTGCCACCCTCCCTGTGTCTGTCCGAGCTTCTTGGACAACCACGGCAGCAATTCACGCAATTCCTCTTCCAGGCCCCATGGCGGGTTCGCGATCGCCAGGCCCGAGCCGGTCAGGGTGTTGGGCGTGTCCAGCGGATGCACCAGCAACTCCACGCGCAGTAACTTCGGCGCGCCGGTGCCGGCCAGGTCCTGATAGAAGCGGCGCAGCATGCGCTGGTCTTTCACCGGGTACCAGATAGCGGCGACGGTCTGGCGCATACGGCCTACCGCTTCCTTGAGGGATGCGGCACAACGTTGCATCTCATCGAGCTTTTCAAACGGCGGATCGATCAGCATCAAAGCGCGCTTTTCCGGCACCGGCAGCAAGGCTCGCGGCACATGCCAGCCTTCACCCAGGTGCACTTTGACCCGGCGATCACCCTTCATGTTGTCCTTGAGCAACACGCCGTCTTCCGGGTGTTTCTCATTGAGCAACACGCGGTCCTGGGGTCGCGTCAGGCGGCGTGCCAACTCCGGCGAACCCGGGTAGTAACGCAACTGGCCATCCGGGTTCATCTCGTGCAGCACGCGCATGTAATCGGCGGTCAGTGCCGGCAGGTCGCTTTCGCCCCACAGGCGGGCGATGCCTTCGAGGTATTCACCGGTGCGGTTGGCCTGGTCGCCCTGCAGGTCATACAGCCCGATACCGGCGTGGGTATCGAGGTAGGCGAACGGCTGCTCCTTGCGCGACATCAGGGCGATGAGGCGGGTCAAGGTCAGGTGTTTGAAGACATCGGCATGATTGCCGGCGTGAAAGGCGTGACGATAATTCATGGTTGCTCCTGCGCAGGGGGCGAAGTTTACCTTCTACGCGAATAAAGGTGCAGGGCTGCGTGTCGGGCGGTGCTTATGCCGGAAACACAGGCGGCGGGCGGAAAAAAATCTAAATGCCATTGCCGGGGCGGATTTATTGTGGCGATCCATTCTCCAGGGAGGTCAATAACAATCATGAAAGACGCCACCATCGCGCTGCACCACGGCTTCAAGTCAGACCCGACCACCAAGGCTGTCGCCGTGCCGATCTATCAGAATGTCGCTTTCGAATTCGACAACGCCCAGCACGGTGCCGATCTCTTCAACCTCGACGTGCCCGGCAATATCTACACGCGCATCATGAACCCCACCAACGATGTGCTGGAGCAACGGATCGCCGCCCTCGAAGGCGGTATCGCGGCATTGGCGGTGTCCGCCGGCAGCGCAGCGATCCACTATGCAATCCAGACCCTGACCCGCGCCGGTGACAATATCGTCACCACTCCGCAGCTCTATGGCGGCACCTACACCCTGTTCGCCCACTTGCTGCCGAGCTTTGGTGTCGAGGTACGGTTTGCCCACGACGACAGCGCCGAAGCCATCGCCGAGTTGATCGACGCCAACACCAAGCTGGTCTACTGCGAAAGCATCGGCAATCCTGCGGGCAACATCGTCGACCTCGAAGCCCTTGCAGAGGTCGCCCACGCCCGTGGCGTTCCACTGATGGTGGATAACACTGTAGCCACACCGATCCTGTGCAAGCCGATCCGGTTCGGTGCCGACATCGTGGTGCATTCGGTGACCAAATACATCGGCGGCCATGGCAATTCCCTGGGCGGCGTGATCGTCGACAGCGGTACCTTCCCCTGGACCCAATACCCCGAAAAATTCCCCGGGCTCAACAACCCTGAGCCGGCCTATCACGGTGTGGTCTACACCGAAAAATTCGGGCCGGCCGCCTTCATCGCCCGCGCTCGCACCGTACCTCTGCGCAACACCGGCGCAGCGCTGGCGCCGATGAACGCGTTCCTGCTGCTGCAAGGCCTGGAAACACTGGCCCTGCGCATGGAGCGCCACACTGAGAACGCTTTGAAGATCGCGCAGTTCCTGCAGAGCCATGCCGCTGTGGAATGGGTCAGCTATGCCGGGCTGCCGGACCACCCACATTACGCGCTGGCGCAGAAGTACCTGCAGGGCAAACCCTCGGCGATCCTCTCATTCGGCTTGAAGGGCGGCTTTGATGCCGGTGTGCGCCTCTACGACGCGCTGCAGATCTTCAAGCGTCTGGTGAATATCGGCGATGCCAAGTCCCTGGCCTGTCATCCGGCATCCACTACCCATCGGCAGATGAACGAACACGAGCAAGCCAAGGCCGGAGTAAAGCCGGAGATGATCCGTCTGTCGGTGGGTATCGAGGCGATTGAAGACCTGATCGACGATCTGCAGCAGGCATTGGGCTCAACTCAACTCTGAGGCGAGGTAGTCGGCCAGTGCTCCATGACTGATACCCGGTCGGCGCGCACAGCAGGCGACCTTGTGCCGCAAGGTCGCCGGCGTAAACGCGGCATACAGGTCAGGGCGCTGTTCTTCGAGCCATTGCAACAGATTGTCGATCAGGGTTTGCGGGGATCGCTCTGCCAAATGTTCCAATAGAGGTGCAGGCACTCGCCACCAGGGGCCAACCTTGGCGACAGTGACCGGGCCAGTCGCAACCGTCAGCGGCTGGCCATTGATCAGATACCGTTGGAACACCGGCAACACCTTTGCCGTGTCATCACCCAGGCCCTGCACAATCGACAGAAATTGAGCGCCATCCCAAAAACGCAAAAAAGACACCTGGCCGTCGGGCAGATACACCTTGGTCAGGCTTTGCAGATGTGCAATCACGACCTCCGGCGAGCTGGAGGACACCGCCAACCAACCCCAATCCGTGGCGTCAGTTGTTGCGACCCAATCGAAAAAGGCACTGTCCGGTTCAACGATACTTGCATAGGGCATGACCTCATCCCACTCGGCATAGGGCGTGCCTGCCCAGATCGACCGGGGCAGCATCCCGGCGGCCCTGGCTTGCCATGCGCCAAGGGGCCTGGCATCGCTGGCACCGCTCAAGACGGCGAAGACCTGTTCATCAGGCTGTAGCGGGTATTGGGTGATCCAGGCATTGGGAGCCAGCTGTTGCTTCATCAAGGTCAATTCCTAGCAGGTCGGACTCAGCCACTGTGTGGAGGGAGTTCACACTGGCCGTACTTGCAGCGTTCGCACTCCTCGCAAAACGGCGCGCTGCGTTTCAGGCTGGTCACCTGAACGCGACTCAACGGAGCAGGAATTACCGCCAGCAACTTCTCCTTGATGCCTGGTACCAGCGGAGCAACGGCGGGAACCGGCGCACCGCCAAGCTGGATCGGCATACTGCTGAATATGCCGCCTGCTGAAACCGTGATCGACTGGCCACCGGCCTGGATCGTCACGCTGGCACCCGCATCGATCACGACACTCTGCCCAGCGCCGATCTGAATGGTCCGCCCGGCCCGCATGTGCTGCGAACCACCGACCACCAGATGGTCATCCTGCTTGAGTTCAGTCAGGCGGTTGCCATGGGTAATGCGCTGTTCCTCGCCCTGCAACTCATGGTGCGACTCGCCGCCCACCCTGACCCGCCGGCTGTTATCCACTTGCAGTTGCTGATCGTGCAATACGTGTTGGGTCCAGTCGCGCTGGGCACGCAGATAGATCTCCTCGGCACCCTTTCGGTCTTCGATACGCAGTTCGTTGTAGCCACCCCCACCCGGACTGCTTTGGCTGCGCAAGATACTGCGGGTCTTGTCCGCGGGCAGTTCGAGGGGTACCGGTGTCGCCGCGTTGGGCAGGCACCCCATGACCACCGGCATATCCAGGTCGCCATTGACGAAGCCCACCAGCACTTCCATGCCCACACGCGGGATCAGCACCGAGCCATACTGATCATGCGCCCAGGCACTGACCACCCTCAGCCAGCAACTGGAATGATCGTTGTGTTCTCCCGTGCGATCCCAGGCCATTTGCACTTTTACCCGGCCGTATTCGTCGCAATGGACTTCACTGTCCTCGGGCCCGGTGACCACGGCATGTTGATAACCGGAAATACGCGGGCGCGGCGGCTCCGGCAGCGACGGCCGGAAAACCACCTCCCACGGTGCCGCCATGAATTCGTTGCGATAACCCTGGCGAAAATCCCCACCTGCAACCTCGACCACAGCTTCTTCAAGCACCAGGGGTTGCTTGCCTTCGTGAGTGATGCGCGTCACCAGCCAAAGGTCGTTCCAGTCATCACGTGAATGCCCGCTCAGTTTGAGAAAACGGCCGCTGACCAACGCCGGCTCGTCACCTTCGCCATGGGCAACCTGATAATCGCTGCGATGGCGTTCCAACCTATGCTGTGCCAGATACTTGCCATGGGCACGGTCGGAAAAATGGCCGGGATAATCGTGTTCTTCCAGGCGTGGAAGCTGTTCGCCAGCGACTTCACTCTCCAACGTCAGACGCGGCTTGCGGAAGTCGTAATCGCGCAGATTCACCGCCGTGGCGCGGGCTTCCAATCGTACGGTGAAGCGCCGGATCACCGGCGTATCCGCTACCATCCCGGAACCTGGCGTGTAAGGCGTGGAACGCTCGGCCTGGGCAAACACCGTCTGGTCATCACCGAACACAAGCAGGTGCCCTTCGGCCGAATGCTGGAAGTGATAATGAATGCCCTGCTCGGCACACAGCCGCTGAATGAGGTCGGTCTCCCCAAACTGTACGCAGTACTCGCGTTCAAGGTAGGTATTGCTGAGCAGGAACTTGAATCGATCGCTCTGGACTCCCTGCACCGCAAGCACTTGCGCAACGATCTGCGGCACCGTCATGTGCTGGAAAATGCGCTGGTGGCTGCTGTGTTTCAAATAAGCCAGGTGAGGAACGACACTGATCTGATAACGCGTAAGGCGCCTCCCGGAGTCGCCCTGTGCCACCCGGTAAACCAGACCGTGGATACCATGCCCCTGATCATCAAAACCGAGATAGGCCTGGCGATGCAGCAGGCTTTCCAGGTCGAGATCGGGCTGCTCGCTGACCAGTTCAAGGTTGAAACGGTAGGGCTGGCTGATGGTTTCAGTTCCCTTGAACTCCAACACCTTGAGCCCGCTGGGCTCTCCGTCGATGGCGAGGGTAAAAGCACTTTGATTGGCAGGAGCGAACATCCGGTGTTTCTCTGCGAGGAATAGGCGGCCGATTCTGCACCACTGTTCCCACCCGCTGAGCACGCCCTGGATAATTCAGTAAAGCCCTACATGTGTGAGCAAGAATCTTCTTCGGCCCGGCGAAAATCACACGCAAAAAAAGGCCCGCCATCCGTAGGAAGCGGGCCTGTTTTTCAACTCAGCGGACGTTCAACACCCGAAGATTACTTGTTGAGGTTGTAGTCTTTTTCCGCCGCATCAAAACGCTCGACCATACCCGCCGTCGGTGCGCCCAGCTTGCTCACGAAGTAGATCGCAAGGCTGGCGAAGATGAAGCCCGGAATGATTTCGTACAGGCCCAGCAGGCTGAAGTGTTTCCACACGATGACGGTGATCGCACCCACCAGGATACCGGCCAGCGCGCCGTTACGGGTCATGCCTTTCCAGATCACCGAGATCAGTACCACAGGGCCGAATGCCGCGCCGAAACCGGCCCAGGCGTAGCTCACCAGGCCCAGCACACGGTTGTCCGGGTTGGCCGCCATGGCGATGGCGATCAGGGCAACCAGCAGCACCATGGCACGGCCGACCCATACCAACTCCAGCTGGGAAGCATTTTTACGCAGGAAGGTCTTGTAGAAGTCTTCGGTCAGGGCGCTGGAGCACACCAGCAATTGGCAGCTCAGGGTGCTCATCACCGCCGCCAGGATAGCCGACAGCAGTACGCCGGCAATCCATGGGTTGAACAGCAGCTTGGCCAGTTCGATGAATACACGCTCGTGGTTTTCGGTAACTGGACCTGCAACCTCCGGATGCGCCGAGAAGTACGCGATACCGAAGAAGCCCACCGCTACGGTGCCACCCAGGCACAGGATCATCCAGGTCATGGAGATGCGGCGCGCCTTGGCGATCGACTTCACCGAATCAGCCGCCATGAAACGCGCGAGGATATGCGGTTGGCCGAAGTAGCCCAGCCCCCAACCCATCAGCGAAATGATGCCAATGAAGGTGGTGTTTTTCAGCATATTGAAGTTGTCGGGATTCTTGGCTTCGATGGCCAGGAAAGTGGTGTCGACGCCGCCGGTGGCCAGCAGCACGATGATCGGCGTCAGGATCAGCGCGAAAATCATCAGTGTGGCTTGTACGGTGTCGGTCCAGCTGACTGCCAGAAACCCACCGACAAAAGTGTAGGCAATGGTCGCCGCGGCACCGGCCCACAGCGCGGTCTCGTAGGACATGCCAAAGGTGCTTTCGAACAGGCGGGCACCGGCCACAATGCCGGACGCACAGTAGATGGTGAAGAACACCAGGATCACCACGGCGGAGATGATCCGCAGCAAGCCGCTTTTATCTTCGAAACGGCTGGAAAAATAATCCGGCAGAGTCAGGGCGTCGCCGTTGTGCTCGGTTTGTACGCGCAGGCGTCCGGCCACGAACAGCCAGTTGAGGTAAGCGCCGACGATCAGGCCGATGGCGATCCAGCTTTCCGACAGGCCCGACATGTAGATCGCGCCCGGCAAGCCCATCAACAACCAGCCGCTCATATCGGAAGCACCGGCCGACAGAGCCGTCACCACGCTGCCGAGGCTGCGACCGCCAAGGATGTAATCGGAAAGGTTGTTGGTGGAGCGATAGGCCATGAAGCCGATCAGCACCATTGCTGCGATGTAGATCACGAATGTGATCAGGGTTGGATTGCTAACGCTCATAAGAGTGACGCCCTGGCTTTGTTTTTATGTAGCGACGGTCTGTCAGACGGCCACCCATTGCTGAACGGGTAGACGAAACGGCGTGCCGCGCATTTATGACTGGCGTTTCCCCAGGAAAGCCGCCAGCCGATGAACCGACCCCGATGAGGTGGTTGCACCTTGGCCGCGAATGCTATTCAACAAAGCAAATAAGGTGCAACCAGTTTCTTGAGAATAAGTTGCACCCGGAAGTGTTTTACAGAAAACACCGCGTTTTTGCTCCTTTTCGGAGCAAGAACAGCCGAAGCCAGAAGTAAATGCACCAAGAAAAAGCAGATTCCGCTGAGGGTCGATTTTTTTCGCGAACACCGTCGAAAAATTCCTGAACAAAAGGGTTGCACCCGGTTGCACCTCTTCATGGGCAAAGCTAATCTTGCCGCCAGCAGATGCCACTCGGTAGTGGCACCCATGAGGATAAAAAGATGGCAACGACCACCCTTGGGGTCAAACTCGACGACCCGACACGCGAACGCCTGAAGGCTGCCGCAACCTCCATTGATCGCACGCCGCACTGGCTGATCAAGCAGGCGATTTTCAATTACCTGGAGAAACTGGAGGGTGGTGCAACCCTGACCGAGCTTAATGGCTTGGCCGGCAAGGACGCTGAAGACGCGGGCGAGGTCCAGGCCGACCATGCCCACCAGTGCTTCCTGGAATTCGCCGAAAGCATCTTGCCGCAGTCTGTATTGCGCGCCTCCATCACCGCCGCTTACCGTCGCCCGGAGCCGGAAGTGGTGCCGATGCTGATCGAACAGGCCCGCCTGCCGGCCCCGATGGCCGAAGCCACCAACAAGCTGGCCGCCTCGATTGCCGAGAAGCTGCGCAATCAGAAGAGCGCCGGCGGCCGTGCCGGCATTGTTCAAGGCCTGCTGCAAGAATTCTCCCTTTCGTCCCAGGAAGGCGTGGCGCTGATGTGCCTGGCCGAAGCCCTGTTGCGCATTCCGGACAAGGGCACTCGCGATGCCCTGATCCGCGACAAGATCAGCACCGGCAACTGGCAGCCGCACCTGGGCAACAGCCCATCGCTGTTCGTCAACGCCGCCACCTGGGGCCTGCTGCTGACCGGTAAACTGGTCGCCACCCACAACGAAGCCGGCCTGACTTCGTCCCTGAGCCGCATCATCGGCAAAAGCGGCGAACCGATGATCCGCAAGGGCGTCGACATGGCCATGCGCCTGATGGGCGAGCAGTTCGTCACCGGCGAGACCATCGCTGAAGCGCTGGCCAATGCGAGCAAGTTCGAAGCCAAGGGCTTCCGCTATTCCTACGACATGCTTGGCGAAGCCGCACTTACCGAACACGACGCCCAGAAGTACCTGGCCTCGTACGAACAAGCCATTCACTCCATCGGCAAGGCGTCTCACGGCCGTGGGATTTATGAAGGTCCAGGCATCTCCATCAAGCTTTCGGCCCTGCACCCACGTTACAGCCGTGCCCAGTACGAGCGCGTGATGGACGAGCTGTACCCGCGCCTGCTGTCCCTGACCCTGCTGGCCAAGCAATACGATATCGGCCTGAATATCGACGCCGAAGAAGCCGACCGCCTGGAGCTGTCGCTGGACCTGCTGGAACGCCTGTGCTTCGAGCCACAATTGACCGGCTGGAACGGCATCGGCTTCGTGATCCAGGCCTACCAGAAGCGTTGCCCGTATGTGATCGACTACGTCATCGACCTGGCGCGCCGCAGCCGCCATCGCCTGATGATCCGCCTGGTGAAAGGCGCGTACTGGGACAGCGAGATCAAGCGCGCCCAAGTCGAAGGCCTGGAAGGCTACCCGGTGTACACCCGCAAGGTTTACACCGACGTGTCCTACATTGCCTGTGCACGCAAACTGCTGTCGGTGCCGGAAGCCATCTATCCGCAGTTCGCCACGCACAATGCTCATACGCTGTCGGCCATTTACCATATCGCCGGTCAGAACTATTACCCCGGTCAGTACGAGTTCCAATGCCTGCACGGCATGGGTGAGCCGCTGTACGAGCAGGTTGTAGGCAAGGTTGCCGATGGCAAACTGAACCGTCCGTGCCGCGTGTACGCACCGGTCGGCACCCACGAAACACTGCTGGCTTACCTGGTACGTCGCCTGCTGGAAAACGGCGCCAACACTTCCTTCGTCAACCGCATTGCCGACCAGTCCATCTCGATTCAGGAGCTGGTGGCTGATCCGGTGGCCAGTATCGAACAAATGGCCACGCTGGAAGGTGGTTTCGGCCTGCCGCACCCGCGTATTCCATTGCCTCGTGACCTGTACGGCCGCGACCGCGCCAACTCCGCCGGTATCGACTTGGCCAACGAACATCGCCTGGCGTCGCTGTCCTGCGCCCTGCTGGCCACGGCCCACAACGACTGGAAAGCGGCGCCGATGCTCGGCTGCGCGCCCAGCGAGCAAGCGACGACGCCAGTGCTGAACCCGTCCGACCTGCGCGACGTGGTCGGCCAGGTACAGGACGCCACCGTCGCAGACGTGGACAACGCCATCCAGTGCGCCATCAACGCAGGTCCGATCTGGCAGGCCACCCCGCCCGCCGAACGTGCCGCTATCCTGGAGCGTGCCGCCGACCTGATGGAAGGCGAGATCCAGCCACTGATGGGCCTGCTGGCCCGCGAAGCCGGCAAGACGTTCGCCAACGCCATCGCCGAAGTACGTGAAGCCGTGGATTTCCTGCGCTACTACGCAGTGCAGGCACGCAACGATTTCACCAACGACGCCCACCGCCCTCTGGGCCCGGTAGTGTGTATCAGCCCGTGGAACTTCCCGCTGGCCATCTTCAGTGGCCAGGTTGCTGCTGCGCTGGCGGCCGGTAACCCGGTACTGGCCAAGCCTGCCGAGCAAACCCCGCTGGTGGCGGCACAAGCCGTACGCATTCTGCTGGAAGCCGGTATTCCGGAAGGTGTGCTGCAACTGCTGCCGGGCCAGGGCGAAACCGTGGGTGCCCGCCTGGTGGGTGATGATCGCGTCAAAGGCGTGATGTTCACCGGCTCCACCGAAGTGGCGCGCCTGCTGCAGCGCAATGTCGCCGGCCGCCTGGACGCCCAGGGCCGCCCGATTCCGCTGATCGCCGAAACCGGTGGCCAGAACGCGATGATCGTCGACTCCTCGGCACTGACCGAACAAGTGGTCATCGACGTGGTGTCCTCGGCCTTCGACAGCGCCGGTCAACGCTGCTCGGCCCTGCGCGTACTGTGCCTGCAGGAAGATTCGGCAGACCGCGTCATCGAAATGCTCAAAGGTGCCATGGCGGAATGTCGCCTGGGCAACCCGGAGCGCCTGTCGGTGGACATTGGCCCGGTGATCGACGCCGAAGCCAAGGCCGGCATCGAGAAACACATCCAGTCCATGCGTGACAAAGGCCGCAACGTATACCAAGTGGCCATCGCCGACGGCGAAGAGATCAAGCGCGGCACCTTCGTGATGCCGACCCTGATCGAGCTGGAAAGCTTCGACGAACTGCAACGCGAGATCTTCGGCCCGGTGCTGCATGTGGTGCGCTACAAGCGCAAGGAAATCGACCAGCTCATCGGCCAGATCAATGCTTCGGGCTACGGCCTGACCCTGGGCGTGCACACCCGTATCGATGAGACCATCGCCAAGGTGATCGACAACGTCAATGCCGGTAACGTCTACGTAAACCGCAACATCGTCGGCGCCGTGGTCGGCGTGCAACCGTTCGGCGGCGAAGGCCTGTCAGGCACCGGCCCGAAAGCCGGTGGCCCGCTGTACCTGTACCGCCTGCTGTCGACTCGCCCTACCGACGCCATCGAGCAATCCTTCGTGCGTGGCGATGCATTGGCTGCGCCGGACGTGCGCCTGCGCGATGCCATGAGCCAACCGCTGACCGCCCTGAAAACCTGGGCCGACAGCAATAAGTTCAGCGAACTGAGCGCCCTGTGTACGCAATTCGCCGCGCAGTCCCAAAGTGGTATCACCCGCCAACTGGCCGGCCCGACGGGCGAGCGCAACAGCTACGCCATCCTGCCTCGCGAGCATGTGTTGTCGCTGGCGGAAGTAGAAGGCGATCTGCTCACTCAACTGGCGGCGGTACTGGCGGTAGGCGGTTCGGCGGTATGGCCGGAAACTGACCTGACCAAGGCCTTGTTCCCACGCCTGCCTAGGGAGATCCAGGCCAAGATCAAGCGTGTAGCGGACTGGACCAAGGACGAGGTGGCATTCGACGCGGTTCTGCACCATGGCGATTCCGATCAACTGCGCGCGGTGTGCCAGCAAGTGGCCCAGCGTGGTGGGGCGATTGTCGGGGTCCAGGGCTTGTCCCAGGGTGAAACCGCGATAGCCCTGGAGCGTCTGGTGATCGAACGCGCGTTGAGCGTTAACACCGCAGCGGCGGGCGGTAACGCCAGCCTCATGACTATCGGGTAACAGCAGGCGCAAGCTGCGAGCCTCAAGCTGCAAGTAAGAGCGGTGTGCTTTCGCTTTCACTTGCAGCTTGCAGCTTGCAACTTGTGTCGCCCCATCACCCCTATCTATCTTCCTTCCCCATTTTTATTAGCGACCCTAGACTGCGGCATACTTTTCAAAGGTAAGCCGCCATGTCCGAGTCGCTGCTCAGTTCCCGCAACCTGGCTTTCGAGCTGTATGAAGTCCTCGATGCCGAGGGCCTGACCCAGCGCCAGCGGTTTGCCGAACATAATCGCGAGACGTTCGACGCAGCGATCAGCACCGCGCGGAACATCGCTGAAAAGTACTTTGCCCCCCACAACCGCAAGAACGACGAAAACGAGCCGCGTTATGAAGACGGCGCGGCGATTCTGATTCCGGAAGTGAAGCCCGCCGTGGATGCCTTCCTCGAAGCCGGCTTTCTCAACGCCGCCCGCAGTTTCGACGCCGGAGGCATGCAACTGCCCACCCTGCTGTCCCAGGCGTGTTTCGCGCACTTCCAGGCGGCCAACGCGGCATCGACGTCCTACCCGTTCCTGACCATGGGCGCCGCCAACCTGATCGAAAGCTTCGGCACCGAGGAACAGAAACAGCGCTTTCTGCAACCGATGATCGACGGCCGATTCTTCGGCACCATGGCCCTCACCGAGCCCCACGCAGGCTCGTCGCTGTCGGATATTCGTACACGTGCAGAACCGGCAGCCGACGGTACTTATCGACTCAAGGGCAATAAGATCTTCATCTCCGGCGGCGACCACCCGCTGTCGGAAAACATCGTGCATATGGTGCTGGCCAAGCTGCCGGATGCGCCGCCGGGGGTGAAGGGCATTTCGCTGTTCATCGTGCCCAAGTTCCTGGTCAACGACGATGGCAGCCTGGGCGCGCGCAACGATGTGCTGCTGGCCGGGTTGTTTCACAAGATGGGCTGGCGCGGCACCACCTCCACCGCGCTTAACTTCGGCGATAACGGCAACTGTGTCGGCTATCTGGTGGGCAAACCGCACCAGGGCCTGAGCTGCATGTTTCAGATGATGAACGAGGCACGCATCGGCGTCGGCATGGGTGCCGTGATGCTCGGGTATGCCGGTTACCTTTATTCACTGGATTATGCGCGCGAGCGTCCGCAAGGTCGCTTGCCCGACAGCAAAGACCCCACGACTGCCCCCGTATCGATCATCCAGCACGCCGATATCAAACGCATGCTGCTGACCCAGAAGTCCTACGTGGAAGGCGCCTTCGACCTCGGCCTCTACGCCGCACGCGTGTTCGACGACACCACCACACTGGACACCGAAACCGAGCGCAAACAAGCCCATGAACTGCTGGACTTGCTCACGCCCATCGTCAAATCCTGGCCGTCGGAGTTTTGCCTCAAGGCCAATGAACTGGCGATCCAGATTCTGGGTGGCCACGGCTACACCCGTGAATACCCGGTTGAGCAGTATTACCGCGACAACCGTCTGAACCCGATCCACGAAGGGACTCACGGCATTCAGTCCCTGGACTTGCTCGGGCGCAAATTGGCGCAGAACGGCGGTGCAGGTCTCAAGCAGTTGATCCGGCTGATCGCCGAGACGGGCGCACGGGCACAGGAATACCCCTCACTGACCGCATTGCGTGAGCCACTGGAACAACTGGTCAACCGCTTGCAAAGCGTGACGATCGGCCTACTGACGGATCTGGCCCAAGGCAAGGTCAACAGCAGCCTGGCGAACTCGGCGCTGTACTTGAAAGTATTCGGGCATACAGTGATCGGCTGGCGCTGGCTGGAGCAGGCAATACGTGCGCAGGAAGGACTGGTCAAGGGGAATGCGGCCGATGTCGCCTTCTATAAAGGCAAGCTCCAGGCCGCCCGGTACTTCCTGACCTGGGAAGTGCCGAGCTGCCATCATGAACTGGCGATTCTGGAGGCACGCGACGATACGTGCCTGGGGATGCAGGATGATTGGTTCTAAGGCTGGATTGCCTTGGAAATCACTTCGACCGTGGCGCTGACTTGCTCTTGGTAACGGTCGAGTTCCTGCTGGTGACGCTGTTGCATTTCGATCTGATCGGCGCACAGGTTCAGCGCAGCCAGCACCAGTAATTTGTCACCGATCAGGGTCGGGTACTTTTTCTTGGTGGTGGCCAAGGATGCCTTGAGCAGGGTCACGGCGTGCATCAGGGTTTGATCTTCCCCGGCCGGAGCCTTGATCGAGTAATCCTCTCCGAGAATCGAAACGACCTTTATCCCTTCACTCATGCGCCGACAGGCCCTGCGCTCACACGCTCAACCAACGCCTGGATGCGAGCCGCGGTGGCACCGTGCTTTTCTTCCTGCTCCATCAGGCTCAGTTGCAGGCTGTCGTTTTCGTCCTTGGCGCGGGCCAGTTCCGCCTTGAGGGATTCGTTGCTGCCCAGCAGATCCTGGTTCTGCTGTACCAGGTCGCTGACCAGTTGTTCCAATTGGCTGAGAGATGCTTCTAACATTTTGATTTCTCGGGCTTTTTCAAAGGGCGGTGACGATAAAGAAAATTCACCTCGGATGCCAGGCTTATCCCTGGCGCACAGCCCGTTTTTTAGGGGGCGGGCCGCACTTTCGAGCCTTAGTGACTGCAATTCCCCCATCTGGTTCCTGAATCCGTTCAACCCCTCGTCCGATGCGACAAAAGCGCGCACGCCCTTAAGACTTTAGTCGCATGGCCGATAGCGAATACATACCCCGTCTCACGGCCGCATGGATCGCGCTTCCCCCAGGATTCCCGCATGTCTCTTCGTAATATGAATATCGCTCCGAGGGCTTTTCTCGGCTTCGCGTTTATTGGCGCGCTGATGTTGCTTCTCGGTGTGTTCGCCTTGAATCAGATGAGCAAGATCCGTGCAGCCACCGAAGCCATTACCCTGAGCAGCGTGCCCAGCATTCGCGCACTGGACGAGTTCACCCAGCTGACCCTGCGCCTGCGAGTGCTGTCGTACCGCCTGCTGACCAACCGCGAGCCGGACGTGCAACAAAAGACCCTGGATGCCTTCGAAGTGCGCAACCAGCAGATCCGCGCAGCCCAGGCCATCTACGAAAAACTGATCAGCAGCACTGAAGAACGCAATGCCTACGACGAGTACGTTCGCCTGCTGGGCCAGTACCACCAGATTGAAGAGCGCATGAAGAGCCTGTCTCGCGCCAATCAAATCGAAGCGTTGCGCGACCTGCTGAACACGGAATTGCTGAGCAACTCCGAGCAGGTCAATGCCGTGTTGACCCGCCTGTTGGACATCAATAACAACGACGCCAATGCCGCCAACCAGCAAGCCAAGGACCAATACGACATGGCCTTTGACCTGGTCGTGGGCCTGCTGGTCATCGCCACCGGGCTGACATTGCTCTTCGCCTGGTTGCTGACCCGCAGCATCACCGTGCCGATTTCCCAGGCTCTGGAAGCGGCCGAAGAAGTGGCTGAAGGTAACCTGACGCGCCCTATCAAGGTCGACGGCCACGACGAAGCCGGCCGCCTGCTGGCCGCCATGGCCAAGATGCAGGACAAGTTGCGCGACACCCTGCAACGCATTGCCGGTTCCGCCACCCAACTGGCGTCCGCTGCCGAAGAGCTGAACGCCGTCACCGACGAGAGCGCTCGCGGCCTGACCCAGCAGAACAACGAAATCGAACAAGCCGCCACCGCCGTCAACGAGATGACCAGCGCCGTCGAAGAAGTCGCACGCAACGCGGTCAGCACCTCCGAAGCCTCGCGCGCCGCCACCACGTCGGCCGGCGACGGCCGTGATCTGGTGCAGGAAACCGTCAGTGCCATCGAACGCATGAGCGGCGACGTGCAAGCCACCGCCACACTGATTGGTGAGTTGGCCAACGAATCGCGTGACATCGGCAAGGTGCTGGACGTGATCCGCGGCCTGGCCGACCAGACCAACCTGCTGGCCTTGAACGCGGCGATTGAAGCGGCGCGTGCCGGTGAAGCCGGTCGTGGCTTCGCCGTGGTCGCCGACGAAGTGCGGGCGCTGGCCCATCGCACCCAGCAATCGACCAGTGAGATCGAACGCATGATCGGCAGCATTCAGACCGGTACCGAACATGCCGTGGACTCAATGCGCAACAGTACCGAACGCGCCGAATCCACGTTGAACATCGCCAAGGGTGCAGGAATGTCCCTGGACACCATCAACACGGCGATCATCGAGATCAACGAGCGCAACCTGGTGATCGCCAGCGCAGC
>NZ_JALMFA010000011.1:0-257301 GCF_023242545.1 Pseudomonas sp. MWU13-2517 | reverse complement strand
GCTCTTGATCTGCTCTTGATCTGCTCTTGATCTGCTCTTGATCTGGCTCTTGATCTGGCTTTTGATCTTGATCTTGGGCGCCCCGTTAAACCACGCTGGCCGAACGCAGGCTTGAATCCGTGGGTAACCCGGCAGGACGCCGGGTTAGCCGTCCTGGGCCAGGGATGGCCCATGACGGCGGCCCACGGATTCAAGCCGGAGTGAGGGCACACCGAGCCTGAGCGAGGTGCCGAGTGGTGGGGCAAGAGCCCTTTTGGTTACTTTTGGGGCTCTTTTCCAAAAGTGACCCGCCGTAAGGGCGGAACCCTAAGCCGTCGTTACCGCAGCAATGGATATGTACTCATTCCATTCCAACAATCGGGGACGAACTCTCTGGCGGAGGCCCAGTTGGATAGTCGCCGGCTTCCGAGCCGTCACGGGAGCAAGCTCCCTCGCCACAGGTTCATGGCCACACCAAAGTCGTGTAGCTACTCTGTGTAGCGCAGGCAAGCCAGCTCCCACAGAAAGCAAAAGCTGCAGCACAGCATGGCTGTCTACACACATCACGATGCGAAGCGAGCCGCTTTTGATCTTGATCTCAGGCGCCCCAAATCAATGTCGGATTACGGGCACACCGAGCCTGGGCGAGGTGCCGAGTGCTGGGGCAAGTCCAATGTACTCGATAAACCGGCCAATTAATTTCCACCCCCCAATGACTTTTTCCCCCCGACCCAATGTCCACATCCTTCAGGAACCCTCAACCCCCGGAGTCACCCACCCATGACCACCCCTAAAGCACTATTGATCCTCCACGGCAAACAAGCTCTGAACGAGGACGTGCGCGCCGCCGTACAGGCCCGGCGCGAGCAGGGTGGAGAATTGGCCGTGCGGGTCACATGGGAAGGCGGCGACGCCCAACGCCTGGTCAACGAAGCCCTCGCCGACGGCTACACCCACATCATCGCCGGCGGTGGCGACGGCACCCTGCGTGACGTCGCCGAAGCCATGGCCCTGGCCAAGACCGACGCCAGCCTGGTCCTGATGCCCCTTGGCACCGCCAACGACTTTGCCCGCGCCGCCGGCGTGCCGCTGGAACCCGCCCAGGCGTTGGCACTGCTCGACGTGCCACCGCGGGCGATCGACCTCGGCGAGGTCGGCGGGCAAATCTTCCTCAACATGGCCACCGGCGGCTTCGGCAGCCAGGTCACCGCCAATACCTCGGAAGACCTGAAAAAAGTCCTCGGCGGCGCCGCCTACCTGTTCACCGGCCTGACGCGATTCAGCGAATTGAAGGCGGCTTATGGTGAGCTGGAAGGCCCCGGCTTTCACTGGAAAGGCGATTTGCTTGCGCTCGGTATCGGCAACGGCCGCCAGGCGGGCGGTGGGCATGTGCTGTGCCCTGGCGCGTTGGCCGATGATGGCTTGCTGGATATCAGCATCCTGCCGGCACCCCAGGAGGTGGTCGGCACCTTGCTCACCCTGATGAGCGACGGCTGGGGCCTGGATAACATGTTTGTGCGGGCGCGCTTGCCCTGGGTCGAGATCAAGGTGGCCGAGGGGTTGTACATCAACCTGGATGGCGAACCGTTGCAGGGCGACGACCTGCGTTTCAGTGCGTTGCCCAAGGCCTTGCGCGTGCACTTGCCGCCGGGTTCTCCCCTAGTCGTCCAGGCTGATGATCTGCTCGCGCACGGCGAATAGCACCAGGCCGGCGACGTCGTAGATCTGCAGGCGCTTCATGATCTGCGAGCGATGGGCTTCCACGGTCTTGATGCTCAAGCCCAGGCCCAGGGCGATTTCCCGGGTGGATTTACCGCGCACGATCAGGCGCAGGATTTCCAGCTGGCGCGCCGTGAGGGTGTGGTTGTGGGCGACGGGCGAGGCCGGCCCCTGGCTGCGGATCAATGCCTGGTTGATCACGGTGTGGGCAATGGCGGGGCTCAGGTAGCGCTCATTGTTGCGCAGGGCCTGCAGGGCGTGTTCCAGCTCGTTGGTCGTGGTGTCCTTGAGCAGGTAGCCATGGGCGCCGGACTCCAGCGCACGCATGATCAGCTCGGGGTCGGTGTGCATCGACAGGATCAACACTTTGCTCTTGGGGTAGGCCGCCTTGAGTTGCTGCAAGGCGTCCAGGCCACCGGTGTGTTTCATCGACAGGTCCAGCAGCACGATATCCGGCTGCTGGGTGCTGAATGCCTCCAGTAGTTGCGCGCCATCGTTGGCTTCACCAATCACGGTGTAGCCGGGGATATCCAGGATCAGCGCGCGCACGCCGGCCCGGATCAGGGCATGGTCATCCACCAGGAGTAATTTGCAAGTCACTCAACAGCCTTAGGGGCGCTGGCCCGTTCGAGGGCGCGGGGCGCCCAGGGGAAAAGTGCATCGATCCGCGTGCCTTTGCCGGGCCGGCTGCTGACGGACAAGGAGCCTCCCAGTTGATCGATCCGTTCGGACATGCCGGCCATACCCCGCTGGCCTTCCAGGCCCGGGTTGGGCGCCGGTGAAAAGCCCTGGCCGTCATCACAGATCATCAGCGACAAGCCTTCGGGCAGTCGTTGCAGGCGCACCAGCAGGTTCTGCGCCTGGGCATGGCGAAGCATGTTGGTCACCGCTTCCTGGGTGATGCGAAAGGCGGCCACGGCCATTTCCTCGGGGATGCCGGTCAACCGTTGCTGGCATTCCAGGCTCCAGTGAACCGGGGTGTTTTCCAGGGTCTTGAGCAGGTGCGCACGCAGGCTGGCTTCCAGACCCAGGCTGGCCAACTGACGCGGATTGAGGATCGCCGAGACGTCGCGCACTTTGGCCAGGGTTTCATTCAAGGTATTGCACAGCACCGCACATTGGCTTTGCAGGTCGTCCGGCAGTCGGCGCTTGAGCCATTCGCTTTGCAGTTTGGCGGCGGTCAGCAACTGGCCAATATCATCATGCAAGTCGCGGCTGAGCCGGTGACGTTCGTTTTCCTGGACTTGCAACAGGCGGTCGGCCAGCTCCTGGGGCTGGAGCTTGATGGATTTGCGCGAGTTCCACTGCCACACACCCACCACGATCAAGGTGGTCAGGTTTAGCAACAGGATCGATAAAGGCAGCGGCATACGGCCGATATAGGCCCACAGGCTGACCAACAATGAGCACAGGCACAAGGCAAGGACCAGGCGGTGGGCATTGCTGCGGGACACGGACCTTGTGATGAGTGACTTGAGGCTGGCGTACATAGCGGATGGAGCCAATGAAGGTTCGGTGCGGGAAGGCCGGTCATGGCGGCTGACAGGCCCTTGTTTGGAATACGGTGCCGAATCGTTTGTAGACATGATGAAGTTGAGCCACTTCGAGCGGGGCATAGTACCACCACTGTTATCGTCGGTCGCCTGGCGCCTTGCTCGGCAGGCTTATTAACCAGGCAAACATTCCAGGTGATAAGCCCGAAGTGCAAAGTGAGTGAGTAGTTGTACTAATAGATTTGGTTTGTAACGTTATTGCATGCATGGCTAATTGACATATCTGTCGCGCAAGATCATCTCGAGCGACTAACAAAAGGGTCGTTTTTAGATAACTAACGTATTAAATACGACCTGATCATTGCTCAAACCCTGTGGTGCAGCCGTTGTTGCGGCTTATTGCCGAAGTCTTTCTGTGGGATTTGCAGGGTGACCGTCGCGATCAACGTTGTTTGTTCGCTTTCATCCAGCGTCAGTTCGCCGGTGCGCGTGTCGATCAATTCCAGTTGCCAGGCCAGCAACGTCAGGCAGTCATGCAGGGCGTCCAGGGCCTGATCATGCAATTGCATGGGGTTCACGGCGTTGGCGATCAGGTATTGGATATGCCTGGAGAATTCACTGATTGCCTGCAGTGCCAGGCCTTCGGCTTTTTCCGCCAGCTTGGCGAGGCTGGCTTTCATGCAGTCGATGGCATCGCTGTCGTTGCGAATCAAATGCAGGTGGCTCAAGCACTCTTCCGATTTGGCCAGAAGCATTTCGGCTTCCAGCAGGAATTCGGGAAGTGCAGTTTGCCATTCGTTTGCGCTATTCATCATGTAAGTCTCCACAACATAAGGTCGGGTGATGAGATGTCGCACCGGGTGAATGGCGTAAAACTACCGCTGAAATATGACTGAGATCTGTAGGTCGGTTCTGAGATTTCAGTAGGACCGTTATTGAATTGACCACGAAAGCCGCGCGTGACCCGCGTTGTCCGGGGCAATTGCACAACGTTAGTTGCCGCCAACAGAGTGCCTGGAAGACCCGTGGGGTTTGGGCTTGGTGTGGCAAACAAAAGCCTGACTCCATTCATGCAATGAGAATGGCGTCACATTAATGGCTATTAGATATCGCGAATATCAGGTTGGACCTGATTGCTTATAGGGGAATCCCTTACGCAGCGGAACCCCGCGCCGATTTGGATGTCGTGCGGCGTTGCGGCAAGGCGCATGAAGG
Organism: Pseudomonas sp. MWU13-2517; assembly: GCF_023242545.1. Classification (NCBI taxonomy): domain Bacteria; kingdom Pseudomonadati; phylum Pseudomonadota; class Gammaproteobacteria; order Pseudomonadales; family Pseudomonadaceae; genus Pseudomonas; species Pseudomonas sp. MWU13-2517. The sequence goes on along the minus strand of NZ_JALMFA010000011.1, from coordinate 252,895 downwards.
CGCGATTCAGTAAAGCATGATGTCAGTGTGACATCAACTGATTTACATGGCATTTTACGGGGGGTCAAGGTCTGGCGTTTGCCGCCGATAACTAGACTTAACTGAGCTGCATACTCTCTCAGCGTGAATCAAGCGCGCACATCAGGAGCTTTTAATGGCCGGCATTCTCGACACGGTAGATCAACGCACGCAACTGGTGGGTGAGAATCGCCTGGAGATTCTCATGTTTCGCCTGGCCGGGCGGCAGTTGTTCGCGATCAATGTGTTCAAGGTGCAGGAAGTCCTGCAACTGCCCAAGTTGACCCTGATGCCCCAGCGCCATCCATTCGTGTGCGGCGTGGTCAACCTGCGTGGCCAGACGCTGCCGGTGATCGACCTGTCCCAGGCCATCGGCATGCGCCCGCTGGTGCCGGGGCCCAACAGCACCATTATCGTCACCGAGTACAACCGCTCGGTGCAGGCGTTCCTAGTGGGCGGCGTGGACCGCATCGTCAACATGAACTGGGAAGCCATCCTGCCTCCGCCGACCAGCGCCGGGCGCCAGCATTACCTCACCGCCATCAGCAAGGTCGATGATCAGTTGGTGGAAATCATCGACGTGGAAAAAGTCCTCGCTGAGATCGTGCCGTACAACGCCAAGGTTTCCCGTGAAAAACTCGAAGACCCGGTGCTGGAACGCGCCCGTGGCCGCGAAGTACTGTTGGTGGATGACTCCAACGTAGCCCTTTCGCAACTGCGCGACACCCTTGGGCAGCTCGGGGTGAAGATGCACATCGCCAGCGATGGGCTCAAGGCACTGAATATGCTCAAGGCGTGGGCCGACAGCGGTCAGGTGATGACCGACAAGCTGCTGATGATCTTCACCGACGCCGAAATGCCCGAGATGGATGGTTATCGCCTGACCACCGAGATCCGCAACGACCCACGCTTGCGCGGGCTCTACGTGGTGTTGCACACCTCGCTGTCGGGCAGCTTCAACGAGTCGATGGTCAAGAAGGTCGGCTGCGACAACTTCCTGTCCAAGTTCCAGCCGGACAAACTGGTGGATGTGGTGCGCCAACGTTTGATGCTGGATGCGCAGTGAGCGGGGCAGGCCCGTTAACCATAAACAAAGCCATGGTTTTTGATTCCGGGGCCTTGCTCGTATAGGGTGGCGCTCTATCCCCCCAGGAAAGCAGGCCCATGCTTCGTCTCAGCGCGTTGTACCGTTACCCTTTGAAGTCCGGCAAGGCCGAGGTCTTGCAGCAGATCGGCCTGGATAGACTGGGGTTGGCAGGGGACCGACGCTGGATGCTGGTGGACGAAGCCAGCGGGCGTTTCCTGACGCAGCGGGCGGTGGCGAAGATGAGCCAGTTATCGGCGCTGTGGAACGCTGCCGGTGGCTTGACCCTCAGCACCCCAGGCGTCGCGCCGCTTGAGGTGGCTTTGCCCGGCAATGACGCCGAGTTGCGTGGCGTGACCCTCTGGCGCGACACCTTGCGCGTGCCGGATGCCGGGGATGAGGCGGCGGCCTGGGTCAGCGAGTTTATCGGCAAGCCCACGCGGCTGGTGCAGATGCCGCTGGCGCGGGCACGTACCACCGAGGCTGGTTTCGGCAAGGATGACGACCAAGTGGCCTTTGCCGACGGCTACCCGCTGTTGTTGATCGGCCAGGCGTCGCTGGACGATCTTTCGCAGCACGTTGGCCGCCCGATGGAGATGTTGCGTTTTCGCCCCAACCTGGTGATCGAAGGAGGCGAAGCTTTCGCAGAGGACGGCTGGAAGCGCCTGCGTATTGGCGACGTCGAGTTTCGCGTGGTCAAGCCGTGCTCACGCTGCATTCTGACCACGATCGACCCCGCAACCGGCGAGCGTAGTGCTGACCGCGAGCCTTTCGCCACGCTCGACTCCTATCGCAAGACGGAGAACGGTGCGATGTTCGGCCAGAACCTGGTCAACGACGGCATTGGCCACCTCGAGGTGGGCATGCCGGTCATGATCCTGGAATAAAAAATGCCCGTCTCCTGCGAGACGGGCATTTTTTTGACGGGCAGAAAAATCAGCCGCGGTATTCGCACAGGTAAGCGGTGTCCACCGCCACCTTCAGCTGGAACTTGCTGTTGGCCGGTACGTTGAACCGGCTGCCGGCGGCGAAGGTTTCCCACTCGCCGGCGTCCGGCAGTTTGACCGTCAGGGCGCCGGATACCACGTGCATGATTTCGCTCTGGGCGGTGCCGAATTCGTATTCACCCGGGGCCATCACGCCGATAGTCGCCGGACCTTCTGCGGTGCCGAAAGCGATCGACTTGACGGTGCCGTCGAAGTACTCATTGACTTTAAACATGGGTGAATCCTCGGAAAAGGGTCTGGAAAGGTCGGCCAGTATGCCCAAGCCCGGAGGAGCTGCCTAGACCGGCAAAATCAACGGCAGCAGGCGTGCGGTGTTGCGCGCATCTTCCAGCGCGCGATGCTGCTGGCCATGGAACTGCATCCCCGCCAATTGCAGGGCACCATTGAGCCCCAGCGGCTTGTCCAGGCGCCGCGCCTTGGCGAAGCGTTGCTTGAGGTTGATATGGGGCGTTTGCGCCAGGGCGCTGGTCAGGTCATGGCGCTGCCATTCCAGTTCCAACTGCACACGATCGTAATCCCCCCAACTGGCCCAGCTTTCCAGACGTGCTTGATGCTGGCCCAGCCAGCGTTCGAACAGCGGCCACACCTCGGCGAACGGGGCGGCAGCGTCGATGTTGGCCTGGGTGATATGGGTCAATTGGCGGCAGAAGGGCGTCAGCAATGGGCGACGCAGCGGCCGCACAAAGCGCTGGAAATGATCCAGTTCGCGGCCCTGGCGGTTGACCAGGCTTGCGCCGATCTCGGTGACTTCCATTTCCGTCACGGGCCAGCCGCCTTCATCCGTTGTGGCTTCAAGGTCAATAATCAGCCAATGAGGCATCGCGCAGGTTCCCGTACTCTTCGTTTCCTGATGGGGATAGAGCGTAGCGTGACCTTGTAGTTCCGCGCTGCTTTTTCATTGAGTCCCAAGGCTAGTGCCAGTCAGTCAAAGGAGTAAGGCTAAAAAGTAACCTGTGGCGAGGGAGCTTGCTCCCGTTGGACTGCGCAGCAGTCCCATGCTTTGCAAACAAAGAGCGGGGCCGCTTCGCGGCCCAACGGGAGCAAGCTCCCTCGCCACACATACAGTGTTCACCCTTAGCTGACTGGCATTAAGTCCCAGGGCTGCTTCTACTCGATCTCCAGCAGAACCTGGCGATTGCGCACCTGATCGCCAGCAACGACCTGCAGGCCCTTGATCACACCGTCGATGCCGGCCGTGAGTGGATGCTCCATTTTCATGGCTTCGAGCACCAGCAGCAGTTGGCCTTTGCTGACGGTTTCGCCAACGCTCACACGTATGTCGACAATGGCACCGTCCATTGGCGCCTTGACGGTACCGCTGCTGGCACCGGCTTGGCGGCTGGCGACTTGCTGGGTGCAGTTGGTGATGGTAAGGCCCGGCAGCCACAACCGGTTGCCATTGAGGTGGTAGGCGATACGTCGGCGGATGCCATTGAATTCCAGGGTGGCATGCCGGCCGTCGGTGGTGACGTGCAGGGACGTGGTACTGACGTCATGGATTTCTCCGTTGACCTCCAGGCGGCACGCCCAAGGCGCGGTGTCAGTGCCACGTGCATTATTACTCCACCCCGCCAGTCCAGGTGAGTGCGCGATGGCGCTGTGTTGATAAAACAGCGCGGCGGCCAGGGCGAGTTGTTCTTGCGACGCTGGCTGGGGCGGGATTTGGCTGAAATGCTCGACGACAAAGCCGGTGCTGAAATCGCCCGCGATAAAGTCTGAATGTTTGAGCATATCGGCCAGCAACCGCTGGTTGGTGGTCACTCCCAGCAGCACGGTGTCCTCAACCGCACGCAGCAGTTTGCGTCGGGCTTCTTCGCGGGTGGCGCCGTGGGCGATGATCTTGCCGAGCATCGCGTCATAGAACGGGCTGATGCGCTGGCCCTGCAGTACGCCGTGGTCGATGCGCACACCGGCAGCCGGCTCCCAGCGCAGCACATCGCCGGTTTGCGGCAGAAAGCCCTGGGCCGGGTCTTCGGCGTACAGACGCACTTCCATGGCATGGCCGCTCAGGAGCACGTCGGCCTGTTTCAGCGGCAGCGGTTCACCGGCGGCGATTTTCAGCTGCCAGTCCACCAGATCCAGGCCCGTGATCAGTTCAGTGACCGGGTGTTCCACTTGCAGGCGGGTGTTCATCTCGAGGAAGTAGAAGCGGCCGTCGCGGTCGAGCAAAAACTCCACGGTGCCCGCACCGACGTAATTCACCGTGCCCCCGGCCTTGAGGGCGGCTTCACCCATGGCCTGGCGCAACTCGGGCGTCATGACGGGGCAGGGGGCTTCTTCGATGACTTTCTGATGGCGGCGCTGAATCGAGCAGTCGCGCTCGCCGAGGTAGATGAGGTTGCCATGACGGTCGCCGAACAGTTGGATCTCGACGTGACGCGGGTCGATCAGCGCTTGTTCGAGGATCAATTCATCGCTGCCAAACGCATTTTTTGCTTCGGAGCGTGCGGTGTGGAGATTTTCCAGCAGGGCGTCGGCATCGTGCACCAGGCGCATGCCGCGCCCGCCGCCGCCGCTGCTGGCTTTGATCATCAGGGGGTAGCCAATGCGGTTGGCCTCCTGCCGTAAGGTGGCGTCGTCTTGTCGGGTGCCTTGGTAACCCTTGATGCAGGGCACGCCGGCGTCGAGCATGGCGAGTTTGGACAGGCGTTTGCTGCCCATCAGTTCGATGGCTTCGGGGCTTGGGCCGATAAAGGTCAGGCCTGCGTTGAGGCAGGCCTTGGCGAATGCGGCGTTTTCGGAGAGGAAGCCGTAGCCTGGGTGGATGGCGTCGGCGCCGGTTTTTTTGGCGGCATCGAGGATGGCCGGGATGTTCAGGTAGGACTGTTGTACCGGCGCAGGGCCGATGTTGACGGCTTCATCGGCCATTTGGACGTGCAGGGCCTGGGCGTCGGCGTCGCTGTAGACGGCCACGGTGCGGTAGCCCAGGGTTTGGGCCGTGCGTTGGATACGACAGGCGATTTCGCCGCGGTTGGCGATCAGGATTTTGCTGAATGGCGGCATTGAGTTATCCCTCGGCTGATGGGGTGTCTGCTCCCGATGGCGTCATTTGCACCACCCCGGCTTACGCTTTTGTATAAACGCCTGCGTTCCCTCAAGCCCTTCGACGCCGGTCGCCGCCTCAGCAAACCACTGCGCGCCCCGATCCAACACACGCTCAAGGGGCTCATCGACACTGGCCAGCAACAGCGCTTTTGTGCGTCCATTCGCCCCGGGCGCACACTTGAGCACCTGCTCCAACACCTCGTCCAAGCGCTGTGCCAGCGCCTGAGAGTCCGTCTCCACAAAATGCACCACCCCCAGCCGCTCGGCCTCCACCCCGTCAAACCGTGCCGCCGTCAGCGCCAGCCGTCGTGCCTGGGTCAGCCCGATCCGCTTCACCACAAACGGCGCAATCTGCGCCGGCAGCAGGCCCAGGCTGGTCTCCGGCAAACCGAACTGCGCCTGATGATCAGCCATCGCAATATCACTCACACACGCCAAGCCAAACCCACCGCCCAGCACCGCGCCTTGCAACACCACGATCACCACCTGCGGTACCGCTTCAACTTCCTGCAGCAGCGTGCCGAACGCCCGATTCAGCGCCTGTAATCGATCGCCGGCATGGATCATGTCCTTTACATCCGCACCGGCACAGAAATGCCCACCGGTCCCGCTGATCACCAGTGCGCGCACCTGGCTGTCCAACCCCGCCAGCACCGTGCGCAGTTCATTGACCATTTCCAGGCTCATGGCGTTGCGGCATTCGGGGCGGTTGAGGGTGATGTGCAGCACGCCGTGATGGGCTTCGAGCAGCAGGGTGTTCATGGCTTTTTACCGGGCAAGGTGCCCATCAGTTTGCAGATGATGCCCAGCATGATTTCATCGGCACCGCCGCCGATCGACACCAGCCGCACGTCACGGTAGGCGCGGGCCACCGGGTTGTCCCACATGTAGCCCATGCCGCCCCAGTATTGCAGGCAACTGTCGCTGACTTCGCGGCCCAGCCGTCCGGCCTTGAGCTTGGCCATGGAGGCCAGGCGCGTCACGTCCTGGCCTTTGATGTATTGCTCGGTGGCCTGGTAGACCAGGGCGCGCAGGCATTCGATTTCAGTGGCGAGTTCCGCCATGCGAAAGTGGATCACCTGGTTGTCGATCAGGGCCTTGCCGAACGTCTGGCGTTCCTTGCAGTACTCGATAGTGCTGTCGATGCAGTACTCCAGGCCCTTGATCATGTTGGCCGCGCCAAACAGGCGCTCTTCCTGGAATTGCAGCATCTGCATCATGAAACCCGCACCTTCTTGGCCGATGCGGTTGCGCTGGGGCACGCGCACGTCGTCGAAGAACACCTGGGCGGTCTCGGAACTGTGCATGCCGAGTTTTTCCAGCGGCGGGCTGACGCTGATGCCGGGCGTATTCATCGGCACCATGATCAGCGATTTGTTGATATGCGGTTTGTCGTCGGAGGTGTTGGCCAGCAGGCAGATAAAGTCGGCGCTGGGGGAGTTGGTGATCCACATTTTACTGCCGTTGATCACGTAATCGCCGCCGTCCTTGCGCGCATGGGTTTTCAACCCGGCCACGTCGGAACCGGCGCCGGTTTCCGAGACGCCGATACAGCCCACTTGCTCGCCGCTGATGGCCGGGCGCAGGAATTCGTCGCGCAGTTCATCGCCGCCGAAGCGGGCGAGGGCCGGGGTGCACATGTCGGTTTGCACGCCTATGGACATGGGAATGCCGCCGCAACGAATGGTGCCGAATTCTTCGGCAGCGACAATCGAGTAGCTGTAGTCCAGGCCCATGCCACCGAATTTCTCCGGCTTGGAGATGCCCAGCAGGCCGAGGTTGCCGGCCTTGCGGAAGATCTCGTGGATGGGAAAACGCCCGGCTTTTTCCCATTCATCCACGTAAGGGTTGATCTCGCGGTCGACAAAAGCGCGGACGGTGCGGCGCAGTTCCTGGTGTTCCTGGGTGAAGATCATCGTGTTTGTTCTCCTGTTAGAAACGCGCTACACCAAAGCTGTTGGGCTGCAACTGCCTGACCTCGGCTTCGTGGCAGATATCCAGCAGCAGCCCCAGCAACGTGCGCGTATCGCGGGGATCTATCAGCCCGTCATCCCACAGATTGGCGCTGCCATACAGTGCAGTGGATTGACTGTCGAGTTTCTGCGCGGTCACCTGTTCCAGCATGTCCAGCATCTTGGGGTCGGGCACCAGGCCGTCTTTCAACTGCTTGGCCTCGGTGACGATACGCAGCACCTTGCCCGCTTGTGCGCCGCCCATCACTGCCGTGCGGCTGTTGGGCCAGGCGAAGATGAACCGCGGGTCCAGACCGCGGCCGCACATGGCATAGTTGCCGGCGCCGTAGGAACCGCCGACCACAATCGTGAGCTTGGGCACCCGCGCAGAGGCCACTGCCTGAATCATCTTCGCGCCGTGCTTGATCACGCCTTGCTGTTCCGATTCGGTGCCGACCATGAAACCGGTGGTGTTGTGCAGGAACAGCAGCGGTGTGCGGCTCTGGTCGCACAGCTGGATAAACTGCGCCGCTTTGCTTGCGCCCTTGGGCGTGATCGGGCCGTTATTGCCGATCACCCCAACGGCACGACCCTGGATGTGCAAGTGGCCGCAGACGGTGTGGGCATCGAACTCGCCCTTGAATTCCAGGAAAGCCGAACCGTCGGCCAGGCGCGCGAGGATTTCACGCACGTCGTAGGGCTTTTTCGGGTCATCGGGGATCAGCCCCAGCAGTTCGTCGATGGGATACAACGGCTCTGTGTAAGGCCGTTTCGAGGCGGGCGGCAGACGATCATTCCACGGCAGCAGGTCGACGATTTCGCGCACGATACGCACGCCATCCGCATCATTTTCCGCCAGGTACTCTGCCGTGCCGGCGGTTTGCGCATGCATCTCGGCGCCACCCAATTGTTCATCGGTCGCCACTTCGCCGGTGGCGGCCTTGAGCAGCGGCGGCCCGGCCAGGAACAGCTTGGCTTTGCCGCGCACTACCACCACGTAATCCGACAGCCCCGGCTGATAGGCTCCGCCCGCCGTGGCCGAGCCGTGCACCACGGTGATCTGCGGCAAGCCCATGGCCGACATGCGCGCCTGGTTGGCAAAGCTGCGTGCCCCTTCGACAAAAATCTCGGCGGCGTAGTTGAGGTTTGCGCCGCCACTTTCCGCCAGGGTCACCACCGGCAGTTTGTTCTCCATGGCGATCTGTTGCAGGCGCAGGGATTTCTTCAGGCCCGTGGGGGAAATAGTCCCGCCCTTGATCGCGCTGTTATTGGCCACTACCAGCATGCGCACACCGCTGACGTAACCGATGCCGGCGATCAATCCGCCCCCGGCGGCGCTGCCGTCTTTGTCGTCGTGGAGTTTGTAGCCGGCCAGGCTGGCCAGTTCGAGAAACGGTGCTCCAGGGTCCAGCAGCAGGTTGAGGCGTTCGCGGGGCAGCAGTTGGTTGCGTTTGTCGAACTTGGGCTTGGCATCCTGTGCTTTGCTCAGCAGGTTCTGTTCCAGTTGGCGCAACTGCTGAAGACTCGTCAACATGGCTTCGCGGTTTTGCGCGAATTGCGGGCTGTGGATGTCGATCAGCGTTTCGATCACCGGCATGGTTTATTGCTCCGCCTTGAGCACATCGGGCACATATGCACGGTGAAAACCATTGAACGGCTCGCTGGGTGGCTGTGCCTTGTTCAGCGGCCAGGCTCGGCTGCCCAGGCTGGCGGCGCCGTCGATGCGTAACGTGCTGCCGCTGATAAAGGCGGCGGCGGGGCTGAGCAGGAACACAATGGCGGCGCTGACTTCCGACTCGGTGCCGATGCGCTTGAGCGGCACATGTTCGCGCAGCGTCGGGATCACCGCCTTGAACGCACCTTCGTAGGTGTCCATGCCGCTGGAAGCGATCCAGCCCGGCGCGACGGCATTGACCCGCACACCGGCGTAACCCCATTCGAACGCGGCGGTCTTGGTGAAGTTATCCATGCCCGAACGGGCCGCCCCGGAGTGGCCCATGCCGGGCATGCCACCCCACATGTCGGCAAGCATGTTGACGATGGCGCCGCCGTGCTTGCTCATGGATTGGTTGAACACTTCACGGGCCATCAGAAAGCCGCCGACCAGGTTGGTACGCAGTACGGTTTCAAAGCCTTTCTGGTTGATCGACGCCAGCGGCGCAGGGTACTGGCCGCCAGCGTTATTCACCAACCCGTGGATCGGGCCGTGCTCGCCGATGATCTGGCTGACCCGGGTTTTCACCGCCTCTTCATCGCGGATATCGCAAGCCAGCCAATGAGCGCTGCCGCCGTCTTCGGCAATTTCCGCCGCCACCGTCTGCAGTTTTTCCGGTTTGCGCCCAATGAGCATCACGTTGGCGCCCAGGGCCGCCAGTTCATGGGCGGTGCAACGGCCTATGCCGCTGCCGCCTCCCGTGACTATGACGGTTTGCCCCTGGAACAGGTCGGCTTTGAAGATCGAGTCGAAGGCCACGGCAACGCTCCTTTAGCTGAGTTGGTCGGCAATGTGCTGCGGCACGGCGATGGGGATTTCCAGCAGCTGCTGGGCAAATGCCTTGCCTTGCGGGTCGATGCGCAGGCTGGCAATACCGCCGCCGCCCAGGGCGTTTTCCAGCAGGAAGTTCAGGCTGTGGCTGCCGGGCAAATACCAGCGCTCGACGCGGCCGTGGAGTGGGTCGAGCACATGGCCCATCCAATCGACGATCACCTCCGGGGTCAGCACTTCGGCGATCCACGGCAGGTATTCGGGGTCACGGGCGATCACGCCGATATTGCTGTGGTTGCCCTTGTCGCCGGAGCGCGCCACGGCGAGTTTCACCAACGGTACGCTGGCGTCTGCACGGCCCTGAGGCTTGGGCGGATCAAGCGGCGCGCTGGGCGTGGCGAGTGCATGAGCGGGCGGCAACGCGCAGGCGTGGCGTTGGCCCTGGAACTCGATCAGCGGCTCACACGCCGTTTTATCGATCAGGAACGAAAACAGCCGGATCAACGGATAGACCGAAGGCCGCCCGCCGACGATACCGGTCAAGCCCGGCGCCATGCCCGTCGCCGCCTGGGCGATTTCACGGGCGAACAGCTCCAGCGCCTGTTTGTTCGGGTGCCGCACGGCGAGCTTCACCACCACTTCGCGGCTGTCGTGGCGTTGGGCGTGGGCGCCGTAGGTGGCTTCGCTGCCCAGCAGTTCGATATTCACTTCACTGTAGGGGCCCCAGCCGCGCTGGCTGAACAGCTCCGAGGTCTTTTGGATGATTGCCTGGCTGACGCGGTCGGCCTTGGCCACCGCATCGATCCCGGCGAGCAGGCAACTGGCGGTGCAGCGGAACCCGTCGAGGTAAGTGGCGCTGACTTTGTACTGCGCAGTGGGCGGCAAACCCTTGGCGCCGTGCAGGCGGACGCAGTTTTTGCCCTGTTGCTGCAATCGGACCTGGCTGAAATCGCAGATCACATCGGGCAGCAGGTACGCACGCGGGTCGCCGATTTCATACAACAGTTGTTCGGCCACGCTGAGTTCACTGATCAAGCCGCCCGTACCGTCGACTTTGTTCACCGTGAACTGACCGTCGGCGCTGACTTCGACGATGGGGAAACCGATGTGTTCGTAGTCCGGCACGTCGCGCCAATCGGTGAAGTTGCCACCGGTGCACTGCGCGCCGCATTCGATAATGTGCCCGGCCAGCGCGGCTTGGGCCAGGCGGTCATAATCCTGCCAGGACCAGCCGAACTCATGCACCAGCGCTGCGCTGACCACGGCGCTGTCGACCACCCGGCCGGTGATGACGATATCGGCACCCAGATCAAGCGCCTGGACGATGCCCGGGGCGCCGAGATAAGCGTTGGCGGACACACAGGCTGGCGGCAGGGGTGCGCCGTTGAACATGTCGGTGATGCCGCGCAGCTGTTTGAGCTGGGGGTGCAGGTCGTCGCCCAGCAGCACAGCGATTTTCAAGGGCACCCGGGCTTTATCGCAGGCCGCTTGCAGGGCAGCGGCGCACGCTTGCGGATGGATACCACCGGCGTTGCTGATCACGCGGATGCCCTGGCGCTGGATATCGGCCAGCAGTGGCGTGAGCACGTCGACGAAGTCCGTGGCGTAGCCGGCCTGGGCGTTTTTCATTCGCGCCCCGGCGAGAATCGACATCGTGACTTCCGCCAGGTAGTCAAACACCAGGTAATCCAGCGCGCCGCCCTGCACCAACTGGGCGGCAGCAGTGCTGGTGTCGCCCCAGAAAGCGCTGGCACAGCCGATACGAACCGTGTTGCTCATGAGAAATCCTTCCTCGAATGGCTGATGTCGAGACTACCAAGCAAGCGCTTGGTTTGTAAACTCTCGACACAAGTTTTACCCAAGCGCTTGCTTGGGTGGCGGTCACAGCCTAAATTGCCGCCCAAGACGTCAGTAGAAGTGAAGGAGAGCAGCATGGATGAGCACAAAGCCCAACGGGTGATGCGCACCATGGTCGATGGCGGCCAATTGACCGACCCCGACAGTGCCCGGGGCAAGTTGCTGCAAACCGCGGCTCACCTGTTTCGCAACAAAGGCTTTGAACGCACCACCGTGCGCGACCTGGCCAGCGCCGTGGGTATCCAGTCCGGCAGCATCTTTCATCACTTCAAGAGCAAGGACGAGATCCTGCGTGCGGTGATGGAGGAAACCATTCACTACAACACCGCGATGATGCGTGCATCCCTTGAAGACGCGACGAACGTGCGCGAACGCGTGCTGGCGCTGATCCGCTGCGAATTGCAGTCGATCATGGGGGGCAGTGGTGAGGCCATGGCGGTGCTGGTGTACGAATGGCGCTCGTTGTCGGCCGAAGGCCAGGCCCAGGTGCTGGCCCTGCGCGATGTGTACGAAGCTATCTGGCTGCAAGTGCTGGGGGAGGCGAAGGCCGCCGGTTATATCAGGGGCGATGTGTTTATTACGCGGCGCTTCCTGACCGGCGCGTTGTCCTGGACCACCACGTGGTTTCGTGCCCAGGGCAGCCTGACGCTTGAGCAATTGGCTGAAGAAGCCCTGCTGATGGTGCTGAAGGCCGATTGAGGCGCAAGCTATTAATTTGGCGCCGAAAGTTGTCTCGCCTGGGAAAAACGCCTAGCTTATCGCCATCAAAGTGTTGAACGGTGTGTGCCTCGATGTTTTCGCCATGGCGGCTGGCTGCAGGACTTACATTATGGGCAGTGGGCACCGCAGGGTGGATGCCGGCATCCGCTGCGCAATTGGTGAGGATCGGTGCTGCGCATTTTCCGCCCTACACCGTGCGTCCCGAACAAGGGGCGGACACCGGTTTACTGCCGCAATTGGTGGAAGCCCTCAACACGTTGCAAAGCGATTACCAGTTTGTACTGGTGCCTACCTCTATTCCACGGCGTTTCAGGGATTTCGAACAGGGCCGGGTCGACATGGCGATCTTCGAAAACCCCGATTGGGGCTGGCAGGGCATTGCCCACACCAGCGTCGACATGGGCCTGGAAGACGCGGAAATCTTCGTCGCCCAGCGCGAGCCTGATCGCGACCAGCAGTATTTCGCCGACCTGGCCGGCAAGCGCCTGGCGGTGTTCAGCGGCTATCACTACGCGTTCGCCAACTTCAACGCCGACCCCAAATACCTGGCCGAGCATTTCAATGCGACGCTGACCTATTCCCATGACAGCAACCTGCTGATGGTCGTGCGCGGGCGTGCCGATATTGCATTGGTGACGCGTTCGTACCTGAGCGATTTCATGGTGCGCAACACGGACATGGCCGGCAAATTCCTGGTGTCGGAACGCATCGACCAGGTGTATCACCACTACGCCTTGCTGCGCCCGAAAGCGCCGATCACCGGGGAGGCATTCGCCGCGTTGCTCAAGCAGTTGCGCGATAACGGCCAGATGCTGAAGATTTTCGAGCCGTATCGCATTGATGTAATGCCGGTGCCCTGAAGCTACACCCGCCGAGCGAACGTATCGCTGTGGCTGCCCGATACCTTGCGGCAGTGCACCAGCGCATCCCGAATCATGAAATTCACCAGGGTCGGCGACACGCCCAGCTCCTTGGCGATGTCCTTTTGCGGCACGCCGTGCAGGCGGTACATCTCGAACGCATAGCGGGTGCGCTGCGGCAACTCGGTCAGGGCGTCGGCGATGTTTTCCAGGGTGTTGAAATTAATGTGGGAGGTTTCGGGTGATGCACCGTGAATCACCACATTCAGACCTTCCTCTTCCGGTCCCGAGTACTTGAGTTCCAGCGCCTGCTTGCGGTAGTGATCGATCGCCAGGTTGCGCACGATCTGGAACAGATAGCTCAGTTGCGCCTTGAACGATGAGGTGATCGTCGGCGCCGATTGCAGACGAAAGTAGGCGTCTTGCACGACGTCTTCAGCGCGGGAGCGACACCCGGTAATTCGCGCCGCAATCTTCACCAGGATCAGCCGATTGTCGACGAACGCCTGGAGAAGCGGTGAGTCGCACCTGCCTGTGGATACTTGTTCCGTCATGGAAATCACCTTGTCGCAAAAGAGGTTAGGGGAGGGCGTCCGTGCTGAAGCCTCCTACACATCGGGCAACAAATTATGCTTAATGATAATTATTGTCAAATGAGAGGAAGAACTAATCTTATGCCCATCTGCAAGGTGTGAACCGCGTCTCGCTCGTCCTCGGGGACTAATTATTTGAAGACACCGTCCGTTCTCATGGGTGACAGGTCCGTTAGCGAAACGGCCAGGGATCAACACCCGCAGGAGGGCGAGATGGGTTTTTACCGTGCAAGCAGCGTGTTTCAGTGGGGAGTCCTAAACCCATGAGCACGCCCACCCGTCTACGCCTGTTCTGCCTACCCCACTCGGGCGCCAGCGCCTCGGTTTACGCCCGCTGGCGCCGCGCCTTGCCGGACTGGTTGCACGTGTGCCCGCTGGAATTGCCAGGGCGCGGCATGCGCATGGACGAGCCGTTGCAGCGTGACATCAAGGTCTTGGCGGCCCAGCTTGCCGATGAAATCAGCCGCAGCCTGGACGGTCCCTATGCGCTCTTCGGTCATAGCCTCGGTGGTCTGCTGGCCTTTGAGTTGGCCCATGCACTGAGCCTGCGCGATGTGCCCGCGCCGCTGGCGCTGTTCGCTTCCGGCACGGCTGGCCCGGCCCGTCGCGATGTCAGCGAATACGCCATCGAAAAGACGGATGAACAACTGATCGCCCGCCTGCGAGAACTGCAGGGCACCGCCGAAGAAGCCCTGGCCAACCCTGAATTGATGCAATTGATGCTGCCGATCCTGCGCGCCGATTTTCTGCTGTGCGGCAGCTTCAGCTATGGCGAGCGTGAGCCGCTGCGCATGCCCATTCATGTGTTCGGCGGCAAGCAAGACAGCGTGCGTGCCGACCAGTTGCTGGACTGGCAGATCGATGCCGCCAGTGGTTTCTCCCTGGACATGTTCGACGGCCATCACTTCTTTCTCGTGCAGCACGAAAGCGCGGTGCTGCGTTGCCTGCGTCGCTATGCCGATGAGCACCTGGCCCGCTGGCGCACTGGCGCGGCGCAGCAGCGGATCGCCGGCTGAACGCCTTCCAATTTCCGATTTTCCCGTAAGCCGATTTCAGGCAGGAACCCCATGATGGACGCCTTCGAACTTCCCCGCACCCTGGTTCAGTCCCTACAACGTCGCGCCGCGCAGACCCCGGACCAGGTCGCCCTGCGCTTCCTCGCCGAATCCGCCGAGCACTGTGTTGTGCTCAGCTACCGCGACCTGGACCAGCGTGCCCGCACCATCGCCGCTGCCTTGCAAGCCAATGCGGCAATGGGCGACCGTGCGGTGCTGTTGTTCCCCAGCGGCCCGGATTACGTCGCGGCGTTCTTTGGTTGCCTGTACGCCGGAGTGATCGCGGTGCCCGCCTACCCGCCGGAGTCCACGCGTCGGCATCACCAGGAGCGCTTGCTGTCGATCATCAAGGACGCCGAGCCGCGTCTGCTGTTGACCATCGCCAGCCTTGGCGATGGCCTGGCGCAGATCGACAACGCGCCGCCGGTGCTAAGCGTCGACAGCCTGGATACAGCTATCGCTGATCGTTGGGTCGAGCCCGAGCTGCAGGCTGACGACATTGCCTTCCTGCAATACACCTCAGGTTCCACCGCATTGCCCAAGGGCGTGCAAGTCAGCCATGGCAACCTCGTTGCCAACGAAGTGCTGATCCGTCGCGGCTTCGGTATCGACCTGAACCCGGACGACGTGATTGTCAGCTGGCTGCCGCTGTACCACGACATGGGCCTGATCGGCGGGCTGCTGCAACCGATTTTCAGCGGCGTGCCCTGCGTATTGATGGCGCCGGCGTACTTCCTCGGGCGGCCATTGCGCTGGCTGGAAGCGATCAGCGAATACGGCGGCACCATCAGCGGCGGGCCGGATTTCGCCTATCGACTGTGCAGTGAACGGGTCAGCGACTCGGCCCTGGAACGCCTGGATTTGAGCCAATGGCGCGTAGCGTATTCAGGCTCCGAACCGATCCGTCTCGACACCCTGGAGCGCTTCGCCGAGAAATTCGCGGCCTGCGGTTTTACCCCGGACAGTTTCTTCGCGTCCTACGGCCTGGCCGAAGCGACCCTGTTTGTGGCCGGCGGCACGCGTGGTCACGGCATCCCGGCCCTGCGTGTGGATGAACAGGCCCTGGCCGCCAACCGCGCCGCGCTGGGGCAAGGCAGTGCGATCATGAGTTGCGGCACCAGCCAACCGGAACACGCAGTGCTGATCGCCGATCCGCAGAGCTTGAGCGAGCTGCCTGATAACTGCATCGGTGAACTCTGGGCCACCGGGCCGAGCATCGCCCACGGTTACTGGCGCAATCCAGAAGCCACCGCCAAGACCTTTGTGCAGCATGCCGGTCGTACCTGGCTGCGTACCGGCGACCTGGGTTTTATCCGCGACGGCGAGGTGTACATCACGGGCCGCCTCAAGGACCTGCTGATCGTGCGCGGCCACAACCTGTACCCCCAGGACATCGAACAGACCCTCGAGCGTGAAGTTGAAGGGGTGCGCAAGGGGCGGGTCGCCGCGTTCGCGGTGCAGGACCAGGGCCTGGAAGGCATCGGTATCGCTGCGGAAATCAGCCGCAGCGTGCAGAAAATCCTGCCGCCCGACGTGTTGATCAAAGCCATTCGCCAAACCGTGGCCGAGGCCTGTCAAGAAGCGCCCAGCGTGGTGATGCTGCTTAATCCTGGTGGCTTGCCGAAGACCTCCAGCGGCAAGGTGCAGCGCGCGGCGTGCGCCCTTCGCCATGCCGACGGCAGCCTCGACAGCTATGCGCAGTTCCCTGATTTGCAAGCTGAATCCAGCCATGCGGCACTGGCATCGGAACTGCAAAAGCAGATTGCGGCGATCTGGTGCGAGCAGTTGCAGGTGGCCACGGTCGCGGCTGACGACCATTTCTTTCTGCTCGGCGGCAACTCCATCACCGCCACGCAGGTCGTCGCGCGTTTGCGTGAAACCCTGGGCCTGGAACTGAACCTGCGCATGCTGTTCGAAGCGCCGACCCTGTCGGCGTTTGCCGTCGACGTTGCGCAATTGCAAGAGGACGGCGGCGTAGCCCAAGGCGCGATTCATGCGCTGTCGCGTCAGGACGAGCTGCCCCAATCCCTGGCACAGAACCGCCTGTGGATCACTTGGCAGTTGGACCCGCAAAGCAGTGCCTACACCATTCCCGGCGCCCTGCGCCTGCGCGGTGAGCTGGATGAAGACGCCGCGCGTTTCAGCTTCCGGCAGCTGATCCAGCGCCACGAAGCCCTGCGCACACGCTTTTACGAGCGTGAGGGCCAGGCGTTCCAGCGTGTCGATAACACCATCGATTTCGACCTGCCAATCATCGACCTCAGCGACCTGCCGGTTGCCGAGCGCGAATCCCGTGCCCGAAAGATTCGTGAAGACGAAGCGCGCACTCCGTTCGATCTGGAAAAGGGCCCGCTGCTGCGGGTGACCCTGGTACGCCTGGACGACGAAGACCATCAACTGTGGGTGACCCTGCACCACATCATCGCCGACGGCTGGTCGCTGAACATCCTGATCGACGAATTCTCACGCCTGTACGCTGCCGCGACTCAGGGCCAGCCCCTGGAATTGCCGCCACTGGCTCTGCAATACGCCGACTACGGCAGTTGGCAGCGCCAATGGCTGGACGAGGGCGAAGGCCAGCGACAACTGGCGTACTGGCGGGCACAGTTGGGCGAGGAGCATCCGGCCCTGAGCCTGGCCACCGACCATCCGCGTTCGGCGCAGCGCAATCACAGCGCTTCGCGCCATAGCGTGCGCCTGAGTGCGGACCTCAGCGAGGCGGTTCGCCGGACCGCCCGGGCTAATGAGTCGACCCCGTTCATGGTGTTGCTGGCGGCGCTCCAAAGTCTGCTTTACCGCTACAGTGGCCAGCGCGATATTCGCATCGGTGTGCCGAATGCCAACCGCCCACGCCAGGAAACCCAAGGCTTGATCGGGTTCTTCATCAACACCTTGGTGCTGCGCGCCGAGGTGGACGGGCGCCTGCCTTTCAATCAATTGCTGGCTGCCACGCGCCAATCGGCGCTGGGCGCGCAAGCCCATCAGGATCTGCCGTTCGAACAACTGCTCGAAGCCTTCCCTCAAGCCCGCGAGCAGGGCCTGTTCCAAGTGATGTTCAACCACCAGCAACGCGACTTGAGCGCGCTGCGCCGTCTGCCGGGCATGCTCGCCGATGAGCTGCCGTGGCACAGTCGCGAAGCCAAGTTCGACCTGCAACTGCATAGCGAAGAAGACCGCAACGGGCGCCTGAGCCTGTCGTTCGACTACGCCGATGAACTGTTCGAAAGCCGCAGCATCGAGCGTCTGGCCGAGCACTTCATCAACCTGCTGCGCGCCGCGTGCGAGCAACCACAGCAAGCCATCGGCGACCTGATGCTGATGCAAGGCAACGAGCAGGCTCCATGGAGTGAAGCGCCGTGCGCCCCGGCCACACAGTGGCTGCCCGAACGGCTCAATCAACAGGTTTCGGACAACACGGCGCTGGTCTGGCAGGACGGCAGCCTGACCTTCGCCCAACTGCACACCCAGGCCAACCGCCTGGCCCATTACCTGCGTGACAAAGGCGTTGGTCCGGACGTGTGCGTTGCCATCGCCGCCGAACGATCACCGCAACTGCTGATCGGCTTGCTGGCGATCGTCAAGGCGGGTGGCGCCTATGTGCCGCTGGACCCGGATTACCCCGCCGAACGCCTGGCCTACATGCTCAAGGACAGTGGCGCACACTTGTTGCTGACCCAAACGGCGTTGCTCGAACAGCTCCCGGTGGCCGACGATGTCTGTGTGATCGCCATGGACAGCCTGCACCTCGACAGCTGGCCGACCCAGGCGCCGGGCTTGCACCTGCACGGCGACAACCTTGCCTATGTGATCTACACCTCAGGCTCCACCGGCCAGCCCAAAGGCGTGGGGAATACCCATGCGGCCCTGGCCGAGCGCTTGCAGTGGATGCAGGCCACCTATGCACTCGATGATACCGACGTGCTGATGCAAAAGGCGCCGATCAGTTTCGACGTGTCGGTATGGGAATGCTTCTGGCCACTGATCACCGGCTGCCGGTTGGTGCTGGCCGGTCCGGGCGAACATCGCGATCCGCAGCGCATTGCGCAACTGGTGCAAGAGCACGGCGTGACCACGTTGCACTTTGTGCCGCCGCTGTTACAGCAGTTTATCGACGAGCCGCTCGCCGCTGAATGCACCAGCCTGCGTCGCCTGTTCTCCGGTGGCGAGGCGTTGTCCGCCGAGCTGCGCAACCGCGTGTTGGCGCAATGGCCGGCCGTGCAATTGCACAACCGCTATGGCCCGACCGAAACCGCGATCAATGTCACCCACTGGCACTGCCATGTGGAAGACGGCGAGCGCTCACCGATTGGCCGGCCTTTGGGCAACGTGATCTGCCGCGTATTGGACGAGCAGTTCAACCCCGTGCCGCTGGGTGTGCCGGGCGAATTGTGCATCGGCGGTATCGGCCTGGCCCGGGGTTACCTCGGTCGCGCCGGGCTGACGGCTGAGCGTTTCGTTGCGGACCACCAGGGCACCCGCCTGTATCGCACCGGTGACCGCGCCCGCTGGAGCGCCGAGGGTGTGCTGGAATACCTGGGGCGGCTTGACCAACAGGTAAAACTGCGCGGCTTCCGCGTGGAGCCCGAAGAAATCGAAGCGCGCCTGCTGGCCCTTGATGGCATCGCCCAGGCCGTGGTGCTGGTGCGCGACGCCAAGCTGATCGGTTACTACACCGCGCCGGCCGGGCTGGACGAGCAGGCCGTGAAAAGCGCCCTGACCGCCGAGCTGCCGGAGTACATGGTCCCGGCGCTGCTGAT
This sequence comes from Pseudomonas sp. MWU13-2517, assembly GCF_023242545.1. NCBI lineage: Bacteria > Pseudomonadati > Pseudomonadota > Gammaproteobacteria > Pseudomonadales > Pseudomonadaceae > Pseudomonas > Pseudomonas sp. MWU13-2517. The sequence goes on along the minus strand of NZ_JALMFA010000011.1, from coordinate 233,462 downwards.
GCGCCTGGACGCGATGCCACTCAGCCCCAGCGGCAAGATCGACCGTCGTGCGCTGCCGGAGCCGGCGTGGCAGGTGCGTGAGCACGTTGAACCCGAAACCCCGCTGCAGCAGCAAATCGCCGCGATCTGGCGCGAGGTGCTGGGCCTGCACCGTATCGGCCTGCGCGATGACTTTTTCGCCCTCGGTGGCCATTCGTTGCTGGCCACGCAAATCATTTCCCGCACCCGCCAGGCGTGTGACGTCGAGTTGCCGCTGCGTACTTTATTCGAAGCCAGTGAGTTGGGCGCTTTTGCCGAGCAAGTCGGGCTGATCCAAGCGGCGGGCCAGCGCAACCAGCAAGCGGCAATCGCCCGGGTCGACCGTAGCGCGCCCGTGCCGTTGTCCTATTCCCAGCAACGCATGTGGTTCCTCTGGCAGATGGAACCGGACAGCCCGGCCTACAACGTCGGCGGTATGGCGCGCCTGCGTGGCGTGCTGGATGTGGGGCGCTTCGAGGCGGCATTGCAAGCCCTGGTCATGCGCCACGAAACCCTGCGCACCACTTTCCCGAGTGTTGATGGCGTGGCGTATCAGAAGGTCTCGCGCCAGACCGGCCTGCGCATGGATTGGCGGGATTTCTCGGCGCTCACTCCCGCCGATTGCCAGCAACGCCTGCAGCAACTGGCCGACCATGAAGCCCACACCCCCTTCAATCTGGAAACCGGGCCGTTGCTGCGTGCATGCCTGGTCAAGGCCGGTGAGCAGGAACACTACCTGGTGCTGACCCTGCATCACATCGTCACCGAAGGCTGGGCCATGGACATTTTTGCCCGTGAACTCAGCGCGCTCTATGAAGCTTTTATCGATGAGCGCGATTCACCACTGGCGCCGTTGCCGGTGCAATACCTGGACTACAGCGTATGGCAGCGCCAGTGGCTGGAGTCCGGCGAGCGTCAGCGTCAGCTGGATTACTGGATTGCGCAACTGGGCCATGAGCATCCATTGCTCGAACTGCCCGCCGACCGTCCGCGACCCCCCGTGCAAAGTCACCAGGGCGAGCTGTACCGCTTCGACCTGAGCGACGCATTGGCCGCCCGCGTGCGTGCGTTCAATGCCGAGCGCGGCCTCACCCTGTTCATGACCATGACCGCCACTCTGGCCGTGCTGCTCTACCGCTACAGCGGCCAGACCGACCTGCGCATTGGCGCGCCGGTGGCCAACCGTATCCGCCCGGAAAGCGAAGGATTGATCGGCGCGTTCCTCAACACTCAGGTACTGCGTTGCCAACTCAATGGACAGATGCGTGTCGGCGAGCTGTTCGAGCAGGTGCGCCACACCGTGATCGAAGGCCAGTCCCACCAGGACCTGCCGTTCGACCATCTGGTGGAAGCCCTGCAACCCACCCGCAGCGCGGCATACAACCCGCTGTTCCAGGTGATGTGCAACGTGCAGCGCTGGGAATTCCAGCAAAGCCGCCAACTGGCCGGCATGACTGTCGAGTACCTGGCCAACGATGCCCGTGCCACCAAGTTTGACTTGAACCTGGAAGTCACCGACCTCGACCAGCGCCTGGGTTGCTGCCTGACCTACAGCACCGACCTGTTCGACGAGCCGCGTATTGCACGCATGGCCGAGCATTGGCGCAACTTGCTGGAAGCTTTGATCGGCGATCCGCAACAGCGCCTCAGCGAGCTGCCGCTGCTCACCGCTGACGAGCAGCGTGCGTTGCAGGGCAGCTTGGGCCGTGAGGCCGGTGAGCACCGTCTCGACCAGTGCCTCCACGGCCTGTTCGGCCGGCAGGCGGCGGTGCGCGGCGATGCGCCTGCGCTGACCTTTGCCGGGGAGACCCTCAGCTACCGCGAACTGGACGAGCGTGCCAATCGCCTGGCCTGGATGCTGCGCGAGCGCGGTGTCGGCCCGCAGGTGCGCGTGGGTCTTGCGCTGCCACGTTCTCTGGAAATGGTCGTTGGCCTGCTGGCGATCCTCAAGGCCGGTGGCGCCTATGTGCCGCTGGACCCGGAATACCCGCTGGACCGTTTGCACTACATGATCGAAGACAGCGGCATTGGCCTGTTGCTCAGTGATGCGGCGATGTTCGCGGCCCTGGGCGAGTTGCCGGCCACGGTGGCGTGCTGGTGCCTGGAAGAGGACCTGCCGGTGCTGGCCAACTATCCGGCGACCGAGCTGCCATTTATCAGTCTGCCACAGCATCAGGCGTACCTGATCTACACCTCCGGTTCCACCGGCAAGCCCAAAGGCGTGGTGGTGTGCCACGGCGAAATCGCCATGCATTGCCTGGCGGTGATCGAACGTTTCGGGATACGGGCGGATGACTGTGAGCTGCACTTTTATTCGATCAATTTCGACGCCGCCACCGAGCGTTTGCTGGTGCCGCTGCTCAGCGGTGCGCAGGTGGTATTGCGCGCCCAGGGCCAATGGGACGCTGAAGAAATCTGCGGGCTGATCCGCACCCATCGCATCAACATCCTGGGCTTCACGCCGAGCTACGGCAGCCAGTTAGCGCAATGGCTGGCGACCCAGCATCAGACCTTGCCGGTACGCATGTGCATCACCGGAGGCGAAGCGCTGACCGGCGAGCACTTGCAACGCATTCGAGCGGCGTTCCAACCGGAGGTGTTCTTCAACGCCTACGGCCCGACCGAAACTGTGGTGATGCCGCTGGCCAGCCTGGCGCCGCAGCAGTTGGAGGCGGGCGCCGCCAGCGTGCCGATCGGCAGCATTATCGGTGACCGCGTGGCGTACATTCTCGACGTCGACCTGGCCCTGGTGCCCCAAGGCGCCACGGGCGAGTTGTACGTCGGCGGTGCCGGCCTGGCCCAGGGATATCACCGGCGTGCGGGCATGACGGCGGAACGTTTTGTTGCCGACCCCTTCGCGGCCCATGGCGGCCGCCTGTATCGCACCGGCGACCTGGTGCGCCAACGCGCCGATGGCCTGGTAGAGTATCTGGGCCGTATCGATCATCAGGTGAAGATCCGCGGCTTCCGCATCGAACTGGGCGAGATCGAAACCCGGCTGCTGGAACACGCGGCCGTGCGCGAAGCCGTGGTGCTGGCGCTGGACTCGCCGAGCGGCAAGCAACTGGTGGCGTATCTGGCCAGCGACGCCGACCACGGCAGCTTGCGCGAAGCGCTCAAGGCTTACCTCAGGGCGCAATTGCCGGACTACATGGTGCCCGCGCACCTGATCGTGCTCGACAGCATGCCATTGACCGCCAACGGCAAGCTCGACCGCCGCGCCCTGCCGCAACCGGACCCCGAAGCCAATCGCCAACAGTATGTAGCGCCGCGCAGCGAGCTGGAGCAAAGCCTGGCGGCGATCTGGGGTGCGGTATTGAACGTGCAGCCAGTCGGGCTGGACGATAACTTTTTCGAGCTGGGCGGTGATTCGATCCTGTCGATCCAGGTGGTCAGCCGTGCGCGCCAGGCAGGGATTCATTTCAGCCCGCGCGATCTGTTCCAGCACCAGACGGTGCACACCCTGGCCGCCGTTGCCACCCGCTCTGAGCGGATCACCGCCGAACAGGGCCTGCTCACCGGCAGCTCGGGGCTCACGCCGATCCAGCATTGGTTCTTCGAAACCGAGATTCCCAACCGCCAGCACTGGAACCAGGCGCTGCTGCTCCAGCCTTTGCAGCTGCTCGACCCGCACCGCCTGGAGCAAGCCTTGCTGGCGGTATTGGAACACCACGACGCCCTGCGCCTGAGCTTCACCCAACGCGATGCCCAATGGCACGCCGAGCACTTGGCGGTACCCGAAGGCGGTGTGCTGATGCAGGCGCACGTGCGCGATATGGATCAATGCACGGCGCTGTTCACCGACACTCAGCGCAGCCTCGACCTGGCCAACGGGCCGCTGCTGCGCGCTTTGCTGGTGGATGGCCCGCAAGGACAACAACGGCTGCTGATCGCGATCCATCACCTGGTGGTGGACGGCGTATCGTGGCGTGTATTGCTCGAAGACCTGCAAACGGTCTACCGCCAACTGAGCGACGGCCAGTCCGTCAGCCTGCCGGCCAAGACCAGTGCGCTACGCGATTGGGCGGCACGCTTGCAGGCGTATGCCGGCAGCGAGTCCCTGCGTGAAGAATTGGGTGCATGGCAGGCGCAACTGGCAGGCCCATCGGTGGCGTTGCCGGTGGATCGCCCGCACGGTTCGCTGCGCAACCGCGATGCTGATACGGTCAGTGTGCGGCTGGATGCCGAGTCCACCCGGCAACTGCTGCAACAGGCGCCGAGTGCCTATCGCACCCAGGTCAATGACTTGCTGCTGACGGCCCTGGCGCGTGTTTTGTGTCGCTGGAGCGGTCACGATTCGGCATTGATTCAGCTGGAAGGCCATGGGCGCGAAGCGCTGTTCGACGAAATCGACCTGACCCGCACGGTGGGTTGGTTCACCAGTGCCTATCCGCTGCGCCTCATTCCGCTTGAAGAGCAGGGCGCATCGATCAAGGCAATCAAGGAGCAACTGCGCGGCGTGCCGCACAAAGGGTTGGGCTACGGTGTGCTGCGCTACCTGGCGGACGACCTGTGCAAACGCAGCATGGCGGCATTGCCAGACGCTGACATCACCTTCAACTACCTCGGCCAGTTTGACCAGAGCTTCGGTGCCGATGCACTGTTCCATCCGCTGGATGAGTCCGCCGGCCTGGCCCATGACCCGGATGCACCGCTGCCCAATGAGCTGAGCGTCGACAGCCAGGTCTATGGCGGGGAGCTGGTACTGCGCTGGACCTTCAGCCGCGAGCGTCACGACCCTCAGACCATCCGCCAACTGGCCGATGGGTACCTGGCCGAATTGCACAGCCTGATCGCGCACTGCCTCAAAGACGATGCCGGTGGCCTCACGCCGTCCGACTTCCCCCTGGCGCACCTGACCCAGGCACAACTGGATGGCTTGCCGGTTCCCGCCAATGCCATTGAGGACGTCTACCCGCTGACGCCGATGCAAGAGGGCCTGTTGCTGCATACCTTGCTGGAACCGGGCACCGGTCTCTACTACATGCAGGACCGCTACCGCATCAACAGCGCCCTGGACCCGCAGCGTTTCGCCCAGGCCTGGCAGGCAGTGATCGCCCGTCACGAAGCCTTGCGTGCGTCGTTCTGCTGGAACGTCGGCGAAGACATGCTGCAAGTGATCCACAAGCCGGGCAGCACGCCGATTGAATACCTGGACTGGAGCAATGACCCCGAGGAGCAGCAGGAACCGCGCCTGCAAGCCTTGCTCAAGGCTGAGCGCGAAGCCGGTTTCGATCTGCTCAACCAGGCGCCGTTCCACCTGCGTCTGATCCGCGTCGGCGCTGAGCGCTACTGGTTCATGATGAGCAACCACCACATCCTCATCGATGCCTGGTGCCGCTCGTTGCTGATGAATGACTTCTTCGAAATCTATATGGCATTGGGGGAGGGCCGCGAAGCGCAACTGGCCACGCCGCCGCGTTATCGCGACTACATTGCCTGGCTGCAACGCCAGAACCTCAACGAGGCGCGCCAGTGGTGGCAGCAGAACCTGCAAGGGTTCGAGCGCACCACGCCGATCCCGAGCGACCGGCCGTTCCTGCGCGAACACGCCGGCCATAGCGGCGGCATGGTGGTGGGCGATTGCTACACCCGCCTCGATGCCCGCGACGGCGCACAGCTGCGCGAACTGGCCCAGGCCCATCAGCTCACTGTTAATACCTTCGCCCAGGCCGCCTGGGCCTTGGTGTTGCGCCGTCTGAGCGGCGACCGTGACGTGCTGTTCGGCGTCACCGTGGCGGGTCGCCCGGTGGAAATGCCGGAAATGCAACGCACGGTCGGTCTGTTCATCAACAGTATTGCGTTGCGCGTGAAACTGCCTGAGGACGATCAGCGCTGCAGCGTGCGCCAGTGGTTGAGCGGCCTGCTCGACAGCAACATGCAGCTGCGTGAATACGAATACCTGCCGCTGGTGACGATCCAGGAACACAGTGAGTTGCCCAAAGGCCAGCCGCTGTTCGACAGCCTGTTCGTGTTCGAAAACGCCCCGGTGGAAGTGTCGGTGCTGGACCGCGCACAAAGCCTGAACGCCACTTCGGACTCCGGCCGCACCCACACCAACTTCCCGTTGACCGCCGTGTGCTACCCCGGCGATGACCTGGGTTTGCACCTGTCCTATGACCAGCGTTATTTCGATGAAACCACCGTGCAAGGCATGCTCGGCGAATTCAAGCGCCTGCTGTTGGCGCTGGTGCAGGGCTTCCATGGCGACATGGCCGACCTGCCACTGATTGGCGAGCAGGAGCGCGATTTCCTGGTGGAGGGCTGTAACCAGAGCGAACAGGCCTACCCGTTGGAACGCAGCTATATCGAGCTGTTCGAAGAACAGGTGGCTGCCCATCCACAACGGATTGTCGCCAGTTGCCTGGAGCAGCGTTGGACCTATGACGAGCTGAACCGCCGCAGTAACGGCCTGGGCTACGCGCTGATCGCCGCAGGCGTCGGCCTGGACCAACCGGTGGCGTTGCTGGCCGAGCGTAGCCTCGACCTGCTGGGCATGATCATCGGCAGCTTCAAGGCCGGTGCCGGCTACCTGCCGCTCGACCCGGGCCTGCCGAGCCAGCGTCTGCGCAGCATCATCGACTTGAGCCGCACACCGCTGCTGGTGTGCACCGAGGCGTGCCGCGAACAGGCCATCGAACTGCTGGAGGGCACCGAGTGCTCGTTGCTGGTGTGGGAGGACGTACCGAGTCGTGGAGAAAACCCAGGTGTCTACAGCGGCCCGGACAACCTCGCGTATGTGATCTACACCTCAGGTTCCACCGGCCTGCCCAAAGGGGTGATGGTCGAACAGCGCGGCATGCTCAATAACCAATTGAGCAAGGTGCCCTACCTGCAACTGAGTGAGGCGGACGTGATTGCCCAGACCGCCTCGCAAAGCTTTGATATTTCCGTGTGGCAGTTCCTCGCCGCGCCGCTGTTTGGTGCGCGGGTAGATATTGTGCCGAACACCATTGCCCATGATCCGCAGGGGCTGCTGGCGCACGTTCAAGCACAAGGCATCACCGTGCTGGAGAGTGTGCCGTCGCTGATCCAAGGCATGTTGGTCCAGGAGCGTATCAGCCTCGATGGCCTGCGCTGGATGTTGCCCACCGGGGAAGCCATGCCGCCGGAGCTGGCGCACCAATGGCTGCTGCGCTATCCACAGATTGGCTTGGTGAATGCCTACGGCCCGGCGGAATGCTCGGATGATGTGGCGTTCTTCCGCGTCGACCTGGCCTCGACCCGTGGCACTTACCTGCCGATTGGTACGCCCACCGACAATAACCGTTTGTACCTGCTCGACGGTGCGCTCGACTTGGTGCCCCAGGGCGCGGTCGGTGAACTGTGTGTCGCCGGAACCGGTGTCGGCCGCGGTTATGTCAGCGATCCGCTGCGCACCGCCCAAGTCTTTGTGCCCAACCCATTTGGCGCACCGGGCGAACGTCTCTACCGCACCGGCGATCTGGCGCGGCGCCGCAGCGATGGTGTGCTGGAGTACGTCGGGCGTATCGACCATCAAGTGAAAATTCGCGGCTACCGCATCGAACTGGGTGAAATCGAAGCACGCCTGCATGAGCAACCCGAAGTGCGCGACGCGGCGGTCGGCGTGCAGGAAGGCGTCAACGGCAAGCATCTGGTTGGCTACCTGGTGGCAACTGATGACGCATTGAACGTCAACGAACGCCTGGACCGCATCAAGCAAAGCCTGCGTGCCGAATTGCCGGAATACATGGTGCCGCTGCACTGGCTATGGCTCGACCGTCTGCCGCTCAACGCCAACGGCAAACTCGACCGCAAGGCCCTGCCGGCCCTCGAGATCGGCCAGTTGCACAGCCAGGACTACCTGGCACCGCGCAATGAACTGGAAACCACCCTGACCGCAATCTGGGCCGAGGTGCTCAAGGTCGAACGGGTAGGGGTGCAGGACAACTTCTTCGAACTCGGCGGGCATTCATTGCTGGCCACGCAGATTGCCTCGCGGGTGCAGAAGACCTTGCAGCGCGATGTACCGCTGCGGGCGATGTTCGAGTGCAGCACGGTGGCGGAGCTGGCTGAGTATATCGACGGGTTGGCGGCCAATGAGATCAGTGCTGAGAAGGTGGATAGGTTGAGTGATTTGATGGCGGAATTGGAGGGATTCTGAGGCGGCCGTTGGTCGGATACAGCGTGACGTTGCGTCGGAACTGTCAATTCTGACAGTAGGCAGGCGCCTGCTCCAAGCATCTGATAAGTCGAGTTTCTGGCCTCATGGCCAACCCCGATAGTTATCTAACGCTGGACAGGAGTCTTATCATGTCTAAAAAACCGACCCCCAAACGCACACCCTCCGCGCGAGCCTTAAGCGTTACGTCCCCCCTGCCAACAGAAACATTGGTCGAAGCAGAGCTGCCTTACCCAGTTATCAAGTTCGCAGCGAACAACAGTGTGCTTTATCCCATCGACGCTATCGATGGCACGACTGCGACACTGACACTGCCGGCGAGGGCCTCCGGGGTCATGTTTTACATGGCTATCAAGGGGCAGGCCGCGCCAGTCTTCGAGCCTGTTTCCGTGGCGGATGGCGTTGACGTCGTCGATATTCCGGCGCAGTTGATCAGTTACTGCATCGGGCACACGGTGCTCTTCGAGTACACGGCCATCGCTGGAGGCCGTGTACAGAAATCCCTGACGCTGGAGTTGGAAGTCCAGCAAATCAGCGAGCAAGACTTGGTTGTATCGAGGCCGGTATTTGTTCACTCCAAGAACGAGTGGAACACCTGGTGGCTGAGGATGCAGAGCTTCACCGGCGATGAAATTGTCGAGATCAAGGCTTGGCCGATGATCTACGAGGGCCAGCGTCTGTTTGTCACCGTTGCCGGTAACCAGCATATCGCGCCTTACCGCTTTATATGGATAGCGTTGGATCATGTGGTGCAGGCACATGAGGCTCATGCAGACCACGTTTTCAGGTTTGCTCTCGCGCGAGGCTGGTTGTCCAGGCTGGAAGACTATTCGGCGATCACCACCCACCTGGGTGTGATTTGGGATACGACAGAGCCTGTGTACCCTGAGCCAGGCGATCCACTTTTAGAAAACCCGCTTCCTGTTAACGCCGAGGATTTCCACCTGCGCACCACCTCGTTGCTGCAGGTTGATCCGGCACAGGATCTGAACCCGCCGCACTTGCGCGAATCGGTAGAGCAACCTGCTGGTCACTGGCAGGTCAACCCTGTCAACACGGTCAATGGCGGGCACGCCATTGTGGGTTATGAAGGCATGTTCGAGGGTGATCACGTGTGTGCCTACGCCTCAGGGCCGAATTACGGGCCAGTGGCACTCGGTTGCAAGGATGTGAAGACGGGCGAAACGAGCCTGTCATTTGATGTTGCCCCGGAAATCATCGCCACCCTTTTTAATAAGACATTGACGCTGAAATACAGCCTTCAATTCAACAATTACGAACCCCAACATTCTCCGGATCGTGTGATCAAGGTACTTGCGCCTCAACTGACCAGACCGGGCATTGAAGAGGCCACTGGCAACAAGGTGGATCTCAATACCTTCAGCGATGACGCAACAGGTGTGGTGCCCATCTGGGATTACGCCATAGAGCGGAACTGCTGCTGGATGTGGGTAACCGGCACCCTTGAGGATGGCAGCGCCTATAAGTTTGATGTGTTGGAGGGCAAGCCGCTGACAGCCGCCTGGTTACACGATGGAGTCGATACACCGATCTCCAGGGCCAAGCTGCAACAACTGGCCGATTGCAGCGAGTTTAGGCTGCATTTCGCGGTGAACTTTGATGGCCAGCGCACGCTGGAGACGGCCATCGAGTTTCCTGTGCGGATTTTCAACATCGAGCAAGAGGCTTGGGTACTGCCTCACCCAACGGTGCTTGAAGCGGTGGATGATCAACTGACGATCTGGAACGGCCAGGATGGCGTGACGGTGCGGGTGGCGTATGAACGGATCAGCCCTCATCACTCGATCCAGCTGAAGTGGATCAGAGCGGACGGCACGAGCCTGCCGTTGGAATCAAAACCGGGCAACAGCGATCCGGGCTATGTGGATTTTGCGATCCCGCGTGAAGCGGTGATTCAGGGCGCAGGTAAAACCATCCCGATCAATTACATAGTGACCAGTACTTGTAAGCTGGCGCCGTCGAAGACGTTGGCATTGAAGATCAGCGTGCCGACGAGACTTCCAACGCCGGTGGTGCCGGAGGCGACTCCACCGGCTACCCAGGGCGGGGTTTTAGATCTGCAGACTTTTACAGGTGAGGCGCATATCACCGTGTATGACGCAAACTTCGACAAAGCGTGGTGGTTTGCTCTTGAGGGGCAAAATGCTTGGCTGCGTGCTGTCGGGACTCTCGAAACCGGTGTCTCCTATACGATCAACGTGCGTATAGACCCACGCGTAACTTCAGATGAAGTCTACAATGGATTGTCGGCAGTACTGCTTCGATCTGAATTAGAAAAATTGAAAAATCACAGCTCGTTGGCTGTTTTTTGCGATGTCACGACTGACGGCAGTTCAAGTGCGACGGACGCAGTGCGTTTCCCATCATTGGAATTGACAGTCGTTTTACCTCCTAAAATAATCTACGAGAATTTTAGTGATACTCCTTTCCCACAATTGGTTTATGCAGGTGGACGTATAGAAACGCCACGGATGTCGATCTCGCATGTCAGCGGTGCGGGAACGTCTGGCATCGCGAACTATCCCTATCAGGCGAGCCCGGATAAGTATGTTCCTCCTGGTTTAATGATTGGATACAACACCACCGGCCCACAGGTGATACGGATGAACTTAAAGTTCAGCTGTGTACGCACCTTATTCGGTATGGTGTGGCTGGACGCAGACGTAAAATTTTCTTTTTATGACGAACAAGATATTTTGCAGGGCAGTTTCACTCGCTATGGTCAAGCGATGGGGGGGGACGTTGACCAGTGGGTGAGTTTTACTGCCCCTTATGGAGGGCGTATTTCCTCGATAATCGTCACTACCACAACGGCGGAATGGATTGGGTTGGATAATTTTACGTTTTGGCTTAACTAGTTTGAAGTGCCACTGCCTCGCAGTGGCACTTTCTATTAATAAAAAGTTGCGGCTTACCTATTAAAGCATTGAGGTTATTTTTATTTCGCGCCCAGTATCTTCACCAACTTCTCCGGCGAAGGCGCCCCTTGCTGTTGCTGCAGCCCACCTTTTTCATCCAGATAAAAAATCGCCGGGGTGGCCGATAACTCCAACTCATCCATCAACTTCATATTGGCATCGAGCTTGGCCTCGATATCCGCCGGGATCTTGTCCAGAGCCTGCAACTTGCTGCCCTTGCCGGCGGCTTCGTGTTCTTCCAGGGCTTTTTGCGGATCCTTGGCGGCGAACAGCGCGGCTGACTTGCCCGGGCTGTCCTCGCGGATGATGCCGACCATGATGTGGCGCAACTGCACCTTGCCGGCTTTCACCCACGGGCGGGCCTGTTCCCAGAACATGTTGCAGTAAGGGCAGTTGGGGTCGCTGAACAGGTAGACGATGCGCGGCGCGTTTTTATCGCCGTCCTGAATCCAGTTGCTGTGTTCCATCTTGGCCCAGACTTCCTTGGCCATCGGCGCGTACACCAGTTTTTCCAGGGGCGCGCTGCTCAGGTCATTGCCCTGGGCGTCGTACAGGTTGCCGGCGAGCACGCTTTTGCCGTCGGCGGTCAGGTACAGCGCCATGCCACGGTTCTGGTACTGGGCGGCGTAGCCGGTGAGGCCGCTGGGCGCGTCGAATTTGCCGAGGATCCTGGCACCCTTGGCTTCGATCTGTTTGATCGGCGCCGGCCAGTCTTCGGCCTGGGCCAGGGTAGCGGCCAGGGTCAGTGGCAGCAGGGTCAGCAGGTGGCGGAGGCTTGGCATGTCGGTTTCCTTGTGGCGGCGGGAGCGGAGTCGAAGGGTTCCATGGCGCGGGCCAGGCTGGCCTGGGACAGCTCGCCCAGGTGGCTGTTGATCAGCCGCCCATCGGCTTGGTAGAACAGGGTGGTCGGCAACGCCATGGAACCCACGGCCTGGCCGAGGCGGCCACTGGCGTCAAACAACACGTTGTCGAGGGTCAGGCCTTGGGTGGCGAGGAAGGTACTGACGCTTTGCATGCTTTCGGCCTGGTTGACGAACAGGAAGGTCACGTCGGGCCGTTGGTGCTGGGCGCGTTCCAGCACCGGCATTTCCCGCCGGCACGGTGGGCACCAGGTGGCCCACAGGTTGATCACCAGCGGGCCGCCTTTGTAATCGGCCAGTTGCACCACCTCGCCATTGGCGTTGCGCAAGGTGATGTCGGGCAATTGCGAGCCCTTGTCGTACAGGCTCAGGGACAAGCTGCTCATGCTCCAGAACACCAGCCCGGTGATCACCCCGGCGCTCAGCGGCTTGCGCAGGGCAGGGCGACGCCAGCCGTAGGCCAGCGCGCCGAGTACCAGCGCAATCACGCCGGGCCAGGCGAGAAAGCCGCCGTCACGCAGGTCGACCATCTGCAGCCAGTCGTTGCGGTACTCGCTCCAGTACATCAGCACAAAGCTGAGGCGTGCTACCAGCATGCCCAGCAGGAACAGGCTGAACAGCACCGACTCCGGGTTTTCCCCGCCACGCTTGGCCACGCGCCAGCCCACCAACGTGGCGAGAATCAGCGCGCTGATCAGCAGGATGTGATTCAGGGCAATGGCGAAGGTACCGATGGTCAAGGTCAGCATCAGAGCGCGTTCCGGGTTTGCGTCCAGCGTTGCAGGAAGGCGGCGGCATCCACTTCGCCGGTGATGCGTTGGGCACGGCGCTCTTCACCGTCCGGGCCGATCCCCACGAAGCTGGGTGGGCCAGGGACTTTATAGCGGCCGAGCAGCTCGCGGCTGGCGGCATTGTCGGCGGTGACGTCCAGGCGCAGCAGGCGCACGTCTTTCAGCGCATCCATGACTTCGGGTTTACCGAATACCTGCTTTTCCATGATCTTGCACGACACGCACCAGTCGGCGTAGTAGTCCACCAATACCCATTGCCCCTGGGCCTTGGCGGCGTCGAGCTGGCTTTGCAGCACGGCCGGGTCGTTAATGGTCATGAACGCATCGTGGGCGGTCGTTGCGGCGGAGACGCGCGAGCCGCTGTAGACCTTCAGCGGTTGCCACAGGTCATCGCTGCCACCGGCTGCGCCGACCACCAGCACCGCGCCCCACAGGCCCAGCACCAGGGAACCTGCGCCAAACACCTTGGCGGCCAGCCCGTATTCGCGGGCCAGTGTCCAGCCGCAGTAGGCCATCACCAACGCCAGTGCGCCCCACAGGCCGAGCCACAGGCTTTCGCCGACCACCGGGCTAATCATCAACACGGCGGTACCGAGGAACAGGAAGCCGAAGATGCCCTTGAGCACGTTCATCCAGGTACCCGGCTTGGGCAGGAAGCGGTTGCCCACCGTCACCAGCAGCAACAGCGGCACGCCGATGCCAATGCCCATGGCGAACAGGATCAGGCCACCGTGCAGCGCATTGCCGCTCTGGGCGATGTAGAGCAGGGCGCCAGCCAGGGGAGCGGTCATGCACGGGCCTACCAACAGGCCGGACAGCGCGCCGAGAACCCCCGCGCCCACCAGGCTGCCACCGCTTTGCTGGCGGCTGACGTTGTCCAGGCGGTCGCGCAGGAAGGCCGGCAGTTGCAGTTCAAAGAAACCGAACATCGGCAGCGCGAGGATCACAAACAGCGCGGCAAAACTGCCCAGGATCCAAGGGGTTTGCAGCAGCGCCGCCAGGTTGCCGCCGAGCAGCGCGGCCAGCACGCCGAGTGCGGCATATACCAGGGCCATGCACACTACATAGCTGCTGGCCAGGGCAAAACCGCGACGTGGGCTGGCGCCACTGCCGACTACCAGGCCGGCAAGGATCGGCAACATCGGTAGCGAACAGGGGGCAAAGGCCAGCAACAGGCCCAAGCCAAAGAACACCAGCAGGCTCCAGCCCAGGCTGCGCTGTTGCAGGCCGCTGGCCAGGCTTTGGTCCTGGGCTTCAGCAGTGGCAGCCACGGCGGGGTTGCCGCCCAGGTCCACGGTGATCGATTGCGGCGGGTAGCACAGGCCCGCGTCGGCACAGCCTTGCCAGCCCAGCTTGACCTGGCCGGTGGCTCCGGCCGGAATCTTCACTTCCAGGCCCTGGCGATACACTTCCTGATCGCCGAAGAACTCATCGCTATGGGCCTCGCCTTGCGGCAGCGCGGGCTTTTCAGCCAGGCCATCGAACTTCATGCGCTGCTTGTACAGGTAATAACCGTCGGCAATCTGCCAGTACAGCTGGGTCTCGCCACTTTCCAGGCGCTCGGAGGTAAAAGTGAAGGCTTTGCCCACCGGAAGGAAATCAGGTTTGGTCTCAAACGGGTTGCCTGGCGCGGCCTGGGCGAACCCCGCGAACAACACCAGCAAAAAGGTAAACAGATGCCGCATGGTCAAGCCTTAGTTCGATGCAAGTGAGGCACACAATGTGTGGCGTTGATTAACCGATGATTAACCGGCGCTATTCTAGAGTGTAGGGAAAGTCTGGGCGCGTCTCTTTTCACGGCATAATCTGCGCTTAATCCGGCCAACCTTTAATCTCCCCATCTTTCATGAAGGGTTCAGCATGCACGTACTGGTCTGTGAAGACGACGAACTGATCGCCAGCGGCATCGTGGCCGGCCTGACCGCCCAGGGCTTTACCGTCGAGCGCGTGGCCTCGGCCGCAGCCGCGCGGGCGATGCTCAAGGCCGCGACGTTCGACATTATGGTGCTCGACCTCGGCCTGCCCGATGAAGACGGCCTCAAATTGTTGCAGCAACAGCGCAGCCAGGGCCTGGAAATCCCGGTGCTGATCCTCACGGCACGGGACTCCGTGACCAACCGCGTCGACGGCTTGCAGGCCGGTGCCGATGACTACCTGCTCAAGCCCTTTGACCTGCGCGAACTCGCCGCCCGCCTGCAAACCCTGCTGCGGCGCGTGGCGGGGCGCAGCGTCAACCTGATCGAACACGGCCGCCTGACCTACGACCCCAGCAGCCGCGAGACCTTCCTGGGTGGCCAGCCGGTGGACCTGTCCCGTCGCGAGCAGGCGCTGCTGCAAGCGTTGCTGCACAACAAGGGCCGTGTGCTCTCCAGCGAACAGCTCAAGGACAGCGTCTACGGCTTCAACGACGAACTGGAAAGCAACGCGTTGAACGTGCACATCCACCACCTGCGGCGCAAATTGGGTAACGGCATCGTCGAGACCGTACGCGGCCTGGGCTATCGCCTGGGCACGGCGGATGACGCAGAGAACGCTTCGTGATGAGCCTGCGCCTGCGCCTGACATTCAAGTTGGGCGCCGCTTTTGTGTTGATCTGGGCCCTCGCGGCCGCCTGGATGCTCAACGACTTGCGCAACCAGATGATGTTCTCCCTCGATCAACGCCTGGTCGCGTCGGCGCGCATGGTGGCGGGGCTGACCGAGCAGATGCCGGGCCTGGCCAGTGTGAGTGGCGGTGCGCACCTGCGCACCGAACAACTGAACGTACCGGGCGGCATGGCCTGTCAGGTCAGCTCGTTGCGCGGCGAGATCCTGGCTCGCAGCCATACCACCCCGGAGGAAGGGCTGGAGTCGCGCAAGAGCGGCTTTCGCGACCAGGTCATCGACGGAGTGGGCTGGCGCAGTTTCACCCTGTCCCGTGGTGATTTGCTGATCACCACCGCCGACCGCCAGGTGGAGCGCGAAGCGTTGAACCTGTCGATCCTGCTGGCGGCGTCCGTGCCGGTGGGCGTGGCCTTGCTGGGTTGCCTGTGCCTGTTGTGGCTGGGCATCGGCCAGAGCCTGGTGCCGCTCAATCGCATGCGCGATGCCTTGATGCGGCGCAGTGCCGACTCCCTTGAACCGTTGCAGATCCACCCGTTGCCCAGCGAACTCAAGCCGCTGCTCGACACCCAGAACCAGCTGCTGCAACGGATTGCCAAGACCATTGAGCGCGAACGCCGCCTCACCGGCGACGCCGCCCATGAACTGCGCAGCCCACTCACAGCGATCAAGACCCACCTGCAAGTGGCCCGTATGACCGAAGGCGCGGCCCGCGACCAGTCCCTGGCGCATGCCGAGGAAGGTGCCGACCGTCTGCACCGGACCCTGGAGCAATTGCTGCTGTTGGCGCGGGTGGAGGGCAACCTGTCGTTCGATGACGGCCTGCACTCCACGGCCGAGGAAGTGGCGCGCCTGGCGATCCAGGACGCCAATGCGGGGGACAACCGGCGTATTGACCTGGTCCTTCCCGACAACCTCTCGGCCACCCCGGTTGAAATGCCGGTGGGCCTGGCGGTCGCGGCGCTGCGCAACCTGCTGGACAACGCCCTGCGCCACACCCCTGCGGATACGCGGGTGGAACTGAGCGTGCTGACCGCGACCGATAACGTAGTCTTCCGGGTCCGTGACCATGGCAAGCAGATCTCCAGCGAGGACCTGCAATACCTGACGCAACGGTTCTGGCGCAACGGCAACAGCGAGGGCTGCGGCCTGGGCCTGGCGATTGTGCAGGCCATCGTCCAGCGTTGTTCCTGCTCGCTGAAGTTCGACAGCCGGCCGGACGGCCTGCGGGTGGACCTCGGGATGCCACTGCGGCGCTGAGCGGCCATCTGTAGGAGCGGGCTTGCCCGCGAAAAACCTCAACGATAACGCGTGTTGCCTGAATGGGCGCGGCGCCTGTGAGTTTTTCGCGAGCAAGCTCGCTCTACAAAAAGCTTCAACTGAGCCTTCTTTTTCAAGGACCAAATAGTTACCGCCATCCTGAACGTGCGCGCTTCAGGATGGCGGTAATTTTTTTGTGCTCCAGCGGGTTGAATGATTCGGCCTGTATTGAAAAAGGACGGTCCTTATGTTGGTCATCGATAGCAGTTTTCCTTCCAGCGATTTCAACGAACGTAACGGCGAGCCCGTGCGGCAGGTGGTGCTGCATTACACCGCCGCGCCGTTCACGTCATCCCTGAATACGCTGACCCAGGGCGGCGTCAGCGCGCACTACCTGTTGCCGGACCCGAATGAGCCGGCCTATCGCGCCGGCGGTTATCTTGAGTTGCGGGTATTTCGCCTGGTGCCCGAAGACAAGCGCGCCTGGCACGCCGGTACAAGCCATTGGGAGGGGCGAGACAATCTCAACGGCCGGGCGATCGGCATCGAGATCGTCAACCTGGCGCGGGATGATGGGGGCGTGTTCACCTTTCCGGCGTACCCGGAGGCGCAGGTCGACATGTTGGTTGCCCTGCTTCGTGACATTCTGGGTCGCTACCCACAGATTGGGCCGACCGACGTGCTTGGCCACTCGGATGTGGCGTATTGGCGCAAGAGCGACCCCGGGCCGCAATTGCCTTGGCGGCGCTTGTACGAAGCGGGCATCGGCGCCTGGTTCGACGAGGCCACGCGAGCTATGTACCAACGCCGGTTTTGCCTCGGGCTGCCGCCGGAGGTGGAAGTGGAACGGGCTTTCCAGCGCTACGGATACGCACCGGCGAAAAATCGCCGGGCATTCGAACAGCGAACCCGGGCGTTTCAGATGCACTTTCGGCCGCAGGACTATTGCGGGTTTCTCGATGCGCAAACGTGCGCGGTTCTGTATGCGTTGAATGAGCGGTATCGGGGGATCTGAGTGTCCGGTTGATCGTGACATATCGGTTATCCAAGCCACGGCCACTAAGGGTTAGTCGCCGGCTTCCGAGCCGTCACGGGAGCAAGCTCCCTCGCCACAGGTTCTTGGCCACACCAAAGTTGTGTAGATACTCTGTGTAGCGCAGGCAAGCCAGCTCCCACAAGAAAGCAAAAAGCTGCGGCCCACGGATTCAAGCCTGTGTTCGGGCACACCGAGCCTGGGCGAGGTGCCGAGTGGTGGGGCAAGAGCCCTTTGGATACTTTGGGCTGGGCCGGCATTCCGGCTTTTCCAAAGTGACCCGCCGTAAGGGCGGAACCCCAGGTGGCCGTGACCTGAATAACGGATATGTACGCCGTCTCCCCTAAATCCCCCCGAAGCTGATGCGTCTCCAGAACATGAAATCCGTACACCCACGGATCACCCGTCTGCTCACCCCACCCGCGTATTGAGGGATCGAGAAATGTCAGTCGCCACCATCCGCATCGAAGACACCCAGGTGCACGAAACACTCTACCAATTCGAGGAAACCCCACTGCTGGCCCGCCAACGCCAACAGGAATCCAACGCCCGCAGCTACCCACGGCGTATCCCCCTGGCACTCAAACGCGCCAAGGGTATCTACGTGGAGGACGTGGAGGGCCGCCGTTTCATCGATTGCCTGGCCGGTGCCGGCACTCTGGCGCTGGGCCATAACCACCCGGTGGTGATCGAAGCCATCCAGCAGGTACTCAGCGATGAACTGCCGCTGCACACCCTCGACCTGACCACCCCGGTCAAGGACCAGTTCGTGCAGGACCTGTTCGGCCTGCTGCCGCCGGCGCTGGCGCGGGAAGCGAAAATCCAGTTCTGCGGGCCGACCGGCACCGACGCGGTGGAAGCCGCGCTGAAACTGGTACGCACCGCCACCGGCCGCAGTACGGTGTTGTCATTCCAGGGCGGGTATCACGGCATGAGCCAGGGTGCGTTGAGCCTGATGGGCAGCCTGGGGCCGAAGAAACCCTTGAGTGCCTTGCTTGCCAATGGTGTGCAATTTCTGCCGTACCCCTACGAATACCGCTGCCCGTTCGGTCTGGGCGGTGCGCAAGGCGTACAGGTCAACCTGCATTACCTGCAAAACCTGCTCAATGACCCGGAGGCCGGCGTAGCCCTGCCGGCCGCGGTGATTGTCGAAGTGGTGCAGGGCGAGGGTGGTGTGATCCCTGCCGACCTCGACTGGTTGCGTGGTCTGCGGCGTATTACCGAGCAGGCCGGTGTGGCGTTGATCGTCGATGAGATCCAGAGCGGCTTCGGCCGTACCGGCAAGATGTTCGCCTTCGAGCACGCCGGTATCATCCCGGACGTGGTGGTGATGTCCAAGGCCATCGGCGGCAGCCTGCCCTTGGCGGTGGTGGTGTATCGCGACTGGCTCGACACTTGGCTGCCGGGCGCTCACGCCGGGACCTTCCGTGGCAATCAGATGGCAATGGCGGCGGGTTCGGCAGTGATGCGCTACCTCAAGGAGCATGACCTGGCCGGCCACGCCGCCGCCATGGGTGAACGGCTGGCTGAACACCTGCGCATCCTGCAACGGGATGTCCCGCAATTGGGCGATATTCGTGGGCGTGGGTTGATGTTGGGGGTGGAACTGGTGGACCCGGACGGTACCCCCGATATCCAGGGCCATCCACCGGTACATCGCCAACTGGCACCACGGGTACAGCGTGAATGCCTCAAGCGCGGCCTGATCCTGGAGCTGGGCGGTCGTCATGGCGGTGTGGTGCGTTTCCTGCCGCCGCTGGTGATCACCGCTGCCGAGATCGACCGTGTTGCCGAAATTTTCGGGCGCGCCGTGACGGCGGCGGTTGCCGGCCTCTAATTTTTTGCCGGCCTGGTACGTTTCTACAGATATCAGCGCTGCGCGTGGTGCGCAGCCAGCCTTTGAGCGATGGAGAACAGCAATGACCTCAGTATTTGACCGCGACGACATCCTCTTCCAGGTTGTGGTCAACCATGAAGAGCAGTATTCCATCTGGCCCGACTACAAGGCCGTGCCGGAAGGCTGGCGCACCGTGGGCAAGAGCGGCATGAAGAAAGAGTGCCTGGCCTACATCGAGGAGGTCTGGACCGACATGCGCCCGCTGAGCCTGCGCCAGAAGATGGACAGCGCTGCGCTGGCCGGCTGATCCAGCGCATCCTATGCGAAGTGGTTTGTGTGGCGAGGGAGCTTGCTCCCGCTGGAGTGCGAAGCGCTCCTGTTTTTCAGGGCGGCTTCGCAGCCCGGCGGGAGCAAGCTCCCTCGCCACGACAGTGGTTCAGCGGGTGTACAGGTAGTCTGTTGCCAGCGATGCCAGCGTCCTGACCCCCACCACCAACGCCGACTCATCGACATAGAACCCCGGGTTATGGTTCGGCGCAGCCTTGCTCATGTCCTGATCCCGCGGCGTCACCCCCAGGAACACAAACAGCCCCGGTGCCTCCTTGGCATAAAACGAGAAGTCCTCGGCACCGCCCACCAACGGGCCTTGCACCACATCATCCTTGGCCGCCCAGCGCAGGCTCGGCAGCATTTTCTCGGTCAGGGCCGGGTTGTTGATGGTGGGGTCGTATTTCTCGATGATCGTGACTTCGGCCTTGGCGCCACCGCTCTCGGCGATTTTCTCTACCGTCTGGCGCACATCCGCGTGCAGCTTCTGGCGGATGCCGTAGTCGTAGGAGCGAATGGTGCCGCTCATGTCCACCGATTCGGGAATGATGTTGTAGCGCGTACCACCGTTGATGGTGCCGATGCTGACCACCGACGGGAATGACGATATGTCGGTGCGGCGGCTGACCACGGTTTGCAGGCCGACGATGGTTTGCGCGCCGACGGTGATCGGGTCGATGCCGTCCCACGGGCGACCGGCGTGGGTCTGTTTGCCGAGGATCTTGATGCGCAGGTCATCGGAACTGGCCAGGGTTGGGCCTGGGCGGTAGGCGATCTGCCCGGCTGGCACACCGGCCCACACGTGCAGGCCGAACACCGCGTCCGGCTTGGGCGCTTTCATCACACCTTCCTGCACCATCATCTTCGCGCCCCAGGTGTTTTTGCCGTCGGGGATGAAGTCGCTCGGGCCTTCTTCGGCAGGTTGGAAATAGAACACGACTGTGCCGGGCAAGCGGTCGCGCATGCCGGTAAGGATTTTCGCCGTGCTCAGGAGGATAGCGGTGTGGGCGTCGTGGCCGCAGGCGTGCATCACATCGACTTCCTTGCCCAGGTAGGTGCCTTTGGCTTTGGACGCGAAGGGCAGGTCGGCGACTTCCTTCACCGGTAGCGCATCCATATCGGCCCGCAGGGCGACGGTCGGGCCGGGCAGGGCGCCTTTGAGTACGGCTACGACACCGGTACGTGCGATGCCGGTTCTGACCTCAAGGCCCAGGTCGCGCAATTGTTTGGCGACCAGTTCGGCCGTGCGGGTTTCGGTGTTGCCCAGTTCAGGGTGGGCGTGAATGTCGCGTCGGGTTTCCAGCAACGCCGGCTCAAGCGCTTTTGCCTGGGCGGCGATTTCCTCGCGGGCACTGTCCTGGCCGCTGCCGGCGGCAATCACGGCACTGCTGGCAACTGCGCACAGCGCGCCGAAAACCCACTGGTGTGTCAGACCGGTTAAACGCATAAGGACCTCTCCTGAGTTTATTGTTGTTGATCTTTCTCCTGCACAGTGCCGGCGGTCACTACCTGCACACTCAAGCGCGGCGTAGCCAGATCCAGCCCGGCTTCATCCAGATGACGCTTGAGCGACAGGTTGAACGCCCGCGACACTTCCCACTGCTTGATCGGCGCCGTCTTGAACCGCGCGCGCAGGATCGCGCTGCCCGATTCGAAACTTTCGACACCCTGAATCTCCAACGGTGACCAGATATTGCGACGTTGCAGCGGGTCGTTGCGCATTTTTTGGCCGACATCGCGCATCAGCTTGATCGCGTCGTCGATTTCCATGTTGTAGGGGATCGCCACTCGGAAAATTGCGTAGCCGAACTCCCGCGAGTAGTTCTTGATGCTCTTGATTTCACTGAACGGGATGGTGTGCACGATGCCGTCGATGTCACGCAGACGCACGGTCCGAATGGTCAGGCCCTCGACGGTGCCGAGGTGGCCGCCGACATCCACGTAGTCATCGATGGCCAGGGAGTCTTCGATGATGATGAACAGGCCGGTGATCAAGTCCGCCACCAGTGACTGTGCGCCAAAACCGATGGCCAGGCCGATCACACCGGCACCTGCCAGCAGCGGCGTGACGTTCATGCCCATATTCGCCAGGGCGACGATGGCCGCGATGATGAAGATGGTCACGAACAGCACGTTACGGATCAGCGGCATCATGGTTTGCGCACGGGCGTTGGCCAGGCCTTTGCGCGAGCGGGTCAGGGCATGGTGAATGGCCGTGTCGCTGAGAATCCAGATCAGCCAGGCGAACAACAGTGTGCCGCCCAGGCCGAACAGCTTGACGCTGATTTCATGACCGTCGCCTTCGGTAAAGCGGATCAACGACATCCCCCACACACGAAGGCCCAGCTCAATGAATGCCAGCCATACCACCAGATGGGCCAGGGTGTAGACAAAGCTCTTCAGGCGCTCGGAATACAAGGCGTGGCGCTTGTGCCCGCGCTGCGGCTTGAGGGCGTGGCGGCGTACCAGGCCGTTGATCACCATGCACAGCACCAGCAGCACCGTGCACAACAGCGACTGGCGCAACGCTGTGCTGGTGTCGCCCGCCGACAGGAAGGTGGCGAACAGCGAAATGCCCACCAGCAGCAGCGCCGGCAAGTACCAGAAGGTACCGATGATGGACAGGGTGTCGGTGAGCGCGCGGCGTGTGAGGCGGCGGGAGAGCGGTTGGTTGCGAATCAGGTGCGCGATGGGGCGACGGAAACGCAGGATAAACACGCCGGTGGACAGCGCAGCCATCACATTGGCCACGGTCGCGGCGGTGTGAGCCAGGTGCTGCCCCAAGGCCTGGACCAGCCGTGGGTCGCTCAACGCTTCGCCGAAGGCGGCAAAGCTGCCGATCCACCACAGCGGGCGGAACGCCTGATGGCGCAGGATATAGAGGGCACGGTGGCGGTGAGGGCCGTCGAGCACGGAGAACGCAATCACGCAGATCGCCGAGAAGCAGGTGCCGATCACCAGTGCGTAGGCCAGCACCATCGCCAGGGATTTGCCCAGGGACGAGGGCAGGGCGTAGCTGAGGTAAACCGTGATGATCAGGGCGATCATCCAGGGGCCCAGTTTGCGCAGGGCGAAGCGCACCATGTCCCAGGTGCGTGGGTGCTGCGGCAGCTCTTCGGGCAGGCCGAAACGTTCGCGCACACGGTGGCTGAGCCAGATCAGCGCCGCCGCCAGCAGGCTCCACACTGCCAGGATCACGGCAAAGCCGAAAATGATCGGCAGCCATTCGCTGGCCGGCAGCATCAGGGCGCTGAGTTCGTCCTTGGCCTGGTCGACTTCATTGGACCAGCGCCCCAATGGGCTGTCGGCCCCGGAGAACTGCGCCTCAAGGCCCGCCAGGGTGCCGCCGATCAGCCCGAGCACGCCTTGTTCGGCGGCGGGTTGCGCCTTTTGGGTGGCTTCACGGAGTTTCTTCAGGTCGCTCAGCAGTTGGGTGCGCTGCTGGTCGTTTTCCAGCGTCTTGATCACCTCATCCAGCGACTGCCCCAAGGGGACTTCCGCCTGGGGCTGGGCCTTGGTGGTAGTGCCGAGCAGGCCGGGTAAACCCACGGCTTGGGCAGGCGCCAGCGGCAACAGCGTGAGCAGGGCGATCAGGATATAGCAGGGCAGGGCGAACAGACGGGAGAGCACGAGGCGGTCAACCTTGGAAACGACGAATTGACCGAGTGTACGAGGCCGCTATGCCCAATGCGAGTGCATTTGTCATTCCGCCAGTTTGGCGAGGATCTTGTAAACCACTGTCCCCAGGATCAGCAGCATGCCGATCCACATGCCGAACACGCCGACCGGCTTGTCACGAAAGTTGAAACCCACGGCCAACATGATCATGCCGATCAGAACCGGGATAAGCATGGCGTGGAAGGAGGACATGGGGATCATGGTGCGACGGCCTTGTCAGAGTGGGAATACTGACAAGTCTAGGTCGGAATGCAGAAAGTGCAGGTGATGCAGATCAGGCATACGCAGACTGCATGTGGGAGAGAGCACGCCCCCTCCCACGTACCTGTGCGCCCTCAGCCCTGAACGTCAAGGCAAATCGTGGCTCGCATAGAACGCACCCAGCACCTTCACCAGATGCGCCAGGTCGTGACTGCCGCACAGTTCACGAATCGAGTGCATGGCAAACGTCGGCAGGCCGATGTCCACGGTACGTACGCCCAGGTGGCTGGCGGTGATCGGGCCGATGGTCGAGCCGCAGCCCATGTCGCTGCGTACCACAAAGCTCTGCACCGGTACTTCCTGGGCCATGCATAGATGGCGGAAGAAGCCGGCGGTTTCGCTGTTGGTGGCGTAGCGCTGGTTGCTGTTGACCTTGATCACCGGGCCGGCGTTGAGTTTCGGGCCATGGTTGGCGTCGTGTTTCTCGGCGTAGTTCGGGTGCACTCCGTGGGCATTGTCCGCCGACACCAACAGTGATTTCTGAATGGTGCGTACGAATTCATCACCTTCGGGCAACAGGCGGCGCAAGGTCTGTTCCAGCATCGGGCCATCGGCACCGCAGGCGGAGCAAGAGCCGACTTCTTCGTGGTCGTTGCACACCAGCACGCAGGTTTCGTCGGTGTCACTGGTGAGCAAGGCTTGCAGGCCGGCGTAGCACGACAGCAGGTTGTCGAGGCGCGCGCCGGCGATGAAGTCGCCATTGAGGCCGATCACCGCCGCACTTTGCGTGTCATAGAAGCTCAGCTCGTAGTCGAGCACCACGTCGGCGTTCAACCCATGTTCCCGTGCCAGTTGCTCGGTGAGCACGGCGCGGAAGTCCACGCGCTCGTCACCGGCGAATTGCGCGAGAATCGGCGGCAGCTCGGTCTGGGCATTGATCGCCCAACCCTGGTTGGCTTCACGGTTCAGGTGAATGGCCAGGTTGGGGATGATGGCGATGGGCAGCTTGAAGTCGATCAACTGACTCTCGACCTTGCCGTCACGGCGGAAAGTGACGCGGCCGGCCAGGGACAGATCGCGGTCGAACCACGGCGCCAGCAGCGCACCGCCATAGACTTCCACGCCCAGTTGCCAGAAGCCCTGGCGTTGCAGCTCCGGTTGCGGCTTGACCCGCAGGCACGGGCTGTCGGTGTGGGCGCCGACCAGGCGAATGCCGCCTTGCAGCGGCGAATGACGGCCGAGCTTGAAGGCAATGATCGAGGAATCGTTACGGGTGACGTAATAGCGGCCGTTGGCTTCGGTGGCCCAGGTGTCGCGCTCGTCGAGCCGCTGGTAACCGGCCGCTTCCAGGCGCTGGGCGAGGGCGGCAGTGGCATGAAAAGGAGTAGGGGAGGCCTTGAGGAAGTCGATCAGGCCTTGATTCAACGCTTCGCGCATAAATAGCTCCAGACAGCAATGCGCGGAGTCTACCGTATTGGCTCGGCCGATTCATTGTAGGAGGGAGCTTGCTCGCGAAAAACCCAGGAGCGCTGCATTTATCCTGAATGAATGCGTTGCTCTCAGGCTCTTCGCGAGCAAGCTCCCTCCTGGAGGAGATGCGCTCAGCGGTCAGAACGGGGCCGGGCACTCAAAGCGCAGGCGCTCGCAGCTTTGCGGGTGCGTGAAGCTCAACATGCTTGCATGCAGGCACAGCCGTGGCCAGGCGGCCAGGGCCTGTTCATGGGCGTACAGGCCATCACCCAGCAGCGGGTGGCCGATTGACAGCATATGTACGCGCAACTGGTGCGAGCGCCCGGTGATCGGTGTCAGCTCCACCCGGCACCAGTCGCCACAACGCTCCAGCACCTTCCAGAAGGTCAGCGCATGCTTGCCCTGCTCGTGGTCTACCACATGCCGCGGTTTGGTCGGCGGGTCGTAGCGCAAGGGCAGGTCGATGCTGCCGCTGTCCAGCTCCGGCTGGCCCCAGGCCAATGCGGTGTAGGCTTTTTCGGTTTCGCGGTCGTGAAACTGACGGGACAATTCGCGGTGGGTGTCGGCATCCCGAGCCAGCAGGATGATCCCGGAAGTTTCCCAGTCGAGTCGATGGACGATGCGGGCTTCGGGGTAGCCGTTTTCCTGCAGCCGGGTGATCAGGCAGTCCTTGTTGTCATCGGCCCGACCAGGCACCGAGAGCAACAGGGTAGGCTTGTTCACCACCAGGACGGCGGCGTCCTGATGCAGGATATGAATATTGGACAGCGGCATTAAACAGCCTCGCAACAAACGCCAACGGCGGCTCGCCCACCCGGCTCCCCAACAGGGATCAAGGTGAACGAGCCGCCGTGGCGACCGCCTTTTCGATCAACGATCAGGCAGGGTGATATTAAGTTCCAGAATCGAGCAGCTGCCGTCATTTTCCAGGGCGACATGCACGTCATCGTTGCCGATATTGACGTACTTGCGGATCACCTCGACCAGTTCCTTCTGCAAGGCTGGCAGGTAGTCCGGCGTACTGCGTTGGCCGCGTTCGTGCGCCACGATGATCTGTAGACGCTCTTTCGCGACCGACGCGGTCGTTGGTTTTTTGTTGGCACGAAAGAAGTCGAGAAATTTCATTGTTTAGTTGCCTCCAAAGATACGCTCGAAGAATCCCTTCTTCTTGACATCGAGGAAGCGATGTTCCACGGACTTGCCCAGCAGGCGATCGACGGCATCGCTGTACGCCTGGCCGGCGTCGCTCTGGTCGTCGAGAATCACCGGAACACCCTGGTTGGAAGCCTTCAGCACGGCCTGGGATTCCGGGATCACGCCCAGCAGGGTCACTGCGAGGATTTCCTTCACGTCTTCAACACCCAGCATTTCGCCGTTGCTGACGCGCTCAGGGTTGTAACGGGTGAGCAGCAAGTGCTCCTTGATCGGGTCTTCGCCTTTTTCGGCGCGCTGGGACTTGCTGGCCAACAGGCCCAGCATGCGGTCCGAGTCACGTACGGAGGACACTTCCGGGTTGGTCACCACGATGGCTTCATCGGCGAAGTACATCGCCAGGTGAGCACCGGTTTCGATACCGGCCGGGGAGTCGCATACCACGTATTCGAAGGTTTCTTTCAGCTCGGCCAGGACTTTGCCTACGCCTTCTTTGGTCAGCGCGTCCTTGTCACGGGTCTGGCTGGCGGCCAGTACGTACAGGTTCTCAAGGCGCTTGTCCTTGATCAGGGCTTGTTGCAGGTTGGCTTCGCCGTTGACGACGTTGACGAAGTCGTACACCACGCGGCGTTCACAGCCCATGATCAGGTCCAGGTTACGCAGACCGACGTCGAAGTCGACGATAACGGTTTTGTGGCCGCGCAGAGCGAGGCCGGTACCGATAGCGGCGCTGGTGGTGGTCTTACCCACACCACCCTTGCCGGATGTAACCACGAGAATCTTGGCCAAGGTGTTTCACCCCTAAGGAAGAAGGACTTTTCAGTCCCTGAAAAACATCTCTTGAAACTCGCTGCAGGCGGACAGCCTTTGTAGGAAAAAACCGTTGTCTCCGCAGGGAAAACGCCAGTCTTTAATTATTCCTACGCAAATCTTGCCGGTTTCGCTGTGCTATCAGAGTCTAGAGATGCTTGGAAAATGCGGCAGTATCCGTTAAAGACGGATGATGTTCAACACGTCGCCCGACAGGCTGACCTGTACCCCGGCTCCCCACAGCGGATCACGGCGCAGATCTTCTGAAACCTTGTACTGGCCGGCGATGGACACTAGCTCAGCGGTCAACTGCTGGCAAAAAATCCGCGCCTTGGTATCACCCTTGATGCCGGCGAGGGCACGTCCGCGCATTGGGCCGTATACATGGATGTTGCCATCGGCCAGAAGTTCCGCCCCGGGGCTGACCGGCGCCACCACGACCAGGTCACCGCCCTGGGCGTAAATCTGCTGCCCGCCGCGTACGGGGGAGGTGATGATCTTTGTAGGCTTGATCGTCGGCTCCGGTGGTTTTTCCGGTTTTTTCTTCACTTCGCCTTCGGTGGGGTCGAGCGGACGCTCGCGGGCACCGGAGGGCGGTAATACTGGCAGTTCAATTGCAATGGCCGCTGCAATGTCTTCGATGCGGCTGGCACGAATCGCCAGGGTACGCAAACCATGGGAGCGGCAAACACGCATCAGCCCGGGCAAGTCGATGGCACCCTGGCCGGCCGGCAGTTTGTCGAGGGCCAGTACCAATGGGGCATTGTTGAAAAAATTCGGCGCCAGGGCGACCTTGGCGGCCAGTTGGCGGTCCAGGGCGTCGAGGTCGTTGCGGGCAAGTTCCAGCACGGTGATGGCCAGCATGCTGCCTTTCAGCTGGAACACGGGATCTTGGTCTAGCGGTTCGGTTTGGCTCATGGTCGGCAAAAGCGGCTTGTCACGAAAAGTGTCGAGACTTATAACGAGAACATCCGCGGGCCGCAAGCCGGGTCGAACCGTTGTAGAATGCGCGGCCCATGTCTTTACCGGAATCTGTAATGGATCGCCCGCGTTTTCGAGCTGCATTTCTTCACCCGCGTTTTTGGCTGTTATGGCTGGGACTCGGCCTGTTATGGCTGATCACTCAGTTGCCGTACCGTGCGCTGTTGACCATTGGTCGTTTACTTGGCGCCGGCATGTACCGTGTGGCCGGCGACCGTCGCCGCATTGCTGCGCGCAACCTGGAACTGTGTTTCCCGGAAAAGTCCGCCAAGGAACGCAAACAACTGCTCAAGGAAAACTTTGCCTCCACCGGTATCGCCTTCTTTGAGATGGCCATGAGCTGGTGGTGGCCCAAGCCACGCCTGGCACGGCTGGCCCATGTCGAAGGATTGGAACATCTCAAGCAGGCGCAGCTGGAAGGCAAGGGCGTGATCCTGATGGCCCTGCACTTCACCACCCTGGAAATCGGCGCCGCCCTGCTCGGGCAGAAACACACCATTGATGGCATGTACCGCGAGCACGGTAACCCTCTGTTCGACTTTATCCAGCGGCGCGGCCGTGAGCGGCACAATCTCGATTCCCTGGCGGTAGAGCGCGACGACGTGCGCGGCATGCTCAAGTTGCTGCGCTCCGGGCGCGCCATCTGGTACGCACCGGATCAGGACTACGGCGCCAAGCAAAGCATCTTCGTACCGCTGTTCGGCATCCAGGCCGCTACCGTCACCGCCACCAGCAAATTCGCCCGCCTGGGCAAGGCCCTGGTGGTGCCGTTTACCCAGGAGCGCCTGGCCGATGGCAGTGGTTATCGCCTGGTGATTCACCCGCCGTTGACTGACTTCCCCGGCGAAACCGATGAAGTCGACTGCCTGCGTATCAACCAGTGGGTCGAGGCCTCGGTACGCGAATGCCCCGCGCAGTACCTGTGGACGCACCGCCGCTTCAAGAGCCGGCCACCGGGTGAGCCTAAGCTGTACGAAAAACGCCGTCGGTAATACCTGCCTTCCCCCTATGGAGTGATGCAATGCGCCCAGCTGAACCGGTCACAGGCTTGATTCTTTCCGGCGGCGGGGCGCGAGCGGCGTATCAGGTGGGAGTGTTGGCGGCGATTGCCGAGCTGTTGCCACCAGGGGCGCCGAACCCTTTCCCGGTGATTGTCGGTACCTCCGCCGGGGCGATCAACGCCGTGAGCCTGGCGAGCGGTGCGACAGACTTCACCGCGGCGATCCAACGGCTTACCGCGTTCTGGCAGGGCTTTCGCAGCCACCTGGTGCTGCGCAGCGACTGGCCGGGAGTGATCCGCCAGGCCAGTCGCTTCTTCATTCACAGCCTGTTGGGCCTGGGGGGCCAGGTGCCGGTGGCGCTGCTCGACAGTGCGCCGCTGCGGGACCTGCTCAACGACAAGCTGCACCTGCAAGGCATCGACGAGGCCATCCGCAAACAGCATCTGCATGCCGTAGCGGTGACGGCTTTCGGCTATGAGTCCGGGCAGGCGATGACCTTCTACCAGGGCGGCCGTACCATCGATGCCTGGTTGCGCCATCGGCGTATTGGTGTGCCCGCTCAATTGACGGTAGAACACCTGCTGGCCAGCTCGGCAATCCCGCTGCTGTTCGCGCCAGTCAAGCTCGATGAGGAATATTTCGGTGATGGCGCGGTGCGCCAGTCGGCGCCGATCAGCCCTGCCTTGCACTTGGGCGCCAGCCGGGTGCTGGTGGTGGGCGTGAGCGGCAACCCGCGCGGCAACGAGCCTGCCACGCAACGTGCCTATACCGGCCAGCAGCCGACGCTGGCACAGATTGGTGGGCACATGCTCAACAGCACATTCATCGACAGCCTGGAGAGTGATATCGAGTTGCTCGAGCGCTTGAACCAATTCAGCCATGTCGCGTCTGGGGTGGCGCCGGTGGAGGTGTTGGTGATTGCGCCCAGCCAGCCGATCGATGAAATCGCGGCGCGGCATCGCCAGGAACTGCCGGCGGCATTGCGCTTGTTCCTGCGCGGGCCGGGGGCGACCAGGACGAGCGGGGCGGGGGTGTTGAGTTACTTGTTGTTCGAGGCGGGGTATTGCAGTGAGTTGATCGAGCTGGGGCGGCGCGATGCGCTGGCCAAGCGTGAGGAGTTGTCGAGGTTCCTTGGATTGACGCCGAACTGAATGTGGGAGCGCGCAAGCCCGCTCCCACAGGCAATACAGTCAACCGTTAGAAGTGGTACTTGACGAGGAAACTTGCCGTGTCCTGGTTAGTCTTGAACGCACCGGAATCTTCAATGCCGTACTTGTTCTTCCAGTAGTCGTATTCAAACCCGACATACAACTGTTTCTCGCCCCAATGCAGTGCCTTGCCCAAGTCGTATTTGACCTGTGGGTTGAAGTGCAGGTTGGCGTGGTAAGTGCCGCGGGCGTTCTTGTCGTTGTCGACTACCCAGTCCATGTAGCCGTCGATCAATATGTTGGAATTGCCCACTGGAAGGGTGTACGACCACACAGGAGTGATCTGCCAGACGCCGTCACCCGGGCGATTGCCCTCGGTCTGGCGTTGGTAGAAGTTCAACTGGAAGTAGTCGAAACCCGGGATATTCAGGTCAAAGCCCGGGCCGAGCAGGTACGACTCGTTATCGCCTTCGCCGAACTCGTAAGTGAAGGCCAGCAATACATCTTTGATCGGGCCGAAAGACAGGTCCTTGTCGAATATTTTGCCGAACGACAGCCGTGGGCTGAACTCGCCGTAATAAGTATCCGGGCCGACGTTGCCGTCTTCCTTGCCGTTGTAAAAGATACGATCGACGAACAGGAAGTTGTCGCCGTACTTCCAGGCGTCGGCATGTTCGAACGTGACGGTCTGCTGGATCTGTGGGTTGATGGTGAAGTTCTTGCCCCACAGGTACGTCAGGCTGTTGTTCTGCCACTGCAACAGATCGCCGGCTACGGCTTGGCCACCGGCCAGCAGGGAACCTGCCAACATCAGGCCTTTCAACATAGGTTTCATTCGGTGCTCCCGAGTCAAAGTTTTAGGATTGTTCTTCTACGCAAGCGCTCTGGTGTGGCGCCTTTTGGTTCGCTGCAAAAATCGTCTGTTTGGTCAGCTTTAATGCTTTTAGCAAGAGCTGCGCCAAGGTGTTTAAAAAACCAATAAAACGCCTTCGGCTGCAGTTCTTGCAGTCGAGTCCGGTGGTGTTTTGTGCACGTTGGCCGCAGACAGTAGGCCCGGATAAGTTGGCCTTGCAGTCAGCTTTTACATTCGCTGTTTTTTTTTGAGTCGATTCGAGCGGGCGCGGAGAATACTGGCTCTCAGGCCTTGGCTCAAGTGCGCTGTAACAGAGCGCGTGGGGCGAGAATGGGGCGCGGCTTGTGGCCGGCCCCAGGTGAATGGCGTACATGGGGATGTTCCTTGTTCGTTATTGTTTTTATTGTTAACGAAGGAATCAGTGGGTAGAGGCGACTGCGGATCGCTCGGCGCCACCCAGGATGTTGAACAGTATGTTCAGCGACAGGGCGCTGAGGGTGGCCATGGCAATTCCGCTGTGGGTAATCGGGCTCATCCATAGCGGCAGCTGTGCGAAGAATTCCGGGCGCACCACCGGGATCAGGCCCATGCCGATGCTCACTGCCACCAGCAGTTGGTTGCGGCGATCGGCGATGTCGGTTTCCTGCAGGATCTTGATGCCGGTCGCCGCGACCATGCCGAACATGGCAATCGCCGCGCCGCCCAACACCGCCGGCGGAATTGACGCCACCAGAAACGCGGCTTTGGGCAGCAGGCTCAGCACAATCAGGAACGCCCCGGCCATGATCGTCACCGAGCGGCAGCGCACGCCGGTCATCTGCACCAGGCCGATGTTCTGGGCGAAGGAGGAGTGAGTAAAGGTGTTGAAGAAACCGGCGAAGAAAGACGCGCCGGCATCACACAGCAGGCCACGGCGCAGCATCTTCGGCGTGACCTCCTGGCCGGTGATCTTGCCCAGGGCAAGGAACATCCCGGTGGACTCGACGAAGATGATCACCACCACCAGGCACATCGACAGGATCGGTGCCAATTCAAACGTGGGCATGCCGAAATGCAGTGGCGTCACCACCTGCACCCACGGCGCCTGCGTCAGGCCGCTGAGGTCGACCATGCCGAGCATGCCGCACAAACCGTAACCGAGCGCCATGCCGATCAGCACCGAGATGTTCACCCAGAAGCCACGCATGAAGCGATTGATCAGCAGGATGGTAGCCAGTACCAGTGCGGCAATCGCCAGGTAAATCGGCGAGCCGAACGTGGCGGCAGCACTGCCGCCACCGGCCCAGTTCACGGCGACCGGAAACAACGACAGGCCGATGGCGGTTATGACCGTGCCGGTCACCAACGGAGGGAAAAAACGTACGACCTTGGACATGAACGGTGCGATCAGGATGCCGAAGAACCCGGCGGCGATGGTCGCGCCGAAGATCCCTTGCAAGCCGATCCCGGGCATGCCGGCCATGGCGACCATACTGCCGACAGCGGCGAAGCTGGCGCCCATCATCACCGGCATTCGAATGCCCACCGGGCCGATGCCGAATGACTGCACCAGGGTGGCGATACCGGCAACCAGCAGGTCGGCGTTGATCAGGAAGGCGATTTCTTCACGGCTCAAGCCGGCGGCCTGGCCAATGATCAGGGGCACGGCGACGGCGCCGCCGTACATCAGCAAGACGTGTTGCAGGCCGACCAGCATCAGTTGCAAGAGGGGCAGGCGCACGATGGCGGGCGCCGCAGGGGTCTGCGTTTCTAACTGGGACATGCAACACCTCGAATCTTTTTATTTTTGTGTTGTTCGGCATTCAATTGCCGGGTGGAGCTTGGTCTTGAAAACGCTGCAAAGGCCCTGTGGGAGCGAGCAAGCCCGCTCCCATAGGTGGATGTGCATCAGGCTGTCAGTTGGTACGGGCTCCCTGGTTGATCCAGGTGCCAATCAAGTCCCGCTCCTGCTGGGTCATCTGCGTGATGTTGCCCAACGGCATGATCTGGCTGGCCACGGCCTGCGCCTGAATGCGCGCCGCCTGCTGCTGGATCTGCGCCGGGGTGTCGAACATCACGCCGGCCGGCGCGGTGCTGAACAGCGGGCTGGTCGGCTTGGCCGAATGGCACACGGCGCAGCGTTCTTGGATCACCCCGTGCACCTTGTCGAAATCAATCGTCGCCTGGGCAGGCGCAGCGGGGGCTGCAGCCGGCGCGGCAGGTTTCAGGCCACCACCCAACGCGGTTTCCGGCAACGGCTGGTACTCGATCGCCGCCGGTGCCTTGGCCACTTCCGGCGAAGTCGATTGCGGTTTTGGCCCGGTCACATACGCCAGGCAAATCATCGCCAACGCGCCCACCGGAAGGGTCCACGCATACTTCTGGCTGTTATGCCGGGTGTTGAAGTAGTGCCTTACCAACACCGCCGCCACCGCGATACCGGCCAGGATCAGCCAGTTGTATTGGCTGCCGTAGGTGCTCGGGAAGTGGTTGCTGATCATGATGAACAGCACCGGCAAGGTGAAGTAGTTGTTGTGCCGCGAGCGCAGCAGCCCCTTGGCCGGCAATGCCGGATCAGGCGTGCGGTTTTGCTCGATGGCCGCCACCAGCGCGCGCTGGGCGGGCATGATGATGCGGAACACGTTACCCACCATGATGGTGCCGATGACGGCGCCCACGTGCAGGTAGGCGCCGCGCCCGCTGAACACCTTGCTGAAGCCGTACGCGGCGGCAATCAACAGCACGAACAGGATCAAGCCGAGCAGAGCAGGGCGCTTGCCCAGGGCCGAGTCGCAGAGGAAGGAGTAGATGAACCAACCGACGAACAGGGAGCCGATACCCAGCAGTACGCCTTCCGGGCCACTGAGGCTACTGCCCGGGGCCAGCAGGTACAGGGTCGGGTTGGAATAGAACACCACGCACAGCAGCGCAATGCCCGACATCCAGGTGAAATAGGCTTCCCATTTGAACCAGTGCAGGTTGTCCGGCATGGTCGGTGGGGCCAGTTTGTATTTTTCCAGGTGGTAGATACCGCCACCGTGGATCGCCCACAAGTCACCGGCCAGGCCGTCCTTGGGGTTGACGCGGTTGAGGTTGTTTTCCAGCCAGACGAAATAAAAGGAAGCGCCGATCCAGGCGACGCCGGTGATCATGTGAACCCAGCGCACGCTCAGGTTCAGCCATTCCAACAGATGTGCTTCCACAGTCTTTACCTCTCGCCTGTCACCCTTGTTGTCGGGTGATCAGACCTTCTCTTATTGGTGGGGGGCGAGGATCAAACGCTCATCCTCTTTGAAAAAATGCTCATCGCAGTTATTGCCAGTGCCACTGCGATCAACCACCAGGAAGTCATCCCGCTTTTCGATCGTCAGCACCGGGTGGTGCCAGACGCCGCGATGGTAATTGATGCCCTGCCTGCCGTTGGTGACGAAGGCGCGGACCAAGCCTGATACAGGTGCATCGCCAAGTGGCGCGACCACGATCAGAAAGGGGTTGCCGAGCAGCGGAATGAAAGCCTGGCTGCCCAGCGGGTGTCTCTCCAGCATGCACACGGTCAGTGGCATATCCAGCGCGTCGGCGCGGAAGATGCTGATGATCGCGTTGTCTTCAGGCGTCGCGGTTTCCACCGTCGCCAGTTTGTGAAAGCGCATGGTCGACCCGTTGTTGATCATGAAGTGATCGCTGCCATCGGTCTCGATAACGTCTCCGAAAGGGGCGAAGGCTTCTTTGGTCAGGGGTTCGATCATCAGTGTGCGCATGGCTGTCTTCTTATCCGGATTCTGTGTTGTTTGCTTGTGTGGCGAGGGAGCTTGCTCCCGTTGGACTGCGCAGCAGTTCCAGTTCTTGGGGGCGCTTTGCGACCCAGCGGGAGCAAGCTCCCTCGCCACAGGGTTCACTGCTTATTTAGCGACCTTGCCCAGGACGCGCAGGCGGCTCACACCCCCATCCGGGAACACGTTCAGGCGGATGTGGGTAATCGGCCCCAGTGCCTTGATCTGCTCGGCGAAGGTGTGTTCGGCGTGCATTTCCAGCTTCTGCGCCGGCAGCAGTTCACGCCAGAACAACGACTGGGTTTCGATCTGGCTGTCGGTGCCGCCTTTCACGAATGCACCCTGGATCGAGCAGGTGTCCGGGTAGTTGCCCTTGAAGTGCAGGGTGTCGACGATAATCTTCTCGATCTCGCCCGGATGGCCCAGGGCGACGATCACCCAGTCATTGCCCGGTGTACGACGACGCGCGGTTTCCCAGCCGTCGCCCATGTTGATGCCACGGCCCGGGTTGAGAATGTTGCTCATGCGGCCGAAGTGTTCATCGGAGCAGGCCAGGGCGCGACCGCCGTTCAGCGCGGCAGCCAGGTCGACCTGTTCGTTATCGCCCACCGACGACCAGTCGCGGAACGGCACACCGTACACACGCAGACGGGCCACACCGCCATCCGGGTAGATGTTGAAGCGCAGGTGGCTGAATGCCTGGTCGTTGTTGATTTCGTGGTAGTGATGGCTGTTGCCTTGCAGCTCGACGGCCGACAGCACTTCTACCCACTGGGTGTTTTCGTCGGGCTCGCCCGAGGCCAGGAAACACGCTTCCAGGGACGCCGACGGCGGGTAGTTGCCGGTGAAGAACGAAGTGTCGATGTCCACGCCCTTGATCGAACCCGGCACGCCCAGGCGGATGACCGCACTGTCGTAGCCTTCGAAACGCTTGCGGCGCGACTCCCAGCCGTCCATCCACTTGCCGTTGTCATCGAAAACGCCCTCCTTCCACACGGCCGGGGTCGGCTGGAAAAGGCGGTTGGCGTCGGCGAACCAGTCATCGGTCACAGAGATGATCTTGGTGCCCAGGCGGGCATCGGCCAGGTTGACGAACTTTTCGAAAGGTGCGGCGTAAGCTTTCATTCTTCTTGTCTGCCTTGGATAGAGTGGCTGGGAATGGTCTGTTAGAGGGTCAGTAAACGGAACAACGCGATCTTGTTGATCTCGGCCAGGGCGCATTTGAACTCGGTGTCCACCGAGTTGTGGATGCGCGTTTCGAACGCGGCCAGGATCTGGTGCCGGTTGCTGCCTTTTACCGCCATGATGAAGGGAAACTTGAACTTGGCCTTGTAGGCCTCGTTCAGCTCGGTGAAGCGTGAGAACTCTTCGGCCGTGCATTGGTGAATCCCCGCGCCGGCCTGTTCATCAGTGCTGGCTTGGGTCAGTTGGCCCTGGACGGCCGCTTTGCCCGCCAGGTCCGGGTGAGCGTTGATCAAGGCCAGTTGGCTGGCGTGATCGGCGCTCAACAGGATGTCGCTCATGCGCTGGTGCAGGGTTTCGATCTGGTCAATCGAAGCGTCCTGGCCCAGGTCAAAGGCCTTTTCGGCCACCCACGGCGAGTGTTCGTAGATATCGGCGAAGGCGCTGACGAATTCGTCGCGGCTCAGGGTCGAAGGTTTGAAGCTGTGGAACGCAGTCATTTCGCCGCTCCCGGGCAGGGGTGGGTTGCTTGCCAGTGACGGGCAATGTCCACCCGGCGAGTGAACCAGACGTGCTCATGGCCTTTGACGTATTCAATGAAGCGCTTCAACGAGGCCAGGCGTGCAGGGCGGCCGATCAGGCGGCAGTGCAGGCCGATGGAAAGCATCTTCGGTGCCTCGGCGCCTTCGGCGTAAAGTACATCGAAGGCGTCCTTGAGGTACTCGAAAAAGTCATCGCCCTTGTTGAAACCCTGCACCTGGGTGAAGCGCATGTCGTTGGTGTCCAGGGTGTAGGGGATCACTAGGTGCGGCTTGCCGGTGGGCGTGTTGGGTTCCCAATAGGGCAGGTCGTCGTCGTAGGTGTCGCAATCGTAGAGGAAGCCACCTTCCTCCATCACCAGCCGCCGCGTGTTGGGGCCGGTGCGCCCGGTGTACCAGCCCAGGGGGCGTTCGCCGGTCAGCTCGGTGAGGATGCGGATGGCTTCGAGCATGTGCTCGCGTTCCTGGGCCTCGTCCATGTATTGGTAGTCGATCCAGCGATAGCCGTGGCTGCAGATCTCATGGCCCGCTTCGACCATGGCGCGGATCACATCCGGGTGCCGTTGGGCGGCCATGGCCACGGCGAAGATGGTCAGCGGAATATCGAATTCCTTGAACAGCTTGAGGATGCGCCACACACCGGCCCGGCTGCCGTATTCGTACAGCGACTCCATGCTCATGTTGCGTTCGCCCTGCAGCGGTTGGGCCGAGACCATTTCCGAGAGGAAGGCTTCAGACTCTTTGTCACCGTGCAAGATATTGCGCTCGCCACCTTCTTCGTAGTTGAGTACGAAAGACAGCGCAATGCGCGCCTTGCCCGGCCAGTGGGGATGAGGAGGGTTACTGCCGTAACCGATCAGGTCGCGTGGGTAGTCAGCGCTCACTGCAGTCTTCCTTCTTGTTCGTCGTGTTGGCGATGAGTGATTGTATACAACTTATCGACGACTTTGTAAGCCTGCATTTCCGCATTTTTTCTGCAGGGCCCTGGGGGGATGCTGTAGCAAGAAACTTGCCTGATTGGTCAGCTAATGGACAAAAGGTCGTTTAAAAGCAAGGATTACTCGTCGGTTGCCCTGGCGAGCCGCACGAAAGCATGCATCCAAGGGTTTGTGATTTTTATTGTGTACAATTTTTTTAAAAAGTGTCTTAATCAGCCATCGCCGACTTTTTCCCTGCCCCGAAAAAGTGCGGATTCTCTTCTACTGACCACGGGAGGCGCATAGACGCCATGGGACGTTTGACCACACACGTTTTGGACGCCGCACACGGCTGCCCCGGCAGCGCCATCCAGGTTGAGCTGTACCGCGTCGAAGGCGCTCAGCTTGAGCTGGTCGCCACCGCCCTGACCAACAGCGACGGCCGCTGCGATGCGCCGCTGCTGCAAGGCGACGCCTACCGCAGTGGCGTGTACCAGCTGCAATTCAGCGCTGGCGATTACTACCGTGCCCGTGGTGTACAACTGCCGGAACCGGCCTTCCTGGATGTGGTGGTATTGCGCTTCGGTATCAGCGCCGAACAGGAGCACTACCATGTCCCGCTACTGATTTCGCCTTACAGCTACTCCACCTATCGCGGTAGCTAGCGTCACCTCGCTTCACACCCCCAAAGCTCTTCGTTGGTTTTTCGCCCGCCCACACAGCGGGCTTTTTTTATTTGCCGAGGGCTCAACTATCTAGTGCTCCTTGGCCTTCGGCGGTACCTAGGCTGGGTGTTTTCCTCAATGAGAAGAAAGCACCATGGGTCCGCTCCCCGATACCGATGATTCAGCCGCTGCGCCCGAAGCCGCGCTACAGGCCATTCGCGATGCGCTTCGATGGCGAATCAATACCTGCTCACACCCCAGCCGCCTGATCAATCAGCTCGCCCTGGCCGACCTGCGGTGCAGCGAGTCGACGCAGGCGTTGGCGCACCTGATCGGCCGTTCTCCCAAGGTGTTGAATGTGCTTCGAGCCGAACTGCGCAAGACCTTCGAGATCGACCCGGACAGCCTGATTTTCACTGAGCCCAAGCCGCCCCGTGAACCGCAGAAATTCGACACGTTGACCGATCGGGCGTTGTTCTCGCTGGTTAAGCCGTCGGTGGTGATTAACGTCAACGCCTTTACCGCTTTGAGCATCAAGGGGAGCCCGAATCGTCGGTTGCCCTACACCCCGCTGGAAGCATTGCGGCGGGTGCTTGCGATGGGGCTGCCTGACGTGTTGGCTCGTGCGCAACGGACCTATTGGGACACGCTGGTGCAAGGTTCCTGGCTGACGCGTCGGGAGCGCTGGGCGGCGTTACACACGCAGCTTTTTGCTGACCGTGCCTTCATTGCACGGCAGCTCGACGAGTTGTCGAGTGCGGGAATGATGATGGTCCAGGCCGTCATCGATGCCCCGACCGCTGCGGCACGCCAGCGCGCCGGTGGCGGCTTGGCCGCTGTGCGAGTAGGCCAGTTGATGTGGCCCGGTTCGCCTGCACTGGCAATTCCCGGTGCCTTGCATCTATACCGTGCCGGTGAGCCCGTTGACGCGCCCCATGTCATCTACCTGCCGGGTGTGCTGCGTAATTTTCATGAGTACCCGAGCTTCGAGGCCTTTCAAGGCGGCGTGCTCGAGCTTGGCAGTGAGCGCTTTCACCTACTGTGGCAGTGTTTACCGTTGGATCAGCGCAATGTGGCCTGCCCGCCGGCGGACTTGTCCCCGACAACCCGCTTCGTTCGTGGCCACGCAGTGACGGGCGATGCCCTGGCGCTAGGGGCTGAGGCGTTGCTGAGTGGGCAGTGGGGCAATGAGTTGGCGTGTGCCAGAAAGGTCAATCTCGCGCATGTGTTCTCTACTGCCCGACCGCGGCCTCAGCCCTTGGAGGCCAGGGCGTTTCTCGCTTGTGTGGAAGGCGCGCGCAAGCAGCTGATCGGTGGCGCTCGGCTCGGTCCGCTCCGTGATCAACTGCTCAGATGGGACCATCAACGCCGGCGGGCAGAGATTGTGTTTGCCAGCACGGCACCCACGCTGGCGATGCTGACGGTGGAGCGGCAGGTCAAACGCTACGAAAAAGGCCTGGTCACGTTGTTGGGCCCGGCCGATCCCAATGTGCAGACGCCCGCTTATCAAGGGGTGCTGTCACTGATACGCCAACGGGATGTCCATGCGCAGGCGTTGAAAGCATTAGTGCAGGCTGCGCCACAACGCTTGCTCGACCTGGTTTTTTGGGCCGGGCGGCCCGGCGGGGCGGGGACGCCCAGGCGGGTTTCGCTGTTCCTGAATGCTCAGGCCGAGGCCCTGCGCTGCGAGGTTTTGCTGCAACACCAACTCAAGCTGCTGGGCACTGCGCATCGCGATCTGATGATTGAGGTGATAGACCAGCCCCTGGCCTCACGACGCTCGCAGAGCCAGACCCGGGTGATGTCCGTCGCCATTGGCAATGAGCCAGATGCCTTTTACCCGCTGAATAACGTCTGGGTCGTCACGACCGCCGCCGCCGTGAGGGTCCCGACCCGCCGGCGCTCTGTGGTGCTGTACGCGTTTGGGGCCGAAGGCGGCGTGGCTGCTTTTTCCGGGCTGGACGCCCTGACTCAAAGCCTCAAGGCCAGCCTGGGCAGTTGTGACGATTCGGTGCTATGGGGCTATGTGGAGCGTGATAAACGCCGCGACCTGCGCGCCCATGCGGCGCGTGGATCCTTGAGCGTGCGTTACCTGGAGATTCGTAGCAAACCTGCACTGGCCAGTCTCAAGAAACTGCTGGGGACCTGCGACCGTTTGCACAAAAGCACTGAGGACATCACGCGTATTTTCAGCGAAGTGACGGATGCCGAGTTGAGTCGCTCGCTGTTGATGTTCGAACTGCAAGGCAACCTGACGGCTCCGGCGAACAGCGCGCTGAGCCAGGCACAAGCGAACGTTGAACTGATGTGCAAGGTCGCGTCCGAATCCACGCAACTGCCGGCCTGGTTAGCCAGTGCGTCCAGTGCCCAGCGCAGGCACTTCAGGCGCTTGTGGCGTTTGCATCTGAGCAGCGCCTTTGCCTTCGCACGTCGCCTGCAAGACTGCCTGCCCGACCTCGGCACGTTTGCCCGCCGTGCGCTGACGGACCGCTTGCACCAGGATGGTCTGCCCTCGCACCTGGATATCGAGCAGCCGTTGATTGATCTGCCCGATGATGTCCAAGACAGCTTTTGCGGGTGGGAAAGCCGCTGCTCTGTGGGGGATCGCCAGCGAATCCTGACCGCCACCCCCGAGCGTACGACGTTCAGCCTGCAGCAACTGGCGCTGCATAATCTGGATCCAGTGGCACCTTGGACACAGTGGCGATTCAACCGCGCCCGCTATCTGCAGCCCCAATGGAAAGAGCGGTTGAACGCCGCTTACCTGATACCCATGGTGGCTTCACTGGATATCGGTGGCGAGTACGCCAGGTTGATCAATTCAGTGTTTTATCCACCTGTCGGCGATGCCCAAAAGGTGACTGAGGGACGTATTCCAGCGCTGTTGAACCGCACGTTGCGGGCGGGTGCCGAACAGCATCTTTACGCGGCGGTTCAGCAAGGGCTGACGGCGAGTGCAGAGAGTCTGTTGCGCACCGCGATGGCCGCGCGAACGCCCCGGGATCTGCTGAAAAACCAGCATCAGTTGCAATTGCATGTGGTGCACCTGGTGGGGCACACCATGCAGCATGATCGCTACATCGCAGGGCTGGTGGTGGTGCGAGACATCGCCACGGGCCAGTGTGTGGTCTATTGGCCCGACGGCCCGCCAGAGGCAGTGCTCACCGAATACAGCAGCCTGGAACAGGCGCGGGTTGAGTTGAACCGGGTCGGCTCACTGCCTGGCAGCGTCAAGGTGTTGGCTCGGCAGGTTGCACCCGGCTGGGCCTTCGAGGCGCTGACTCACCATCCCGCCCGGGCCGCTGCGCCCGATCCGGCACTCGATATCCTTGATTATTTACCGGGCATTTCCATGGTGAAGGGAATACAGCGCGGGATCGAGTTCATTCGCTCATTCAAGATCAAGCACCTGGAGCCCACGGTGCAGCTCAATGAGCTGGAGAACGTCATTCTTGAACAGGTCGCCTGTGATCCGCAGGACTGGCTGGCAATTGTCGCCACCTCCCACAGCGATGCCCGGGCATTGCTGTATCGAGCCAGTGTGTTCGAGCTGCAGCGCCAGGCTCAGGCGGTCAGCCGTTCCGGCAAAGAACTGGAGAACTACCGCGCCCGGCGGCTGGCTGAGCAAAGCGGGACCCGCAGTCGCCGGATCGTTGCGTTTTTCTCGCAGTTTTTCTTTCCCTTGTTCGGCGTCCTCAATGACGTTTATGAGTTGCTGCTTGCGGCGCGGCACTATCACCGCTTTGGCGATGCGCACGATGCCGTCGATGTGGGCTTTATGAGCAGCTTTCTGATCATCGACCTGCTGCTGAACGTCATGCCCGGCCCGAAGCCGGCGGGGCGTGTCGCATCGCGCGCCGCCCGCCCCGTATCAAGGGTTGCCCTGGGGCGTATTCATCGTCTGCGCATGACTGCGCAGGGCGGGCCAATGCGATTGGCATCGCCCCCCGTGATGCAGCTCAAGACCTTGGAACATTTCAAAATCGAGGGTGTGCCCAAAGAGGCCGTGGCGTTGAAGGGACCGGATCAGGTCGGCATCCATGCGAAGGACGGCGTGCTGTTTGTGGC
Source organism: Pseudomonas sp. MWU13-2517 (assembly GCF_023242545.1). Taxonomy (NCBI): domain Bacteria; kingdom Pseudomonadati; phylum Pseudomonadota; class Gammaproteobacteria; order Pseudomonadales; family Pseudomonadaceae; genus Pseudomonas; species Pseudomonas sp. MWU13-2517. The sequence continues at coordinate 191,240 of NZ_JALMFA010000011.1, read as the reverse complement.
GGACGACACGCACCATTATCCGGTCTATCGACGCGGCAACGAGCCGGTATTCCGCCTGGAAAATCGACAGGTCGCGGGCCAGGGCGAACTGATCTTGAATATCCATCAGCCGGGTGAATGGTTGTTGGGTGCGGACGCGCCGCAACCGATGGCCGGGACGAGTTCGGGGGTGCTCAACCCGTGGCCCGCGCCGGTGTCGGCCTTATCTGACTGGTGGCCACCGGTTTTGCGCACCGCGACGGAAGCTTCGATCCTGCAGTCATTCTCCACGGCAACCCATTGGTTGGACTGGCGGATGCAGATTCCGATTACCGCGCAGTTGAGCTCCCCGGCGCCTGGTGTGTTTCACGTTCCTCTGGCCAGTCCAGGTATTTCCTACAACGTCCTGCGAGTGGCACCACCCAATACCAGCCTGGCGGATCCGTTGAGCGGTTATTACCGGCTGTTGCCCCAGGGCGATCAAGCGCCGCTGCACCGCATCGTGTTCATCACAAGGGATGAGCCGCGCGTTTCCTTGGCGAGCGCTGACATCGAACGGTGGACACGCACGGCGCCTGACGAGCAGCCCATTCCGGCGTCGCGCAGTTCGGCGAACGACTGGCAGCTTCATCAGCCGCTGTTCAATAAGGCGCTGGCAAGGTATGTGAGTGAGGCCTTTCCCACCCTGACAAAAGGTAGCCAGAACTTTGCAGTCGCCAGACTGGTCGAGCTTTCAGGCCCCAGGCGTCCAGCTACGGCCACTCACCTGCTCAATATCCGCGCGACCCTGGATGGTTGGTTGCCTCCGGCCCCCGCGCGGCCCGGGCAGACCGATGATTTGCTGAAAATGTTGCGGCCCAGCGAAAGGGGCAGGGTATCGGTATTCATTGGCTATGACGGCAAAGCGCCTGGTTTCACCCGTGTCGATTTTCGAGTGCAGGGCTTGGACCCGCTGCTGCGCTCCGTCAGCCGCAGGCACACCGTGGTGCGAAACAACGCGCAGCATCCGGCCGTCAGGCAGGTGTTGGAGCAGATGGGGTTCAACGTAGAGGAATTGCGTGTCACCCACGGTAGGAGGACTACACGTGACCTGGTCGTGACTCATGCGCTTTCGGACAGGCTCTATTACGTATCCGTCCGCTGGGTCGAGAGATCGTCTATCACACTGCACTCCAGGCTGACGGACGGTTGGTTCAATAAAGCCATCAACCGTCATCCCGTTTCGCAGGTATTCGCGCGAATCAAGCGTGCCAGGGAGGAAGGGCGCCTTGTCCGGTTAGTAGCAGGCATTCAATGGCCTGTATCAGGCACGCTTCCGCCCAGCGTTTACTTTGTCAAAGTGGGCCCGTCCCCTTGATCAGCGACACCATCCCCGCGCCACCGAACAGCCCGGCGCTGGTGCGGTTGAACCAGCTTTGGCCTTTGCCGCTGCGCAGGTAGCGCGCCGCACCATGGGCACTCAACCCGTAGGCCAGTTTGCACAGCAGGTCGAGCAGGGTCCAGGTGGCGATCATGATCAGCAGCTGCGGCAGGAAGGGTTGCTGGCTGCTGAGAAATTGCGGCAGGAAGGCAGCGAAGAACAGGATGTCCTTGGGGTTGCTGGCGCCGAGCACAAACGCTCGGCCAAACAACGCGCGGAACCGCGGCGTTGCTACCGCTTGTGGCACCACCGCACCCTGGCTTGGCTGACGGGATTGCTGCCAGCTTTGCCAGGCAAGGTAGAACAGGTAGGCAGCGCCGAGGATTTTCAACGCGCTGAACAACTGTTCCGATGCCAGCAGCAGGGCACCCAGGCCCAGGGCCGAGGCGCTCAACAGGCAGATCGAGGCAAACACCCCGCCGAGAAACGCTGGATACGAACGGCGCAGGCCGTAGTTGAGACTGTTGCTGATCATCAGCAATGACAGTGGCCCCGGGATCAGGATCACGACCAAGGCTGCGCCGCTGAACAGTAGCCAGGTTTCAATCGTCATTTCATTCCTCCAGTTGTCAGCGGCAAGTTTTCATAGAAATACAAATTTGGCGATAAAGATCGCGCACAGCACCCACAGGCTCACGGAAATCTCGCGGTGCTTGCCGGTACCAGCCTTGAGCGCCACGTATGTGATAAAGCCCAGGGCGATACCGTCGGCCACCGAAAAGGTCAGGGGCATCATGATCGCGGTGACAATGGCCGGAATGCTGTCGGTGGCTTCATCCCAATTGATATGAGCCATGCTCGCCATCATCAGCATTGCCACGTAGATCAATGCACCGGCAGTGGCGTAGGCCGGGATCATGCCCGCCAGCGGCGCGAAAAACATCGCCGCCACAAACAGCACGCCCACGGTCACCGCAGTCAACCCCGTGCGGCCGCCAGCGGCGACACCGGCAGCGCTTTCCACGTAGCTCGTCACGGGAGGTACACCGACCACCGCGCCGAACACGCTGGAAGCGCTGTCGGCCTTCAGTGCGCGGGACAGGTTATCGATCTTGCCATCGGCATTGACCAGCCCGGCGCGTTGCGCAACGCCCATCAGTGTACCTGCGGTGTCAAACATGTGTACAAAAAGAAAGGCAAATACCACGCTGATCATGCTGACATTGAATACACCCTTTACATCCATGGCCATCCAGGTGGGCGCCAGGCTCGGCGGCGTGGAGAGAATGCCGTTGTAATGCACCACGCCCAGGCCCCAGCCGGCCAAGGTCACGGCAATGATGCTGATGAGGATTGCGCCGAACACGCGGTGGTAGCTGAGGATGGCAATCAGCAGGAAACACACCGCCGCCAGCAGCGGCGCAGGCTCGTGCAGCGAGCCGAGTTTGATCAGTGTGGCTGGGCTGTCGACAATGATGCCGGCGGTTTTCAGGCCGATCACGCCGAGGAACAGACCTACGCCTGCACCCATCGCATGGCGCAGGCTCACGGGGATGCTGTTGAGCAGCCATTCGCGCACGCGGGACAGCGTCAGGCCCATGAACAGCACGCCGGAAATAAACACGGCGCCCAGCGCGGTCTCCCAGTGGTAACCCATGGTACCGACCACGGTGTAGGTGAAGAACGCATTCAAGCCCATGCCCGGCGCCAGGCCCACTGGCCAGTTGGCATACAGGCCCATCAACAGGCAACCCAGCGCGGCGGCGATGCAGGTGGCGACGAAGGCCGCGCCGTGATCGATACCGGCGTCGGCCATGATGTTCGGGTTGACGAAGATGATGTAAGCCATGGTGATGAAGGTGGTGAGGCCGGCGATCAGTTCGGTCTTCACTGTGGTGCCGTGCAAGCTGAGTTTGAACAGACGTTCTAGCCAACGGCTGTCGGGCGGGGCGATGTCCAGCGTAGGGGCTTCGGATTTGCGGCTATCCACAGCGAGTACTCCTCAAGAGTTTTATTGTTATTTCCAGCGCCGGTCACGAATGTGGGCAACAGCGCTTTGAGGTACTGGCGGGTTTGTTGACCAGTAGGTCAGGAACTCGCACGCAGTGGATTATGCTTTTGTATACAAATAAAGCAAATAATGTTTTCGATCATCTGCGCAAAAGAAGATGAAAGGCTAATTCCCCGCGCTCAGCGCCTGATTCACCGCCAGCCACCCCGTCACGGCTTCTTCCCCGGCTTCGTGGAAGGCGCGCTGCAGCAACTTCACTTGTTCACGGCGCAGTGACTGTTCGAAACGCCGGCCTTCCTCGGTCAGTTCCAGCAGGCGCTTGCGCTTGTCGGTCTCGGACGCGACGCTGTCGACCAGGTGCATTTCCTGCAATTGGCGCAGTGGCATGTTCAACGCCTGCTTGCTCACGCCGAGCAATTCCAGCAGTTCCTTCACGCTCATTGCGGGGTAGCGCGCGATAAAAAACACGATGCGCTGATGCACGCGGCTCAGGCCACGGCGTCCGAGCATTTCGTCGGCCTTGGCGGTAAACGCCTGGTAGCCGAAAAAGAATGCTTCCATGGCATCTTGCTGGGCAGTGGGGTTTTTAAGGTCAAGCATATTGACGTATCCGTGCAAGTCGTCGTAATTTCGGTCAACCAGTTTGACGTATTTCCCACAGGCTTCGCTAGCGGTGACCTTATGGCCTTCTCTGAACGTGTTACGCGCCTCAAAAGCTCCTTGATCCGTGAAATCCTTGCGGCAGCCCAGCGCCCGGAGGTGATGTCATTCGCCGGTGGCCTGCCCGCCGAAGCCATGTTGCCGGCGTTGAATTGGGATGACATGCCACTGAACATTGGCCAATACGGCATGAGCGAAGGCGAGCCACGGCTGCGCGAATTGCTCGCGGCCGAGGCCTGTGCGCTGGGCGTGCCGTGCGAGGCCGGCCAGGTACTGGTGGTCAGTGGGTCCCAGCAAACCCTGGACCTGGCGGCCAAGCTGTATATCGACAAGGGCACGCCGATTTTGCTGGAAGGCCCGACCTACTTGGCCGCGCTGCAGATCTTCCAACTGTTCGGTGCCGACTGTCTCACCGTACAACTGGAGGCCGACGGCCCCAACCTGATGGGGTTGCGCGCCAACCTCGAACGCCATCGACCGGCATTCGTCTACCTGATCCCGACTTTCCAGAACCCGTCGGCGGTGCGTTACAGCGAGGCCAAGCGCGAAGCCGTGGCCGCTTTGCTCGATGAGTTCGGCGTGACGCTGATCGAAGATGAGCCCTATCGCGAACTGACCTTTGATGGTGGCAGCGCGAAGCCTATTGTCGGGCGCCTGAAAAAAGCCAGCTGGATCTACACCGGTACTGTCTCCAAGACGCTGTTGCCCGGCCTGCGTGTGGGCTATCTGATCGCCAGCCCGGACCTGTTCCCGCACCTGCTCAAGCTCAAGCAATCAGCTGACCTGCATACCAATCGCGTCGGCCAATGGCAGGCATTGCAGTGGATCGGCACTGAAAAATACCGGCAACACCTGGCGCAGCTGCGCAGTTTCTACCGTGAGCGCCGCGATGTATTCCAGGCCGCTTTGGTGCGTCATTTCCACGAACTGGCTGACTGGCAGGTGCCCCAGGGCGGATTATTCTTCTGGCTGACCTTGAAACAACCCCTCGATACCCGCACTTTGTTGGCGCAAGCATTGGAGCAGGATGTCGCGTTCATGCCCGGTGAACCGTTCTTTTCCGAGCCGGACCAGCATCTTGGCTCGTTGCGACTCAATTTCAGCCATATTGACCCGGCCCGCCTGGACGAAGGTCTCAAGCGCCTGGCCGCGGTGGTCCGTCAAGCACAGCACGCGCAAGCGGCATAAGGGGAGCCTCATGTACAAGGTTTATGGCGATTACAAGTCGGGCAACTGCTACAAGATCAAGTTGATGCTCAACCTTCTGGGCATTGAATACCAATGGATCGATGTCGACATCCTCAAGGGGGACACCCAGACCGCCGAATTCCTGGCCAAGAACCCGAATGGCAAAATCCCGGTATTGGAACTGGAAGACGGCACCTGCCTGTGGGAATCCAACGCGATCCTCAACTTCCTGGCCGATGGCAGCGAGTTCCTGCCGTCCGAACCGCGCCTGCGCACACAGGTGCTGCAATGGCAGTTCTTCGAGCAGTACAGCCATGAGCCGTACATTGCGGTGGCGCGGTTTATCCAGTTCTATCTGGGCCTGCCGCCAGAGCGTCTGGAGGAGTACAAGAAACTGCACAAAGGCGGCTACAAGGCGCTCAAGGTCATGGAGCGTCAATTGCAAGTGACGCCCTATCTGGTGGGGGAGCAATTCTCTATTGCCGATGTGGCGTTATATGCCTACACCCATGTGGCCCATGAGGGTGGTTTTGACCTGGACGCTTATCCGGGTGTGCAGGCGTGGTTGGCCCGCGTTGCCAGCCATCCTAAGCATGTGCCAATGCTGGACTGACTGACTGACTGACCGGCGCGAGCGCAGCGTGCGGGCGATGGCGTTCTTGAGAATGCCATCGCCGGTAGGGCGCGAGGTCGACATGGCGGAGTCAACATTCCATTTGTGGGACCTGCAAATGGGAAAAATAAGCCTTTTAAGCAATTTGAGGCAAAAAGCGCGATCCGTTTCTGGGACGATGTGTGTAATTTATAAATGCACTAAAAAATTACGCCATGCGGGAACGTTATGCTGCCACTTAATTATTTATGTTGGTTGCCGGATCGTATTTCATTAAAACCCTTGAGCACGCTTGAACAATCACATGGTTTAAAGCCAGGCGCCGGCAAGGTACTTCAACGTTATTACTCTTTGCATTCAGTCGGGATGTCTTCCAGCACACATGCCAGCATGCTGGTTGAGACAGTGCGCGCAATGCTAGTAGCAAATCCCCAGGCAGTCGAACTTAAGGGATGCTTGGTCTATGCCAAGACTCAGACACATAACACGTTCTTTGATAATCATTGGTTGGCGGACATTGCCGAGGTATGTGGTATAGGTCACTGGGAAGTGCTCAGCACCAGTATGAACCATTGTTCCTCTGCCATGTCAGCGATTCATTTATTTAAAAATAGATTGGTCAAGCGCAATGAACCCATGCTGTTGTTAACGGGAGAGAAGGCTTTTCATAGTGCTATCAATCGGCTCGATAACAGCGTGCTGGCCGAAGTGCCTGCGGCAATGCTGCTCAATGCGGGGCCTTCCCCGTGGTATGTCACGCACACGGCTGTAAGGCATATGGCTTCTTTTTATGACAACCACCGGGGTGAGACGCCAGCGCGTCGACGCGAATTGTATGCGTCGTTGGAGCAGGACTATTACGATTTTTATCTCTATGCATTGGATAAGTTCAATGTGCCGGCGGGCAGCATCGACGCCATTGTTCCCTGCAATCTTGACTTGCCGATGCTTAAGAGAGTGGCTGATAAACTGGACTTCAAAGGGATACTGTTTACCGAACATATTGCCGAATATGGTCATGCTTACTGTTCGGACATCCTGTTCAACTTGTCCGGCCTGCTGAAAAATTTTACAGGGCAACGAATACTCTGCCTGACCATGGGCATGGGCGTTACGCTTTCATGCGTTTTAATCGAAAAAAAACAAAACAGTGAGGTTTTACATGTCTCGTCTTCTCTTGGCGGTTAACGAAGCACTCAATGATGTTATGTCTTCCAGTGTCTCGGTCAGTTTGGAAACAGACTTCAACGAGGACCTGGATCTGGATTCGGTGTTATTTGTGCAGTTCCTGTTGACCCTTGAAGAAAAGGTCCCGGGGTTGATGTTTGAGCCAGACCAGATCAATCAGGATGCATTTACCTCGGTTGGCAAATTGATCGCCTGGATCGAACAGCATCTTCAGTTGGAGAACTCATATGCCTGACGGTGCGTTTAACCGAATTTATCAGCTGTTTGCGGACCACGAACCCGCAGATGCTGTGCGACTGTTGCGTCTTGAGGAGGCACAGCAAGCCACGTGCGTGTTCAGCCAGGGTTATCAAATCGTACCAGACGACTTGACTGTCGAGGCTTACCCATCAGTGCCGGAGGACAGGGTGCTGGCTTCAATCGGTCTCGATCTGAAGTTTCTGGGCAGGGAGCAGTTGGCAGTCGCTGGCGACACCTCAATGACTGCTTCCGTCGCCGCCCGCTTGGGACTGTTGACGCGAATGTTGAATGTGAGTTGGACCCATTTGTCCGAGCGCAGGAGCTTTGGTATGAAAACGACCCGGCACCAGTTGATCAAGGCGGACTTCGCGGATCTGAGCAGTCAGTGCAGCTTACTGATGCTGCAATGGGAGATGCGTATTGCGGCACAGGACTTTCAGGACACTGAAGACGATCACTGGCAGATCACCCAACTGACCAACCGAGCGGAAAAACTGATGGGTGGCCATGGTTATCTGCTGGGCGCGACGCACACGCTGTCTTATCTCTCGATGATGTTTTACAGCCTGTATGGCAAAACCTCCGGCCACTACGCCAGCCCACGGCATGACAGCGTGGGGGAGGTCGTGTGAATACAACACCGGGTTTGGTTCTGTCGCAACGCCAAGGGGCAGCTCGGGATATTGCGGATCTGCTGAAGCTTGCCTGGCCCATGATTGTCGTAGCCGTCGCGGTGTCGTTTTCACAGAATATCCAGACCGCCATTTTGGGGCATGGCACTGAAACGACATCGATTTATTGGCTGTCGATGATCCAGCCGTTCAGCTTTTTGTTCCTGGCGATTCTCGAATGCCTGGCCATCAGTAATCAGGTGTTCAGTGCCCGGTCCGTGAACCTCTGGTCAAAACAGAAAGTCCTGAGGGCAACCTCAATCCTATCCGTCCTGGGTATCCTGATTGTTGCGCTACTGAGTGGGACGACTGCGTTATCCGCGCCATGGCTGGAGAACCTGCTTCCCGTAACCGGGGGGCGCTTTTATCAACAGGCGCTGCCCCTCTATTTCCTTTCGATGTTGCCGTTCATTCAACTGGAAATGTGCAACAGCGCCCTGCGAGGGCAGGGCAGGAGCGCACTGAGCATGCTCCTGGTGATGGCCTACATTGTTTTGAACGCTGGTATTTGCTACGTCAGTTACCACGTCTACGGGCTGGGCTTCTATTCGATCATCGTAGCCAATGCTCTGGCGTCCGGCCTGTTGATCCCGGTCGCGACATGGCTGGTATGGCGTGTGGGGCATCAGGCTCAGGATGATCGGCCGCAGGCATTCGTTGCCCGATTGAAAGGCCTGATCCAGCAGGTGGGCTTACCGATTTTTGCATCGTTTATCGTGGTGTTCTTCAGTTCGCTGCTGGTGTTCCCACTGATTGGGACCTTGGGTGAACAGTACGTCGCCGCGTTTCTGATCATCACCAAGATCCGGATGTTTATTGTCATTCCCGCCGTGGCATGCGGCTCCGCCTTGGCGATCTTGATAAATCAGCGCCTGACGATCAGTAGCGGTGAAGGGCTGAAATGGCTTTTGCACCGCGGCTTGATGTTTATTGGCGGGCTTTATCTCGTACTGACCGCGGCGGTCTATTTCAGTGAACAAACACTGATCAGTATTCTTTCAAGTAATGGGGCGATCAGGGAAGCTAGCAGCCAGATGATGCTGATCTTATTGCCGACCTTCTTCCTGACGGCGTTTGTGGCTTCTTTACAGGCTTTACTCGAACAACTGGATCAGGCACGCCGGGTATTAGTGCTCACCGTCATCATCGAAGTGCTGATGGTGATCGTTTTATTGGTCGGTTGGGAGCGTTTCTCCAACTTGAAAGCGATCATGAGCATTATCATTCTGTTCAGTACCATTAACTTTCTGGCTTTCGTTAACGAGTATTGGCGGCTCGCAAATAAACTAGGGCGTGAACATGCTCTTTAGTGTGATTTATCCCCTGTTATTGGTCGTTGCGCTGGTCCACCAAAATTACCTTCGCGTGCTGGTGATCATGCGCATGCGACCTACATTGTTAATGAAGGCGCGGGTCAGGCCCACCACTCACTATGTTCGCGTATGCCGTTTGATAAGACTGTTCGACCTTTATTCGCTGGATCTGATGTCTTCCTATCTTTCGGCGCTGTATGCGTTGCGTCTATTTGAAAAGACCCGACCATTACCCTATAAGCCCGCCGAGCTGATGTTGCTCAGCCAATGTCAACAGGAGAGTTTTACGTGGCGGCGCACGGTCGGGAAAATGTTTATTTACCCTCAACCTGAGCCGCATTCGGAGAAAGTACTGCTGCTGCATGGCTGGGACGGTCGCAGCATTATGCTCAGGCATCTTGCCCAGCGCCTGCAGGCCAAGGGGTATAGCGTCTTCGCACCGGATCTGCCGGCGCATGGGATCTCCCAGGGCAAGGGTGTCTCTTTTTACGATCTCTCCAGAGCCGTCATCGATATAGAGCGCCAATATGGCCCTTTTTCTGTGGTTATCGGCCATTCATCGGGCGGCTTGGTGGGCTGTATGGCAGCGTTGCAAGGCCTGCTATTCAAGCGAATGATCTTGATCAGCAGTCCGTGCAGTTACGGCGAAGTGCTGGATAATTATGTGCTCAGTCATAAGATGCCTCGTGACATTGCAGCGTCAATGAAAAAGCTGTATCAGCTACGTTATGGCGTGCATCCGGATAAAATCGGACCTGAACTCATTGCACGAATAAAGCAGCCTGTGCTGATCCTGCATGACAAGGGCGACGTGAGTATCGACTTGGAAGATGCGATGGTGCTTAACCATGTATTGGGCAAAAGCAAACTCATTGTGACTGAGGGCAAGGGGCACAATGGCGCATTGCGCGACGCCACGGTATTTAATCGTATTGCAACTTTTCTGGATGCGACAACGCAAGAGGATTATTTCGCTATTGTTAACCCTGCGTTGTGTTTGCGTGCGGCGTTTAACATACGGATCAAACGCTCGAGGCGTTGACTTTATATAGCCCGATTATTCGTCCAGCTCTATAAATCCCAGAACTTTATTGCCTTCCCCTCAAGTACTCATACGCTATTGCCGGCCAAGGTTTTTCGTCGCTTCAGTTTTCCCCGGAAAACGAAAGCTGTCGCCTCATGATTGCGCGGTTTTTATGCTGGGTCGAGTGTGTGAGTAACCTGAGGTTCGTGCGTCTTTCGTTGGTTTTTATTGTTATAGTGAATTGATGTTGTTGATCAACATGTTGCGGGAAAACCCATTGCGTTGCATGCCAAAGATGAAGTCATATTCAGTGGCTTCTTTCTTGGATTCGTAATTTCCCGACTTCATGACACACTGTTTGAGTTTCAACGGTGTTTCATTATAGGTTTTACTGAAGCTGCGAGAAAAATGTGGCAATGATGAAAAACCGCACGCATAGCTGATATCCGTCAGCGACCATTCCGGCGCCAGATGGATAAATTCCTTCGCCAGTGCCAGGCGAACTTTCCACATCCATTTAATTGGCGTCACGTTGTAAAACAAGTTGAACACCCGACAAATATCAAATCGTGACTTACCACAGATTTTTTCGAGGTCTTCCAAGGTAATCTCCTCTGAAATATTTTCCACGATGTGATTGATCACTTTGACAATACACATGGCCTTGTCGGTGTGTGCCTGCTTGCCGTAGATATCAAAGTGACGTTTGTACAGGTCATCCATTATTTGTTGTGTAAACAAAGTCTTTTCAGCATTCGAAATTTTACGTTCCCACATACAGACTCCGTTCTGCAGCGCTCAATGGCGAAGCGTTTTAGTTATGTGTGTTGGCGTTTGATGCGGGGAAGGATAGGCAATTGCTATGCCATTTTTTCGCATGTTTCAAGTGGCTGTTTGTTAAGTGTTTTTTTTGTATTTCCCAATTTATGGAAAATTGGATCCCATTTTCGACATGTTTTTTTTAGGACCACTATTTTTCATCCCATTATTGGGACGAGGTTTCCCGTATTTGCTACGCCCCATATGGTTAAGCCCGCATACAGGTTTTAGTGGAAATTCCGGAATTGGAACGCACAGCCATTTGTATGGAGTGCACATCGCTGTGTATTTTTAAAATATGCTTAATTATCAGTTAGTTACGTATTTTTTATGCACTGGCATGGAATGTGCTTTACTGGTTTCAGTTGTTAACATTGGTACTCTCATGGATATCTCGATCGCGCCGCCGAAAAATAAGCTTGTACTGAAAAAACACAGTAAAGCCATTGCGGCTGGCGTTTTTTTACTGTTGCTTTTGCTGGTTATCTATAACTATCAGTTCTCGCCCTACCAAGTATCCCGCAGCAGTGTCACGGTTGCCGAAGTCAAATACGGTAACTTCGCCGTCGAAGTGCGGGGCAACGGGGTGCTCTTGCCCTTGGACATCAACTGGGTAGCGGCTAACGTTGACGCTCGGGTGGAGGAGGTCATCTATAAGGCCGGGATGAAAGTCAGCAAGGGAGAACTGCTGGTTGTCATGAGCAATCCCACCCTCGAACAGAGGCTTCAAGAGAACCAGTTGGAACTTAAAGCGCTGCGGGCGGAAACGGAGGCAAAAAATGCCGAACTGCAAAATAAAATCCTCAATCAAGAAGCCTTGATGCTGGATGCCAAGAGCCGGCTGCTCGGTTCCACGTTGAAACTGGCCGCGCAGAAAAAATACATCGCCGCGGTGCCGCGGCTGGAGTATGAAACCACACGCATCCTGACCGAGCAGTACACGCAGCAAGTCGGTTTTGAAGAGCGCCGATTAAAGACGCTTAAACTCAGCGTCCAGGCGGATAACAAGGCCAACTTTATGCGCCTGAATAAATTCGAATCGCTGGTTGCATTGAGCCAGCAGGAAGTTGACTCGCTCAAGGTCAAGTCGCCAATAGATGGCATTTTGCAGGATGTGAAAGTCCAGGTCGGTCAACGGGTAACGGTTGGCAGTGATATTGCCCGGCTTGCCAAGGAGAAAGAATTATACGCCGAGCTCAAGGTGCCCGAATTGCAGTCGCGCGATCTCGCAGTCGGGCAAGCCGTCACGATCAACACCGGGCGTAGCCGGTTCTCCGGGGTGTTGTCCAGGGTCGATCCTGCGGTGATCAACGGTACGGTCAAGGTCGACGTCACATTCAACCAGCCCTTGCCTCAGGAGGCCCGTCCGGACCTCAGCGTCGACGGTTTGATTGCAGTGACGAAAATCAATAATTCGCTGTATGTCGAGCGCCCGCCATTCGCGCAGAATAACTTGCCTTCCATGCTCTACCGCCTGGATGACAAAGACCGTTCTGCGACCAAGATGAAAGTGGATTTCGGGCAGGGTTCTGCTGACTACATTCAGATCACCCGCGGGCTTAACGCCGGCGACAAAATAATACTCAGTGACAGCACCGCCTGGCAGGGGGCCGATCAGATTGAAATTGCCAACTGATACAGCTCGAGCCAGCCACCGGAACAATGCCCTGGAGACAATAAAGATGGAACCTTTGGTAGCTCTGACGGATGTAAACAAAATCTTCCTGACCGACGAAATCGAAACCCATGCGCTCAGCAAGATCACGCTCACCATCTCAAAGGGTGAGTACGTGTCTATATCAGGGCCGTCAGGCTGCGGTAAATCGACGCTGCTCTCTGTCCTGGGGTTGCTGGACACCGCGTCGAGCGGCACTTATCAACTGGCGGGCCACAACGTCGACAACATTTCCAAGAAACAGCGTGCGCAGGTGCGTAATCGAGACATCGGCTTTATTTTCCAGTCGTTCAACCTCATCAGTGAGCTGACGATTGAAGAAAATGTCGCGCTGCCACTGACTTACCGTAGTGATATTTCCAAGTCCGAGCGTCATCAACGTGTGGCCGAGGCATTGGCCAAGGTCAACATGTCTCACCGTAGTCGTCACTATCCCTCGCAGCTCTCCGGCGGTCAGCAGCAGCGTGTTGCAGTGGCTCGGGCGATTGTCGGCAACCCGTCTATCCTGCTGGCGGACGAACCCACTGGTAACCTGGATTCGCATAACGCCGAAGCGGTACTGGATATTCTCGATAAGTTGCATCAGGAAGGCGCCACCATCTGTATCGTGACCCACGATCCGCGCTCGGCGGAGCGTGCACAGCGCAGTATCGTCCTGTCTGACGGCAAAGTTGTCGGCGATGGGGAACAGGCACGGCCACTGAGCCTGGTGAAGGAAGCATAAGATGCTTTTTGACATTCGTTATGCGTTGCGTCTGCTGCTCAAAAGCCCTGGCTTCACCTTTGTCACGGTGCTGATCATGTCCTGCGGGCTGGCACTGACCCTGTATATGTTTTCGGTCATCAATACCATCATGTTCACGCCGCTTCCTTATCCGGACGGTAAAAGCATGGTGCTGGTCAACCCCACCGTGAATGGTGTCAGCCTGAGCGATTCGGGCCTGAATTTCATGGACTACAGCGATATCAAGGCACGCACCACCCAGCTCGAGGATATGGGGTATTTCTACGCAGAGCGCGCCGATATCAGTGATGGCAGCAAGGCTGTTTCCTATATGGCCATCCGAAACACAGCACACATGTTTTCCTATGTCGCGGTTCAGCCGTTCCGTGGGCGCGTGCTGAACCAAGAAGACGTGCAAGCAGGCGCTCAGCCTGTCGCAGTGATCAGCTACGCGATGTGGCAAAACTACTTCGCTTCCGATGCGCAGGTGATTGGTCGTGATATCAGGATCAATGGTGTCCATACCCGCATCGTCGGCATCATGCCGCAGAACTTTGCCTTTCCTTTTTTCCATGACCTGTGGCTGCCTTCGCAGCTTGAACCTTCACAGTACCTGGTGCGCAAAGGGGCTCCGGAGGTGTCGGTGTATGCGCGCCTGAAGCCCGGAGCCACCCTTGAGGATGCCAATCGCGACCTCAGCAGAGTGATGCAGGCGCTGGCTCAGGAGCATCCGGAAAGCAACAAAGGGCTGTCTGCCCAGGTGCTGACCTTCCAGGAAAACTTCATGGGCGAGGAGACCACGCCGATCTTTATCGTCATGCTGCTCGCTGTCTGTTTTGTGCTGATGCTGGCCTGCTGCAACGTCGGCAATCTGTTGCTGGCCAGGACCACAGAGCGTTCCAAAGAGATCGCGATTCGTGTCGCATTGGGTTCTCCTGCAGGTCGCCTGGTCCTGCAAATGATGCTCGAAAGCCTGTTCATCTGTTTTCTGTCCGGCATTGTGGCGGTGCTGCTGGCGGCATGGGGGTTGGAGATCACCAACACCATACTGCCCGGCTTCGTGCCCAATAAGATCCCGTTCTGGTGGCAACTGTCGCTCGACAATGTCCTGGTCCTCAATGCCCTTGTCCTGGTGATCATCACGGCTGTGCTCACCAGCGCATTGCCGGCCTGGAAGATCGTCCATGGCAATTTCAATGATGTGCTGCGTGATGGCACCCGTGGCGCCCAGAGCCGTGGCGCAGGCCGGGTTTCACGGATCCTGGTGATCTTCGAAGTGGGGCTCTCGTGCTCGATCCTGTGTATCAGTGCGTTGTTTGCATTGTTGGTCTACCAGGCGACACGCGCGGATTATGGTGTGGATACCAACAACTACCTGACCGCGCAAATCCACCTCAACACTAACAGCTACCCTGACGATGCAAGCCGTATCCTGTTCTACCAACGCCTGAAAGAGGCGGCCAGTGCGATCCCCGGGGTGGAAAGCGCGGCATTGACCACCAGTACTGTCGGACAATTCACTATGCCACACCAGGTGGAGGTCGACTCATCGACTATTAACAAAAACGAGCGCTGGTCTTACCCCATCGTCAATGATGTACAGGTGATGCCGGGCAGTTTGTCGGCGATGGGCATTGTCCCCATGGCAGGCAGGGAGTTCGTTCACAGTGATACCCAGGATTCACAACAGGTGGTCGTGGTCAGCCAGTCCTTTGCAGAGCAGTTCTGGCCGGGCGAGCGTGATGTGATCGGCAAGCGCCTGCGTTTTCGCGATACCGACGACCAACGCTGGTATACCGTCGTCGGTGTGGTGCCCAGCGTGATCCACGGGCGGCCTTTCAGTGCCTTCCGCCACCGCACCACCGTGTACCGTTCCCTGGAGCAGCAACCCGCCTCGTCGTTGATGCTGGTAATGCGCGCGCAAAATCCTGAAACGGTAGGGCCTGCGCTGGTCAATGCGGTCCGTCAGGTCGACAACAACCTGTCCGTCAATCAAATCCAGACCTTGAATGAACGCTTGGCCCGCAACACGGCCGGCTTGCATTTTATCGCCAACCTTTTCATGTTGTTCGGTCTGGTGGCGATGATACTGGCGGCCACGGGTATCTATGCGGTGATGTGCAACCTGATCAATCAGCGCACCCAGGAAATTGGCTTGCGCATGGCCATGGGGGCCACGGAAAGTAATTTGTTACGTATGCTTATGCTTCAGGGCGGCAAGCAGCTACTGACCGGCCTTGTTATCGGCTTGCCTCTGGCATTCTTCGTGGCACCCAAACTGACGCGTGTCCTGGGCAACGGCAACACACCGTTTGTGCTTTTGTTCTGGATGGTGGCGCTGATGATTACGCTGGTCGTGGCGTTGGCTATCTGGCTTCCTTCCCGAAGGGCAACCAATATGTCGCCTGCCGACGCGATTCGTTATGAATAAACGACGGCCGTGCTTCCCAGGCACGGCCGTACAAGCTGGATGCTTAGAATGAACGATAAGAAACACATCCTTGTCATTGACGATGACGCGGGGATCCTGACCAGCCTCGATATCCTGTTACGCATGCAGGGGTATGACGTGACCGTGGAAACCCAGGCCGATCGCCTGCTTGCCCACTTGTCTGCCAGGCCCGTTGACCTGGTGCTGATGGACATGAACTTCCAGAAAGACACCACCTCCGGCCTGGAAGGCTTGCAGTTGCTGGCCGAAATGAAGAAGTTCGATGATTGCCTGCCGGCTGTCGCGATGACGGGGTGGGGAAGTGTCGACATCATCGTCAACGCCATGCGTGCCGGGGCGGCGGATTTCATTCAAAAACCATGGGACAACGAGCGTCTGCTGAGTATCGTGCAGCAGCAGATCGACCTGAGCCAGGCACGCCGTTCAGGCAATTGCCTGCGAGAGGAAAACAAGCTGCTCAAGCTGGCGCTTGAAGATGACATGGACAGCGAGTGGGTGGTGCGTTCCCCGGCGATGAAACGCTTGATCGGCCTGGTAGAGAAGGTGGCGGTGACCGATACCAGTGTGCTGATCCTGGGCGAAAACGGCACCGGTAAAAGCCTGCTCGCGCGCTATATCCACCAGATTTCCGCGCGCAACGAACACAGCATTGTCGAAGTGAACATGGGGTGCATCAACGAGCAGCTGTTCGAAAGCGAGATGTTCGGCCATGTCAAAGGCGCGTTTACCGACGCGCGGGAGAACCGTATCGGCCGGTTTGAACTGGCGGACAAGGGCACGCTGTTCCTCGATGAAATCGGCAACTTGCCCCTCACGCAGCAGGTGAAGCTGCTACGGGTGCTGGAAGAGCGCCAATTTGAGCGCGTGGGCTCGTCGCGTACCCAGACGACTCAATGCCGGATCATCGCCGCGACCAACTCCGACCTGGAAAAGGCCGTGGCGGAAGGGCGCTTCCGCCAGGACCTGCTGTACCGCATGAACCTGATTCAGATCCAGTTGCCGCCGCTGCGCGAGCGACTGGAAGATATCGAGCCGCTGACCGAGCGCTTCCTGAAACGTTTTGCGCGCAAGTACAACAAGCCATGTCCGGTCTTGACGCCGCAGGCACGCCAAGGGTTGCTTGGTTACCCATGGCCTGGAAACATCCGCGAACTCAGCCATCTGTTGGAGCGAGCCGTATTGTTGTGTCGCGCCAACGTGATTGATCTGGAAGACCTTTGCCTGCCGTTTTCGGTGCCACCCCAAAACAGGGAGCGCCTGCTCAACGACGTGCCTTCAGGATTGAGCGACGCCTGCACACTTGCCGAGGCAGAAGAAACCCTGCTGCTGCAACGCCTGCGCCAGTATGACGGCAACGCGGTCAAGGCCGCCGAGTCGCTGGGCCTCAGCCGCAGTGCCTTTTATCGTCGGCTTGAAAAATTAAAAATCTGCCATGAGTAAGTTTTTCCAGTCATTTGAAATACGTCACCTGTTGTTGTGCAGCCTCGCGCCGATAGGCGCAATCATTGCCTACTTGCTGCTATGGATTTTTCCGGCGCAGTCCATCTACCTCAAGTTGTTCACCCTGTTCATCCTGTGTGTGGCGATGGTTTATTTCTGCTACCACTTTTTTCAGCAGTTGATTTACAAAATCAACGTCATCTCCAACCTGCTGGAAGCGGTCGAACAGGAGGATTTCAGCCTGCGTGGGGTCACGACCGGGGCCGGGGTTTTCGAGGGCGTCATTGAGCAGATCAATGATATTTCCAGCCAGTTGTCGCGCCACCGCCAACAACAACGGGAGATGGATTTCCTGCTGCAAAAAGTGATTTCCAACATCACGGTTGCCATCTTCGCCCTGGACGGCAACCATCGCCTGATCTGGTGCAACAACGCTGCCTCACGCATGTTGGGCACCTCGCTGGAAAAATTGATTGGCGAGACGGCCAGCACCTGGCAGCTCGACAACCTGTTGCGCAGTGCCAACACGGAGCAACCGGTCGTGTCCGATCATGAAGGGCGGCCGGGACGCTACAAGGTCACCAGTGACACCTATATGGTCGACGGTGTACAGAACGTGCTGTTGTTTGTCAGTGACGTGGACGACATGTTGCGTCAGGAAGAGCAGAAAGCCTGGCAAGACCTGCTGCGTGTGATCAGTCACGAAATCAACAATTCCCTCAGTCCCATCGCCTCCATCAGCCAGATGCTGCAGCAACATTACCGGCTTCACTCAGACAACCTGCCGCCCGGGTTTACCGAAGGCATCGATCTGATCAATCGGCGCGCACGCGAGCTCATTGCATTTATCAGCAGCTATCGGCAATTGAGCAAACTGGCGCCGGCCCTCAAAGAGCGCGTGGACCTGGCTGCCCTGTTGGCCGAGTTGCCGCTGTTGTTCGCCCACCGGGTGATCACCCTGAAGGGACCACGTCCGCTGATGGCCAGCCTCGATCGGGTGCAGATCCATCAGTTGCTGATCAATCTGATAAAAAATGCCGACGAGTCCATGGGCAACAGCACTGACAGTATCGACATCGAATGGACTGAGGAGAAAGGACGCTTGCTGATCAGCATCCTGGATCGTGGCGTGGGGCTGACAAACCCGAAAAACCTGTTCGTACCGTTCTACACCACCAAACCCAATGGCACCGGCATCGGCCTGATCCTGTGCCGGCAAATTGCCGAAAGCCACGGCGGTTACCTGTCCCTGGAAAATCGCCATGACCAGACCGGTTGCAAGGTCACCATCAACTTACCGCTGCAATCCCCTGCCTGAGCTGATCGACGGCCGTGGCATCTGCCTGCTGCGGCACTTCGGCAGTGAATTGGCGGGGATGACGGTTCGCCAAGGTGCGCAACGTTGGCTGTACCAAGTGCTGGCCGCTTACCTTGAGGTCCCGGTTGACCAGGTGCGCATCGCCAGAACCGCTACTGGTAAACCGTGGCTGCCTGAACACGCCTGGCTGCGCTTCAACTTGACCCATAGCGGTGATTTGGCCGCTATCGCCTTGTGTCGAGAGCATGAGGTGGGGGTTGATCTGGAAATGGTCAGCGGCAAGGTTGCGGTCAAACAATCCATCGCCCAGCGCTTTTTCCACCCGGAGGAACAACGTTGGCTGGCGCTTGACGAAGCCGACTATCTCGCTCGCTTTACGCAGCTCTGGAGCCTCAAGGAAGCCTGGTTGAAGGCTCGCGGTACGGGGCTTACCCAATCGCTGGCCAGCTTTTGCGTCATCCCACAGGCGGGCTCGAGCGGGGTGGTCCACGTCAGGCAGGACGCACCCAGCGGTCGCGGGCAGATCCATTACTGCCAAGTGCAAGGGCAGGGACGTTTCTGCCTGGCTTATGGTGCGATCGTTGAGTCGCCGCAATCCTCAGTCCAATGGCAGCTCAGCTGCCATCAAACACAAAGTGATGGGTTTACACCGATTGTTTATGAACAGTCAGATGTCGAGATTTCGCTGGCAAACGAGCCCGTGGCGCCCGTATCGACCTGAGCCGATGGGCTGACAGACATCCGTGCGCCGGCCGACAGGCTGCCGTTGATCCGCGGGACGTGGCACAGGGATGATTCCGCGCCCATGCTCATCCGTACATTCGCGACGTCTGCAACGAAGGGCTGCGGCTTTTTATTGAAGGTGCCGCCCATCGCCAGGTCAAGCACCAGCTCTGCCGTCTTGCCCTCGATCTGGATGTCGGCGCCCATACTGCCGGCAACCGTCAGTTTGGATGAGTCGACGGCACAGGCAGGTGCTACGATTTTTATCCCGGCCTTGCCCGTCAGCGCCGTCAACGGCTCGCTGGTGTACAGCGTGATGTCCAGCGAATGGGAGACGAAGCGATCGTTCGCCGCGGCCTCATTGACCAGCAACAGCGCCTTTTTATTGGTCGTCACCTGGAGCTTGTTCAGCGTGTCTGTGGCACCCGACACCACCATCGACGAAGTGGCTGCGCACTTGATCGACAGGTTGATACCCTGTCGCACTTCTACGCTGTTGAAAGCTGTCAATGGAAAGGTCTTTTCTGCGGCCAGCGCCGAGTAACTGGTCGTGCCGGCGAGCAGGGCAAGCATCAACTTCATCGTTTTCAGGGTGTTCATATAACCTCCATAGTTCACAGTAATGTCGCCAGTGTGCGCAGGGTTGTTTCAACGCTGTCCTGAGGCATGCCAAAGTCCACCAGCCCGGCGACTTCATCGACGCCTTCACGCTTGAACTGTTGGAGTTGTGCCAGGCATTCGGTGGCAGAGCCAAACAAACCGTAGTGGTTGAGGTACTTTTCCACGCCCCATTTGAGCGCGTAAGCCTGCTTTTTTTCTGTTGTTTCCCGATCAAGAGTAGACGGGCCATTGAGGTTTTCGGACAGCTGCATAAAAGCGCGCAGGTAGCCCGTCAGGGCTGGTCGCAAGCGTGGCAATAACGATTCCCGGTCTGCTCCGGCCTGGGCATGCATCATCAACGTGACTGTGCCGCCCGCGGGGTCCAACCCGGCGGCTTGGCGTGCCTGGCGATAGCACGCGCAGTTTTCCTGCAGCTGTTCCCGGGTTTGTGCAATCAGGTGCGTGAGTACATTCAAGCCGCGTTTTCCGGCTTCGTTGAATAAGAGCGGATTACTCCCTGTCGTGACCCAGACCGGAATGTCGGCTTGATAGGCGGGCGGCCAGGTTTGCAGCGTGACCGGTTCGGGGTGTCCAGGCCGAGACAGTTCGTGACGGGTCACGGTTTCGCCGCGCCACAACGCTTGAACCTGTTCCAGGGACGTGAAGAGTACGTCATGGCGCTCACGGTAGTTCTGCGCATTGAGCACAAAATCATTACGCTGCCAACCCGCCGAAAACGCCACGCCTACCCGACCGCGTGAAAGGTTGTCCACCAGCGCCCATTCTTCAGCGACGCGCAACGGGTCATGCAGGGGCAGCACGACGCTGCCCGCGCGGATCGCAATACGTCGCGTGCTGGCGACCAATGCTGCGCTCATCACGGAGGGGTTGGGAAACATCCCACCGAAAGTGTGGAAGTGCCTTTCAGGCGTCCAGATAGCATGAAAGTTGAGTTCGTCCGCCAGCCGGGCGGTGCTCAGCAGTTGCTCATATTTTTCCGCAAAGCTGTCTCGGGCCACGTCCGAAAAACAGAACACGCTGAGCCGCGGGATGGCGTCTGACGCCAGGTCAGGCGATGCATTCATGCTGGGTGACCCTGTCTACGGATTCAATGATGAAATGGATAGCACCTCTGGGCATGACATTCAGACCGTACAACGGTGTGAGCGCTGCAGGGGGCGTTGAGGGCGCCAGGGTGAAATGACAAACGTTGCACAGTGTTTCTATGGCCGTGGTGAGCTGGTCCAGTGCGAGCGCCATACCCACACAGTTACGCTTGCCCACGCTGAATGGTACAAAGTGCTCACGTGGCACTTTGCCCTCCATGAAACGCTCTGGCCTGAAGCTCAGGGGTTCGGGCCAATAGGCGGCGTTGCGATGCACCAGCCAGGGTGAAAACAGCACATGGGTGCCGGCGGGAATCACCACGCCGTCGATTTCCAGCGGGTGCAGTGTGCCGCGTTCGAAAAATGCCGTAACCGGCGTAATGCGCAGCGACTCCTTGACGATGGCAGTCGCCAGGTCGCGTGTACCGTACCGGGATTCTT
The DNA here is from genome assembly GCF_023242545.1 of Pseudomonas sp. MWU13-2517. Taxonomy (NCBI): domain Bacteria; kingdom Pseudomonadati; phylum Pseudomonadota; class Gammaproteobacteria; order Pseudomonadales; family Pseudomonadaceae; genus Pseudomonas; species Pseudomonas sp. MWU13-2517. The sequence goes on along the minus strand of NZ_JALMFA010000011.1, from coordinate 169,695 downwards.
CACGGACCCGGTGCTGGTAGTCGGGATGCTGGGACAGGTGGGCCAGGCACCACAGCAGCGCAATGCCGGTGTTGTCCACACTGGCCACCAGGTTACCCAGCAACATGCTGATCGCCCGTTCTCGCTCCTGTGGATGCGCCTCGATATCCAGAGCCTGACAAAAGCGCTGCAGCATGCCGAGGTTGGCGCTGCCTTCGCCAGTCATCAGCGGCCCGATCATGGTTTCGAGCTCTTCACGAAACGCGACCAGCGCCGGGTGTTGGCTCAGCGTCGCATAATCCTCGGTCGGTGCCGCGACAATCAGTTGCTGGTAGATCCGGCGAAAGTGCTTGATCAGGCTGTCCAGCTGCAACGGGTCGAGCGTCGGACCGACGAAACCCTGGGCCACGCACATCAATGCCCACTGTAGGCAGATGTCTTGCAGGGAGTCCTTCTCCGGGTCCTGGAGCGTGTCCACCAACCATTGAGCGGAACGCTGGGTGCCTTGTTTGAGCAGCGTTGACTTGGGGTTGACCAGTGGCGCTGTGAGCTTTCTGGCCAGATGCCATTCGTCTCCTTCCCTGGCGGTAATCAGCGACTGACCCAGCAGGAGGCGTCTGACGGACTGGCCATTTTCCAGTTCTTTGTGAAAGCTCGCCTCATGTTCGATGAAAAACCGGATATGCCGGGCGCCCGCCAGCAGCAGGACGGTTTGCTCGTTTTCACCGATCCAGACTTTGTCGCCATGTTGACGGCAGGCACTTTCAGCGATTTTCAGGAAGCCCAGCTGTGCATACTTGGCGGCAGGTGGCTTGACGATTGGAATTACGGCGGGGCTGCTCAGCATGGGGTAGCCTCCTGTAAGGTATCGCAAGTGATTGCCGCGCAGCCTACCCAGCCGCCCAGGCCTACCGACAGCAGCAGAGCCGGGCGGCCGGTGTGCTGCGGAGCGTAGCGTTCGAGCAGCAGCAGAGGATCTGCGGCGTAGCAGTGCCCGCATTCGCCCAGCAGGTCCGTGGCGACTGATCTGCCTCGGTTTTCCGCGTGACGCAGCCAGGTTTGCCAGCTCAGACGGTTGATATTGTGGGGCAGCAGCCAGGCGTGTTGGCGTACATCCTCGGGGAAGGACGCCAGAGCGTGCTCGACCAGGTAGTTGTGGGACTGGTAGAAGCGTTTGGTATTTTCGCGAGTGCCGTCCAGGCCCTCCTGGAATCCGGGGTGATAAAAGCACTGGATGCCCGACACGTTGCATTGGCCACTTCCCGGCTTGAGCAGAGCCGCCGCGAAGCCGTCGGCAATCATGGTGCAGCCGGGTATGTAACGCTCGGCCAGGTCAAAGTCGGCCAACGTGTCGCCCACCAATAGCGCAATGCAGTGGTGCTTGCCCGATGCCAGCAGTTGCTCTGCCAGGCGCAATCCCCAGAACAGCGTGGCGCAGTTTTGCTGGTTGAGGGTCAGTAGCGGTGCATTCGGAGTGATGAAATGTGAGCGTCGTCGCAGGGTGCTCAGGTTGACGCTCTGGCGCCGGGAGTGTGCCGGCAGGCCCTGGATCAGGATGATCGCGTCGATGCGCTCACCGTCATCCAGGTTTTCAGCCAGTTGCTGCAACAGGGCATGAAAACAGCCTTCAGCACTTTCGTCCCCAGCCAGGGTAGCCACCTGCCGCATGCCGAACAGTTGGCTGAATGTCCGGGCTTCCGACGGTACGCCGCCTCGATGGGCAATAACCTGGTCCAGGTGCACTCGGGCGGGTGGAATGTAAGTGGCCAGCGAGGCAATATTCATCGTGGACCCTCCTCGGCGGCAAGCCCGCACACGCTGACGCCATTATCGTTTTCGCTGATCAGCAGGTAGTCACGCTGCGGCTCCCACAGGGTGCGCAGCGCTACGAAAGGGGCTGCACATAGCAAGTGAGGGTTGACGGCATAGGCGCGGGTGCCGACATACGCCGCCTCCAACAGCCGGGCGGGGCCGATCAGACTCAGGCGCTCCCTGCTCAGGCCCAACTGTTCAACGGTCTGCAACAGCCATGCTTCGGACCACTGTGCATGGCGCGCGCGCTTGAATCCGCGGTAGCGCAACCCGCGCTGTTGTGTGTTCAGCAGGCATACGCAGGCGTTATTTTCCGGTTGCAGGGCTGCCATCAGTGGCGACGCATACATCAGGTTTTTCTGCTCGGCAATCAACAAAAGGCCGTCCTCGTCTTTACCCGCCAGGCAATCATTGAGGCCGTCCAGGGCGAACAGGCCTGCGTCCGCTCCCCGGTCGCTGAATGCCAGTGCCAGGCATGCGGACAGGCCGAGTTGGTGGATGGCGGCATTCACCACCGAGCTGCCCATGTGCAGGTCTGGCGTCCAGTGCGCCATCAGCACGGTTTTCACCCGCGCAGGGTTGATGACCGCTGCTAACCGGGGCAACAGTACGGCAATCATTGCGCTGAAGGAGGCGCGCTCGGTGCTGGTGACCCATGCCTGCACTTGATCATCCTCTGGGCTGAGCGTCGCACCGTTAGCCTGGAAAAAATGCTGCGCGTAGGAGCGCCAGTGCGGGATATCGAGGTCCCACTCCGGCATTGGGGCTTCGGTCTGATGAAACGATTGGAACACGATATCGGCGGGATCGAGGCATAGTGTCACGGGCTTACCCTCTGGCTGACGGGCGGGCGGAAGCTATTGAGCAGGTGCACATTGCTCGTACCTTCCATGTACTCGAATGCAAAGCTGTCGCGATAGCGCTTGCGCAGCAGACGGTCTTGCAGCCAGTCGTTGCTGTTAAGCCAGTGAGGCAGATGACAGGCGGTGTCTTCCACCAGGCGGGTGGCATTGCGTTTGAGCTGGCTGGTGAGGGCATGCTGATGCTGGCCGTTGCTGTAGCCCTCTGCCACGGTGAGCATCTGTCGATAGACAGCGTGATATTTGCGCCACTGCCGGGCGACCCAACGTCGTGCCGCGTTCGGCAAGGGGCGAACGTCCAATGCGGTGAGCAAGCCAAACGTAGTGCCCAAAGCCATGGCCGCCACCATGGGCCGATGACGCTCGAATACCAGGCTCAAGGCGTTGAGCCCTTGCAAGAGCTCGCGGCGTTCGTGCCCCAGAATGTCTTCTTTCTCTACGCAATGGTCCTTGAACACCAGGCGGGTCAGTCCGGCACCTGCCAATCCAACCGTGCCCAGAGACTCGCGCAGCAAGGTAGGTCGGGTTTGATCCGGAAATACCATCACCAGCCGCTGGCTGTGTCGATACCGCGCAAACACCAGACCCGCGCTTGCCTGCATGGCACCGCCGATCAACGTTTTGGTGCCATTGAGCCGCCAGCCGTGTTCACCGTGCGTGAGCTCGCTGGTGATGGCGCCGGCATCCGACCCTACATCGGGTTCGGTGACGGCGAAAAATGTCCAGGTCGGGCGCTCTTCAAAACAGGCAAAAAAGCGTGCCTGCTGTTGTTCGTTACCCAGGGTCAGAATGGCGCGAGTACTCAGAGACGCGCCGGGCAGCAGCATCATTGCACTGGCATCGGCTCGGCTCAGGTATTCGATGATTTGCAGGTGCCGTGCATAACTGACGTTGGAAAATGCCGGTGTTTCCCAGAGGTTGAATCGTGAAGGTATGCCGATACAGGCGACGCTTCTGAGCTCTGGGTGATCCAGGCAGTCAATCGCCCGGTCGAGGTCGGTTTCGGCGAGCTGTCCGGCCGCAAGCAGTCGCTCTGACAGCGCGTAGAGTTGGGGATAGAGGCGGGTGATATCGCTCATAGGTCGTTGCGTTCGCGTAAAGGAAGAACTGAGCGTTAACTTAATTGGACGTCAAATTCGGGTATTGCTCCAGGTTGCAAAAGATCGAGATTTCGTTACCCGCGGGTAGCTCAAGCAATAGCGAGGAAAAGGTCGCGCCCATTCCCACGCTGGCCAGCATCACCCGACTACCGGTAGGCAGCTGTTGACTGCGGACAAGGGCGGCCAGGTTCAGGTAAGGGTCGGCGCCGAAGCAATGACCATAGCGGGGCACGTTCTGCAAGAAAATGCGGGTGCGCGGAATCTGCAGTTCGTCGGCCACTTTCTGCCAGGAAGACAGGTTGACGTTATGCGGTGCTATCCAGTCCAGGGTGTCCAGGGCGCAGTCGAAATGCTGCGCGGCGTTACGCATAGCTGTGCTGACAAACCTGAAATAGGCTTCGGCGAATGCCGGATTAGTTCTTGGTTCATTGCCCTTGTGTTCGCTGAACTCGCCGGCTTGCTCGCTATACCGGGCAATGATTCTGGCGCTCTCCCCTGACCGGCTGAATAACACGGCACAGCCTGCCTCGCCCATGATGGTGGTGCCGTCCAGCAGTTCGACCTTGGGGTGGAAGGCTTTTTCACCAATCAGCAGCAGGGCATATTCGCCTCCTTTGAGGCGGCTGCAGGCATACTCCACGCCAGCCAGCGAGGTCGCGCAGTGGCCCATCGTCAGGCTGCAGTACTCGGTGTCATCGGCAAAACCGTACCCCTCCAGCAGGGTCCTGCCGGTCAGGCGAAAAGGGCGCAGGGTAGGTACGGTATGCGCATGTACCACATGGCGGATGCGTGGGACGATGTCAGGGTGCGCCGCAACGAATTGCGCCAGCAGCGCGTGCATCAGATCATCCACCGTGCCGGGTTGGCGCGGGAAGTTTGCCAGGCCGTAGAACCGTGAAAACATCCGCACATCCATGTCACTCAGCCCGAGGGTATCGGCGACTTCTGCCAATGACTTGCTGTGCTCGGGAATGTGCAGGGTGATGGATTCAATATGCCCAAGCATTGGGATTCCCTTTTTCATGACCGGCGTTTTCCGCGCAGAGAAACCTACCCAGCGTCCGCAGGCTCGGCGGGTGGGAGAGGATGCCCAGGTGGCCCGTGTCTTCAACCATGTGCAACTGGCTGCCCGGTAATTGAGCCTGGATCTGCCCACCGTTGGCCGGGTTGATGCGCTGGTCCCGCGTGCCTTGCAGGATCAGCGCGGGCGCCTCGGTGAAGGTGTAAGGGCGGTCGGTCTGCAAGTCGGCAAGCATGGGGTAGCGGCTTTGGTAATAGGCTGCGAGCTGTGGCAGGTAATGGTTGGCCGCCCGGTGCAGCACCAGGTAGTGCTGCAATAGGTTGGACAGCGAGGCCGGGGCACAGAGCAGCGCCACCCGGTTGAGCACAAGCCCGACGCTATGGGCCATCGCCATGATGATCCCGCCTGCCGAATGAGCAACCACGCTGTCGAATGGACCGTAGGTCGCCTGCATCGCGAGTAGCAACGGGTACTGGCCGGGTAAGTCGCAACCGGCCGGGCTTTCGGGGTCATGGCCCAGCAAGAAGGGGGTGTAAACCCGGTATCCGTTGCTTTGCAGCACGCGTTGCGCTTGAGTCAGCATCATCGGATGGCCACCCCAACCGTGCAGAAGCAACACGCTTTTGGCCTGCGGGTCGTCGTTACCGTTAATCAGCACCCGGCTGCGATAGGGACCGCAGGCGAAACGCTCGGTTTTCATTGTGGCCAGCTGTTGCAACTCGGCCTTGCGCAACGGCATCACGGCAGGGTTGGCCATGCGCTCAATCAGTGAAGCAAGCTGGATATCCATTGCTTCCCCTAGGGTTGTGCAGAAAACAGCAGATAGTGCAGCGTTGCCTGCTGGGGCCTGGGGTCACCATTCAATCTCTGTAATGGGTCATACAGGTAAAGCAAGCGCTGCCCAGGCTTTAGCATCATGCTGGCCAGCGAGGCGGCGTATTCCGGATCAAAGGTGTCACTGCACACCCCCCAGGTTTCGATGAACCCAGGGGTATGGGCGATCAGGCTTTGCAGCAGCGGGGTGGCACCGCGCGCTGCCGGGTAAAGGCTGTCGTAAACCAACTGTGTCGGATATGGCTCGCTGGCGATACTACGGCAAAGTTCCACTGCGTCCCTGGCGTGCAGACGCTCACCGCAATCAAACTGTGGCCAATGCTGGTACCACTGGGCCTGGGTCGGTTGCTGCGCAGTAGCGATGAAGTGTCGGCTGTCCAACGTAATGGCTTGGCAGGTACTGACGATATTCAGTTGACCCTGCAGCAGAGGGGCGATGGTCATCGGCGCTCCAGGTTGGCTTGTCGGGGTGAGAAGCTTGTGCCCAGTTGGTGGATCTGCCGTGTGCCCTCGGTGTATTCAAAAGCCTTCACGTCACGAAATGCCTGCCACAAGGCACTGGGCACCGGTTGTGTATCGGTGGGGAAGGCGTGGATAAGCCGGCTGACAATCTCGTCGGCAACGATCACGCAGTCGGTTTTTACCATGCCAGGAGGTTTTCCCGGGGCTTGCTGCTTATCGGCTTGCTGGCAGACGGTTAACGCTTCACGGTAAGCAACGTCCCAGCGCCGCTTCAGTGCCGACAGGCGCTGTGACTGTGCCGTGGTAGGCGAGACGCAGGCTTGCCACTCGTGCAGTGCGCGGCGTGCCACACCCAGCGCCAGCGCTCCTACGCAGGGGCGCAGAGCATCGAACGTAGCCATTGCCGACTGTGCAAAGCGCTGGGTTGGTTTCAAATGCTGTCCGAGCAGATCCTGCGTCGGGATAAACAGGTTGTCGAACTCCATCAGCGCCAGGTTGGCGCCATCAAGCCCGGTCAGCGCCAGGCGATGGCGAGCGATGGACGGGCTTTGCGGTCTGAATACAAACGCGTTGATTCCCAATTGCCCCGGTGCGGTACGTGCAAACAGCACGCCGGTATCGGCGACTATGCCATTGCCGATAAACATCTTGCGCCCCGAAATGAGGTATCCACCGTCAACCGCTGTTGCAGTGGTTTGCAGGGCACCGGCATCGCTTCCCTGTGCGGGTTCGGTCATCGCAAAACACGACCAGCACAAGCCCCGTTGAAACTGACTGAAAAAACCATCCTGCTGCTGTTCGTTGCCCAACCCGGCGACGACATAGGCTGCCATGCTCGGCCCAGGCGCACTGAAAATCAGTGCCGGGGAGACAAAGCCCAACTGTTCGTAGAGTTCATAGCGTCTGGCCTGGCTTAACACCTGGTGGCCTGAAGATTCCAGGTAGCGTTGCGGCAAGCCAAGCTGATTCAGCGTCGGAGCGAACGACCACTGGCCCATGACCTGCCGTGTATCACCAAACTGGCGCAGTTGGTCGGCAACCTCTTGGGCATCTTCGCCCAGCGGGAAGGGAGTCCGGGCGAAAGCCTCATCGTAGAACTGACTCATAGCGGACCTGACATGATTTCGATCACCCCGGCATCAGGGTGATAGAGATGGCTGGAGCGATGGTTGCTATCAAATGCGTTGAAGGGGCGTGTCAATACGATCCAGCCTGCTGTCTTCATCGTGCTGAAATGCTCGTCGAAGTCACTGACCTCGAAACAGATGTGGTAGGGCAGCGATGACTTGCCGGATTTGGCCAACAGCTCGCGCAAAGGAAGGTTGTTTTCCAGCGGCTCGACCAACTCGATCTGGCTGTTCCCATCCGTGGTCTCCAGCAGGCTGATGAACACTTTTTGTGCCGCCACATATTCCCTGAACCGGACGGTAACCGGGAAAAACGGTCTCACCGCGACAGCGGTCGCCTGGCTGTCGCACACCACATAACCGATATGACTGAAACGCATCGCGCCGCCCTTATTTTTGAGGAAACGTCTTACGCCGGCACCTGCCGGTGCCGGTTCACAGAGTGACGAGCATTTTCGCCATCATCGCGGGAAGTTTTTTATATGTGCTTGCAGAGGTTCATCCAGCGACGGCCGACAGCGCCTGGTGTTCCAGCACCAGTTGCTGACGGTCGATTTTTCCGTGCAGCGTCACGGGGAAGGTCTGACAAAAGAACATGGATTTGGGGATCATATAGCCAGGCAGTTGTTCTGCGAGGAACTGGCGCAGGGCTTCACGGTGAGTGGCCGTGTCCTCGCGCAGTTGAATGAACAGTTGCAGATCGATGACCTTGCCGTCGTCCTTGATCGGCACCACGCAACACTGGATGACTTCGGCATAGCGGCACACGCTGCTTTCAATTTCGCCCAGCTCGACCCGATTGCCGTTCAACTTCAGTTGGTTGTCATCCCGGCCATGGATAAACAGTGACTGATCGTTATCCAGGAAACCCCGGTCGCCGGTGGCGTAGTAACGTCCGAATTCGTCATGGCTGAAAGCCTGGTTACGTGGGTCATTATCAGGCTGGTAGCCCAAGGCGACTTGCGGGCCGTACAGGCGCACCTCGCCCATTACGCCTGGCGGCAGGCTGTGGCCGTCGGCATCCACGATCCTGATCCGGGTCAACCCGCAGGGTTCGCCAAGAGACAGCAGGCCAGCGTTGTGCTCGGGCGGATGACCAAGCTTGTAGGTATGGGTCATTCCGGTGGTTTCGGTCGGGCCATAACCGTGCATCACCTCCAGGCCCGGAAAGCGCGCCTGCAGTTGAGTCACCAGGCCCAACGCAGCACGCTCGCCCGCCATGAAGAAGCGCTTGAGATCCGGAAACTGTTCGTGGCTGAACAACGGGTCCTTCAACATCAGATCAACAAAGCTGGGTGTGGAAAACCAGCTGGTGACCGGGCATTGCGGGTAGCGCGACATCAGGCGAATGTTCTGCCGGGGCAGCATGTTGTGGCGATGATCGAGCATCAGCAGGGCGCGGCCTTCGCAAAGCACCGGAAAGAGATCCAGCAAGCCCATGTCGAAGGAGAAGCAGGCATGGCTCACGTGACATCCATGTGCGATCCCGTCGCGGATCATTGGGCTGTACCACGTCGAGAAGGCGGCGAAATTTTCGTAGCTGACGATGACGCCTTTAGGCTCTCCCGTACTGCCCGAAGTCGGGAGGATATAAAAAGCTGGCTGGGTCAGTTCAGGTTCGGACGGCAGCAAATCCGGGTCGGCATTTTCCAAGGTCGAGGTGACCCACTGAGGCCATCGGTCCAAACCCTCCAGTGGGTGGGGCGTCGCTGTGACGATCACCTCGGCGCGGATCAGGCTGGCGATCTTTTCAACCCGTGCGACAGGGTTGGATTGATCGACAAAGGTAAAGCAGCTTCCCTGGCTGATGCACGCCAGCATGGCGGCCACGGCATCCAGTTGCTTATGGCCGTGAACCAGCACGTTACGGCCTGCCCAGGGCGCGAGCACCTGGGCAATCGCGGCGGTGCGCAGGCCCAGTTCGGCAAAGCTGTAGATGCCTTCCTGGTTGATCAACGCAGTTGCATTGTGCTGATTCTTCAGCCGCTCAAACAGCGGTTTGATTTGCGATGAAAACATATTTCTCTCCGTTGTTTTTAGCCAGTTGCCAGGCAACTGAGCGATCCAGTTTGCCGTTATGGTTGAGTACGGTGCGCGGGCTGCTGTACCAATAACGTGGGATAGCCCACGGTGGAAAATGGGCTCGCATAGCTTTGCCGAGTTCAGACAAATCACAGTTCCCATTGAGGATCACGCAGGCCTGGATTGCCTCGGCATTACCCTTGCGCCAATACGGCTCGACCACCACATCGGCGACCAGATTGCGGTCACGCAGGAAGTGCTCGATTTCGTGCAAGTCGATGCGATGCCCCTGGATCTTGACCTCACCATCTTCACGCCCGAGGAAGTAGTACCAAGTGCCATCGAACAGCCCGATATCACCGGTGGCGTAAGTGGCCTGGCCGTGCTGTCGGCTGAAATTGGCGCGGTGTTCAGGCGCTGCATTGAGGTAACCGGGGCCGACACACTCGCCGCTGATCAGCAGTTGTCCCCGGCCGGCAGCGTCTACGGGGTGAGCGAGTTGCAGCGCTGCACCTGGCCGGGCACGGCCGATGGGCAGCGGTAACGGTGAGTCCACCATGTCTGGTGTAATCAATACCTGTGACGCGGCGACGGTGCATTCGGTGGGGCCATAGGTGTTGATCACCTCACAACCTGGGAAGCGCGCCCACAACTGGGTGACGGTTTCTTTGGGCAGCGTTTCACCGCAGAAGATGAAACGGCGCAGCCGTGTCAGTGCTACGGCGCTGAAGCTCGGATCCAGCAGGTAGAGGCGCACCATCGAGGGTGTGGAGACCCAGCAGGCCAGCGAAATCTGCGCGTGCTGGGCAATCAACTTACGGGTGTTGATCAACTCTCGATGATCGAGCACCGACAGCGGTTGCACAAATACCCAGGCGAGCCAGATTTCAAACAGGCAGACATCGAAGCAGTACCGCACGTTGCCAGTAACAGGCCCGTCCAGAGGCAAATCATTGCGCACCCAGGCCACGAAGTTGGCCAGGTTGGGCAGGCTGATCTGAATGCCTTTGGGCTCACCTGTCGTTCCCGACGAAAACATGATGTAGGCCAGCGGCAAGTCGGTAGCGTTGGCAAGGCGCTGGCGAGTATCTTCGAGCACATGCTGCAGCGCCGCGCCGTTATGGTGCCGACGGGGCAGATCGACGAGGGCAATGACCTTCATACTGGCGCTGGACAGCGGCACGGCATCCGTATTCAGGGCCAGCCTTGCTCCGACCGCTCGTGCAATACGCTCAAGGCGTTCGGGCGGGTTGTCGGACTCCACCGGCACAATCGGGCAGCCGCATAACAGGCAGGCCCACCAGGCGGCCAGAAAATCGAAAGATTTGTGGCCATATACCAGAACCGGTGCCAGCGGTGTTTGGCTGTGGGGCTGCTGGCGCAGGATTTCGTTGGCGATATCCTGGGCACGCTGACCCAGCGCTGCATAGCTGTATGTCAGCGAGTTGTGGCGCCAGGCGGTCTGCGCTCGATTTTCAAAGCGCGTAAACACCGTTATGAGCTCAGACCAGGCGTCCATTCACGCCGCCCGGCTGGCAAGCTGAAGCTCAATGAACTTCGACAAGCTGCCCACGGTTTCGAAGTGCTGGAATTCCAGAGTGGCGGGGTCGAGCACCAGGTCCTCGATACGTTCTTCGAGGTACATGATCAGTTCGATATACAACCCGCTTTCAAACCCCAGGTCGCGCTCCAGATGGGTCTGGGCATTGAGCTCCGAGAGGTTCGATGTTTCCAGGACCAGCCCGATGGCTTCAATGATGGTTGGCGTATACATGGTTGCTCCCTGCTTGTTGTGTGCATCCGACGTTCAGGTTGTTTTCCCGGCGCGGCAGAAGGCTGGGTAGCTGGCCGCGGTCAACTTTCCCGTTGTTGTTCTTGGGTAGGGCTTGGCTGAAGTAATAGCGATGAGGCCGTTTGTAAGCTTCCAGGTGGGCCTGGCAAAAAGCCTTGAGCTGCGCGATGTCCAAGGGCTCTAAGCACTCGATACAGGCTACGATTTCATCGCCGTATACCGGATGGGCGACGCCAATCACCGCTACTTGCCGTACTCCCGGCATACGCTTGAGCACACTTTCGACTTCCCGGGGGGCAACCTTCTCGCCATTAGTTTTCAAGATGTCATCGGTGCGCGACAGGAAATAAAGCAAGCCTTGTTCATCCAGACGGCAGATGTCGCCGGTATGGAGCACCGACTCACCGGGCAACGGTCCTGGCCGCAGCTTTTTGGCTGTCTGCTCCGGGTTGCGCCAGTAGCCGCGCATCACCGTTGCGCCACGAATCACCAGTTCACCGGTGGCATTGCTGCGATGCGCAACGCCCTCGTCATCGATGACCCAGAGCTCAGTGTTGGGGATGGCGTAGCCTACGCTGTCTTTATGCTGGGCCAGCAGGGCCGGGGGCAGCCAGGTACAGCGATGGCACTCGGTCAGCCCGTACATGGAGAAAATTTCGGCGTGCGGGAACAGCGAAATCAGCAGGTCTATATCGCTGGGATGCAGGGCCGCCGCGGTGTTGGTGATTTTACGCAGGGAGGAAAAGTCATAGCGTTTGGCTAGTGGGGCAATGATCGCCAGTAGCGTCGGCACAATCGGCAGTACCGTGGCGCGGTGCTTGGCCAATTGCTTGAGGGCAAACAGCGGGCGGCTGAAATCTCTTTCGATAATCAGCGTTGCCGCGACCTTGGCTGTCATGATCGCTTGATACAGCCCATAGTCGAAGCTCATGGGGATCGTGCAGAACACTCGGTCGCTGGCTGTCAATTGCAAGTAGGTGGCGACGGAGTCGGCGGCACTGAGCATGTTGCGCTGGGTCAACATGACCCCTTTGGGATCGCCCGTGGAACCCGAGGTGTAGATCAGGCAGGCCAGGTCGATATCCAATGCACCCAGTAGCGGCCATGGGCGGGTCGGTGGCAGCGCGGCTATTTGTTGCAGGGACAAGCTCGGGCTATGGTTCTCTTGCGCGTCGGGCGCTTTATCGAACAGCACGGTCAACGCCGGGTTATCGACAGCGGCCGCCAACGCTACCGCCTGCCCGGCCTGGGCAATCAGCAGATGTGAGGCTGCGTTGTCGAGCAGCCAGTTGAGCCGTGACAGCGGAGTGTCCGGATTGACCGGAACAAACACGGCCTGCAGATATTGCACGGCCCAGAAGCAGACGACGAAATCCACGCCGTTGGGCAGCCATACCAGCACACGATCACCGCGCTCTACCTGCTGCTGGCGCAAGTAGTCTGCGGTATTGAGTACGCGTTGATACAGCGCGGCCCAGGTCACCGCCTCCTCACCTTCGATCAGCGCCGTCTTGTCAGGGAACTGCTGTGCAGCTTGCACCAGCCATTGGGTCAAATGGGTTGTGCTCATGTCTGATCCTCAGAATTCACTTCAAGAACGATGGCTGCAAAAGTGCCGGCGATACCGGACGCCAGGGCCAGAATGGGGTGAACGGCGAGAACACCGTCGCGGTGCGTCAGCAGGCTTTTCAGGTTGAGAAACGCATCGCTGCAAAAGCAATGTCCCAATTGATAGAGGTGACGCCGGTAGATGATGTCTCGGGCAAAACCTGCACCGTCGGCAATTCTGTCGAAGGTGGGTGGGCTGATGTGGTATGGGATCAGCGTGCGCAGCTCTTCGGGGCGGCGTCCGGCTTGCAGCAGTGTGGCGCGCACAGTCTCCAGCATGGTGGGGATGAACGCATGATCGTAGGCATTCTCACTTTCGCGGTTTGTTTCGCGTGTGCGCGTCCCGTACGCGGCCAGTTGCTGGACATGCATGGCACTCACGCGTAACGCACCAGGGGCGGGATCTGCACTGAGCAAGGTCGCGCAAAATGCTTCCCCGAAATAGCCATTTTGGTCGGCGTATTGCACGGTGTCATGGAAACACTTTTCGCCGGTGATCAACAAGGCTGTGACGTTTTCCTGCCGGGCGTGAGCCGCAGCCAGTTTCGCGTTGAGAAACTTCAGCCCAACCAGCGCCGACGCACACGAAGCTTGAGTGACCGAGAAAAACTCGACTTGCGGACGACCCAGCCATTTGCGTACGTTGTTGGTCAGGTGGGGAGTTGTATCAAACGGGCAAGGGCAGTTGAGCGAGTGCGCCCAGGCCACATAGCCAATGCGTGCGAACACGTGTGGGTCGCACTCGGCCTTGAACTGGTGCAATAGCTGCATGATCAGGTCAGGTAGGGCCTCGCGTTCAAACAGGCTGGCCGACTCCATGCGATGAAAGCGGCTGAAAATCTTGGTATTGCGCTCGCCCCAGGCATACTTTTGCGCCAGGACAGGCAGGGCGGTAAGGTCCTTGGCGACCAGGCTGCTTATCGTGTGAATGTACATTCAGGCTCCAGCCACAAAACCTGCGCAGGTCAGGGCATGACCTTCCGGCAGTATCAGCAGGATCCGTTGGTTGGTCGGTGCAAGTTGCCCCAACCTGGCCCAGGGAGCACAGGACAGCAGCGTTTCATCCCAGTGCTCGATAGTGTGGTCGGCCCACGGTGCATGCTTGCGCAATTGCTCGGCGAATCCTGGTGTGGTCAGGATCAGCAGCGGTAACAAGTCTTCCTCGGATGTATACATATCCAATCTGGCAAGCAGAGTGTCCAGTGCCTGGGACGTGCCCGGGAGAGGCACTTTTCGATAGTGTTTGAACCTGATACCGGCAGGTTGTGGCTCTGCAGGCTCGCTTGGCCGGCTGTGCAGCATCACGACGCAAGCGCTGGCCTTGGGGTTGAAGCTGGCCAGAGTAGGGCTGTCATACAGGATGGCATCCTGGTCGGCGATCAACAGCAGGGCTTTTTTCCTCTGACTGCCACGGGCGTTGTCATCGAGGTAATCCTCAATGATTTGTAACGCGATAAATGCGCTGCTCAGGCCATGATCGCTGATGGCCATGCCAAAGGCGTCGTGACAGCCTGTTTGGTGAATCAGGGCATTGGTCACCGAGCACCCGACCTCGACATCTGGTGTCCAGTGGGCGAGTAGCAGCAGATCCAGGTTATCGAGCCGAGCCTGCTGTTCCAGCTCGCCGACCAACTGCGTCAGCATTACCCTGAACGTCTGGTTCTGTGCGCGGTACCAACGAGCGGCATGAATCTCTTGAGCCTGGCCCGGGTGGTCATGGGAACGAAAAAAACCGTCGACGAAATCCGTCACGATCTTCAATTGTCCGGCGTCTGCGCCAGGCCCATTGTTGTGCTGGTCAAACTGGCGCCACAGGATGTGGGAGGCCGAAAATTCCAGAGACATGGCGAATCCTTCAGGCGCAGGTCAGGGGCAAGCGTTGGTACACCTGAGGTGCCAGTTGGCTCTCTACGCTGTCTGCCTTGCGGATCAGAAATGCCTGGTCATTTTCGACCAGCACTTCAGCCGGATGACCGAAGCTCAAAAAGCCCACCGGAGAGGCACTGGCACCATAGGCGCCGGAATGCCCGATACCGATCAGGTCCCCCGAACGCAGCTCGTCGAGCATCACGTTTTCGCCCAGCAAATCAGTAGGCGTACAGAGGGGGCCGGTTACTTGATAGCGATGTTGGGCAGTCGTTCGGGGTGAACCAAGACGCGCCATCGGGAAGTTCCGACGAATCAGGGAGTTGATGCCGGCCGCACTGCCGTGGCAGTTGGCGCCGCCATCACACACCGCAAACCATTCTTCGCGGGAAGGCTTGAGGTAGTTGACCCGCGTGACAAAGATGCCGGCGCGTGCAATCAGGAAGCGACCCAGTTCAATCACGATCTTGCAACGGGGAAAGCACTGGCGGTAATCGTTCATCATCGGCTGCAATGCCTCGCCGAGGGCGGCCAGGTCTAGCGCTTTTTCCTTGTCGAAGTAGCGCACGCCAAAGCCACCCCCGACATCCACAAAGTCGAGTTCTATTGCATAGGTCTGCTGGAGCGTGGCGGCCAGGTTCAAAATGTTTTGCGTGTTGTTGGCAACAGCCTGGCAGTCAAGAATGCGAGTGCCAAGATAAATATGGATGCCCGCCAGAGACAAATGCGGGAGTTGAGCGAGGGTTTCAAATGCCTGCGGTAGCATTTGTTCGTCAATACCGAATTGTCGAGGTTTGCCGCTCATTACCAACTTGGCTTTTTCACCGGTGAAGTCGGGGTTGATACGCAAGGCAATACGCTGGGTAACCTGCAGGCCTGCGGCAATGTCATTGAGCAACAACATTTCTTCGATGGATTCGACCACCACCGCCTTAATGCCCGCCAGGCAGCACTGGGTCAATTCGTTGATATGTTTTCCAGGGCCGACAAAAATGATATTGGCTGGCGCCACGCCTTGGCGCAATGCAGTTTCCAGCTCAACCAGAGAACAGACTTCGCACCCTGTCCCCGCCTCATGCAAGAGCGAAACCAGGGTTTTGTTGGGGTTGGCCTTGAGTGAGTAGAAGTAGTCGATGCCGTCGGGAAGTGTGCGCTTGAGTTCTGCGAAGTCTTTTTTTATCTGAGTCGCACTGTATGCGTAAAAAGGCGTTGGTACTTGATCTGCGAGCACTTGGTAAGGGATGTCTTCAATTCTATCGGTACTGATGTATTGGCTATCAGGCGCAAAAGCTGACATGGCTGAATTTTCCGTTTAATAACGATTCGATCCGATTAATATCTTTGAAGTTGTCGAACAGATCGTCATCGAGAATATCGAAGAAACTCTCGGCGTTGCCGGCGGTTTTATCGACCCATTCACCAATGGCTGAAATAAGGCCAACTAAGTGAATGGAGTCCAACAGTCCGTGCGGGCCATACATCTCTGCACCCTTGTTGATCGCCTGTAACTTTTCTGGGGCAACACCTATCTGTTGCAGCGATGCGAGAATAAATGCCCGTGCAGTTATTGAAGAAGCGCTCATGAATGTGACAACCCTATAAACGTTGTAGGTGTGATCATATCCATGGCGGGTGCCGAGATTTGCTTGAAATTGCAAAGACACTCGTCTGTTTTTATTTATAAAGCCTGTTAACGCAACTAATGCGATGCTCCTTCTGGTCGCTCTTGAACAGCTGGGCAGTGTTCGAGTTCATGCAAGGGCTGGTTCCCGGGCTCTGTTTACGAAAAGGTAAACTGCTCGCTCAAGAACGCAAAACAACGCTGCGCCGACGGACTCAAACCTACTCCGCTACGACTGATCAAGCCGATCTCCCGATTCACCCCGGGGTGGTCGATGGGGATACGCTTCAAGCCTTGCAGGCTGTCCGCAGCCGATTCCGGTAGCACGCTGATGCCCAATCCCTGGCGAACCAGTGCCAGGACCGTCGACATATAGTTAGCTTCCATTCCCGCGTTCATAGTCAGTCGCGCCTCATCAAATAACGCGTCCACTTGCTCACGCACACTGCTGTCGCGCCCGGTGAGGATAATTGGTTGATTTGTCAGTTGCTTCAGCGTCAGTTGGCGATGCCGGGTCAGGGGATGGCCCAGCGGAACAAATGCACATAGCCGATCATTGAGTACCGGTAAAAACGCCAGTCCGTGACTAAGCCGTGCACGCACGCCGATTCCAAAATCCACCTCACCGGAACGCACTTGCGCGTGAATTCGATGGGCCACCAAGTCGTGCAGGCGTACCTCGATACCAGCAAAACGTTCGCGAAACAGGCGCAACGCCGGGGGCAGGGCGCCGGCGCACACCGAGGGCAGGGCGGCGATGGTGACGACGCCTCGGCGCAGGGCGGCGAGGTCGCGGGAGCCGGTGACGATGTTGTCCAGGTCCAACAGCAGTTTTTCCATGGGGCCGCGGGCGTCCTGGCCGGCGGCAGTCAAACTGACGTGGCGCGGGCTGCGGTCGAGCAGGGCGACGCCGAGCCAGTCTTCCAGTTGTTGCACCTGCACGGTGAGGGCCGAGGGTGACAGGTTCAGCTCGTTGGCAGCCTTGGTGAAACTGCCGGTGCGGGCTACCGCAAGGAACGCCTGAATGTGCTGGATTGAATTCTTCATTGGGACGGCTTCATTTTGTTTTTCCGAACGCTGGTCGGTGAATATTCCAATTTACAAAGACTAACCCGCTTCCAATACTCCAGGGAAAACAATAACCGGCCAACCAGGCCGCTCTGGAGTACCCCATGCTCGCTACCCTGGGTGTCATTACCATCCTGTGCCTGCTCGCTGCCGTCATGAGCAAACGCCTCTCACCGCTGGTGGCCCTGATCGCCTTGCCGATCATCGCCGCACTGCTCGGCGGGTTCGGCCTGCAGACCAGCGCCTTCATCATCACCGGTATCAAGAACGTCGCCCCGGTGGTGGGCATGTTTGTCTTTGCCATCCTGTTTTTCGGAATCATGACCGACGCCGGCATGCTCGACCCCATCATTGATCGTATCCTGCGAACGGTAGGGACGCGTCCTACACGAATTGTCGTAGGCACCGCGACCCTGGCGCTGCTGGTGCACCTCGACGGCTCCGGCGCCGTGACCTTTCTGGTCACAGTGCCGGCGATGCTGCCGCTGTATACGCGCTTGGGCATCGACAAGCGCATCCTGGCCTGTGTGTGTGCCATGGCGGCCGGGGTCAACTTCCTGCCATGGACCGGGCCGGTGCTGCGCTCGTCAGCCGCCCTGCATGTGCCCGTGGCGGATTTGTTCCAGCCGCTGATTCCCGTGCAGGTCGTCGGCCTGGTGTTTGTCTTTGCGTGTGCCTGGTGGTTGGGCCGCCGCGAAGAGAAACGCCTGGGCCTGGGCGCCGGCTCCACGGTGGATGCCGTGCCGCAGCGGGTGCTCAGTGAGGCTGATATCGAGCTGCGTCGCCCACGGCTGTTCTGGGCCAACCTGGTGCTCACCGTGATGGTGATGGTGGTAATGATTGCCGGCTGGGTCGATCCGGTGGTGATGTTCATGCTCGGCACCGTGGTGGCGCTGTGTATCAACTATCCGAATGTGGACGCCCAGCGGGCGCGTATCGACGCCCACGCCAAGACCGCCCTGACCATGGCCAGTATCCTGCTCGCCGCCGGGGTGTTCACCGGGATCATGCAAGGCACCGGCATGCTCAAGGCGATGGCCGAAGTGGCGGTGGCGCAGATCCCGGCGGGCCACGGCAAGCTGATCCCGGCAGTCGTGGGTTTCATCTCCATGCCCCTGAGCCTGCTGTTTGACCCCGACTCCTATTATTTCGGCGTGATGCCGGTGATCGCCGAAGTGGGCAAGGCACTGGGTGTCGACCCACTGCAAGTGGCCCAGGCTTCTTTGCTGGGTGTGCACACCACTGGTTTCCCGGTCAGCCCGTTGACCCCCGCGACCTTCCTGCTGGTGGGCTTGTGCAAGATCGAACTGGCCGATCACCAGCGCTTTACCATCCCTTTTCTGTTTGCCGCGTCGGTGTTGATGACCCTGACTGCGTTGCTCCTGGGAGTGATTTGAGATGAAAACCTTGCGCATCGGTTCCGGCGCCGGCTATTCCGGTGACCGTATCGAACCTGCCGTGGAACTGGCCGAACTGGGTGACCTGGATTACCTGGTGTTCGAATGCCTGGCTGAACGCACCATTGCCTTGGCGCAACAGGCGCGGATCAGCGATCCACAGGGCGGTTATGACCCGCTGTTGAGTGAACGTATGCGCCGTGTGCTGCCATTTGTCGGCCGGCATGAGGGCCGCCGTCGTCTGCGGGTGATCACCAATATGGGCGCGGCCAACCCGGTAGCGGCGGCGGCTGAAGTACGACGAATTGTCGATGAG
This sequence comes from Pseudomonas sp. MWU13-2517, assembly GCF_023242545.1. Taxonomy (NCBI): domain Bacteria; kingdom Pseudomonadati; phylum Pseudomonadota; class Gammaproteobacteria; order Pseudomonadales; family Pseudomonadaceae; genus Pseudomonas; species Pseudomonas sp. MWU13-2517. Next base: position 150,810 of record NZ_JALMFA010000011.1, on the reverse strand, counting down.
TTGGGGCTGAATCTCACGGTGGTGGCTGCACTAGGCGACGATGTCCTGGCGGCCCTGCGGCCCGAACAACGCCTGGATAACGGCCATACCCTGGGCGCCTTGGGTGAACGGCTGATCTCGGCAAATGCCTACCTGGGAGTCGACGCTATTTTGCAGGCGCTGCACGCAGATGCCGACGTGGTGATCACCGGGCGCGTGGCCGACCCTTCGTTGTTTCTGGCGCCGCAGATGTTTGAGTTCGGCTGGGCGGCGGATGATTGGCAGCGTCTGGGGCGGGGCACGCTGGTGGGGCATCTGCTGGAGTGTGCGGGGCAGGTCAGCGGCGGTTATTTTGCCGATCCCGGTGTCAAGGACGTGGACGACCTGGCGCGCCTGGGTTTCCCCTTGGCCGAGGTTGATGCCGAGGGTGAAGCATTGATTACCAAGGTCGCAGGCTCTGGCGGCCGGGTCAGCCGTGCCACCTGTACCGAACAATTGATCTACGAAGTGCATGACCCGGCGGCGTATCTGACCCCGGACGTGACGGCGGATTTTTCTCGGGTGGCGTTCGTGGAGGAGGGTGTTGATCGCGTTCGCGCCCAGGGGGCGCTTGGGCATGCACGGCCTGAGCAGTTGAAGGTCAGCGTCGGTTACCTGGACGGTTGGATCGGCGAAGGGCAGATGTCCTACGGCGGCCCGGGAGCTGTCGCACGGGCGCAACTGGCGCGGGATATCGTGCTCAAGCGGCTTGATTTGATCGGTGTGAAGATGCAGGACGTGCGCGCCGAACTGATCGGCATGGATTCACTGCACGGTTCGCGCAACAGCGTCGAACCCTGGGAGGTGCGCCTGCGCGTCGCCGCCCGTTGTGAAGATCGTGGCGAGGCGGTGCGGGTCGGCAATGAGGTGGAAACCCTTTACACCAACGGCCCGTCGGGCGGCGGTGGTGCGAGCAAGAGCGTACGCCAGGTCGTGGCGGTGGCATCGTTGATGCTGCCGCGCAGTAGGGTCAACCCGAGGATCCAGGCATGAAGTTGCACACGCTGGCCCATTCCCGCACGGGGGATAAAGGCGATACGTCAAATATCTCGATCATCGCGTACCGCGCCGAAGACTACCCATTGCTCTGCGAACAACTGACAGCCGAACGCGTGGCCGAGTGCTTCGCCGGTTTGCGCGAGCCGGGCGCGGCGCCGGTACGACGTTATGAACTGCCCAACGTGCAGGCGCTGAACTTCGTGCTGCCGGGGATCTTGCGCGGCGGCGTGACCCGTTCGCTGGCGCTGGACGCCCATGGCAAGTGCCTCGGGTCGGCGTTATTGGATCTCGATTTGGCAATAGGGTAAATGCGCGAGGGGGGCTTGCTCCCGATGGTGGTGTATCAGCCGATTCATTCAGCGACGCCCCCATCGGGAGCAAGCACGCTCCCATGTGCTCTGCGTCGGTCAGTCAGAGCGCGGCGAAACGTTTGTCCAGGTAATCGATGATCACCTTGGAGTCATACATCCAAGTGGTCTGGCCATTTTCTTCAATGCGCAGGCACGGCACTTTGATCTTGCCGCCTTGTTCCAGCAGGGCCTGACGGTCCTGCTCGTTGTTCTTCGCGTCCTTCAACGCCACTGGCACATTCAGGCGGTGCAGGGTGCGGCGGGTCTTCACGCAAAATGGGCAGGCGTGGAACTGATACAGGGTCAGGTTCTTGGCGGCAGCGTTGACCTTTGCCTGTTGTTCGGCAGGACGCTGTTTTTTACGTGGACGGGTCAGAAAGTCGCCCGCGATGATGACGTGGCCGAGGCCCACTCGAAGTGCTTTGACGAACATGGCTGAAACCTCTTGCCCGATACAGAAGGGGCCGCAGCTTACATTAATTTTGTGGGCGAAAAAAAACCGGCGATGAACGCCGGTTTTTTCTTACCCAGCCTGTTACTTGATCAGGCTCAGGAATTCGCTGCGGGTGGCCGCGTTTTCGCGGAACTCACCCAGCATCACCGAGGTGATCATCGACGAATTCTGTTTCTCCACACCGCGCATCATCATGCACATGTGCTTGGCCTCGATCACCACGGCCACGCCTAACGCGCCTGTTACCTGCATCACGGCATCGGCAATCTGGCGGCTGAGGTTTTCCTGGATCTGCAGGCGACGCGCGTACATGTCGACAATCCGCGCAACTTTCGACAGGCCCAGCACTTTGCCGCTGGGGATGTAGGCAACATGGGCCTTGCCGATAAACGGCAACAGGTGGTGTTCGCACAACGAATACAACTCGATGTCCTTGACCAGCACCATTTCGCTGTTGTCAGAGCTGAACAAGGCACCGTTGGTGACTTCTTCCAAGGTCTGTTCATAGCCACGGCAGAGGTACTGCATCGCCTTGGCGGCACGCTTTGGCGTGTCGAGCAGGCCCTCGCGGGAGACGTCCTCGCCGAGTTGGCCGAGGATCGCGGTGTAATTCTGTTCCAGTGTCACAGAGCGTTATTCCGTATGGGTTCTAGAGGGGTACGGTTTCTGCCTGTACCAATTTTGTACCAATCAGGCTTTGCTCAAGCTTCCCGACTTCACTCCAATCTTCACCGGAGTTCATCCATCGGGCGTAAGTCGTCAGAAGCATTTGCACGCTGTGACCGAGCTGATCAGCGATGAACCCAAGGTTCATGCCTGCCATTAGGCACATGGTAGCGTAAGTGTGGCGGCAGTTGTATTGCCCTTCACTGTGACGAGCGCCGCTTTGAGTGCTTGACCATCATGCAGGCCGCCTCTGCGAGCGCTTGGTGGCTGATTCTGTCTTTCGACAGCCTGGCCTGCCTTCTTGATCCGACTAGCCCGTTTGCACGCGTAAAAAAGCCCGCAATCGCGGGCTTTTCACTTGCATCACGGGGCTTATCTGAAAAGGCTGAATCCGGTGACGTCGCCTTACCCCTGTTACTCGTCGCGCCCTTCCATCATGGTGCGCTTGAGCATCACATACACCGCACCAGCGCCGCCGTGACGGGCCTGGCACGAAGTAAAACCGAGTACCTGGGAATGCTGGCGCAGCCAAGTGTTGACGTGGCTCTTGATCATCGGACGCTTGCCATCCAGCCGCACGGCCTTGCCGTGGGTGACACGCACGCAGCGGATTTCGAATTTGGTGGCTTCGGCCAGGAACGCCCAGAGGGTCTCGCGGGCTTTTTCGACGTTCATACCGTGCAGGTCGAGACTGCCTTCGAACGGGATCTGCCCGATCTTGAGCTTGCGCATCTGGCTTTCCTGCACGCCATCGCGGGCCCACATCAACTCATCTTCAGGGCCTACATCGATCACGAACTGGTCCGACAGACCATCGACGGTGGTTGCATCGGTGCGTATGGTCGCGGCCTGGCGCAGCTTGGCGATCTGTGCCCGGTCGGTCTTGGGTTTGCCGGTGTCGGCACGGTCGTGCTTGATCGGCTTGACGCCGCGCAGCTCATTTTTGAACAGGGAAAAATCGTCGTCTTGCATGTCGGCCTCCGCGAAGGGCGGGCAGTTTACCTAAATCGCGGCGGCCAGGGCGCAGGAAACGCTATCCAAGCGCCATCAGTCGTGCTTTTTCATCAGGTGTGAAGCGATATTCAGTGACAAAGGTTGGCGCATCCGTCGACGACTGCGTCGCCACAACCATACGCCCAGCCACAGTATCAACAGGCCGATCAATGACAGAATCGCCGAACCGCCAGGGCTGGTATTCAGTTCACCCAAGGCGGGTGAGTGACCCAACAAACCGGCGGCGCCAGCCCCGGCCAGCAGCAGACCTACAATCGCCAACAGCGCGGCAAAGCCGGCGACCAGGCGCAGACGCCAGTTGCTCGGGCCCTTGGGGCGCAAGCGACGAGCATCAAAACCATCGGATATCTTCATTCCGACCTTTCCTCCAGGGTATCGGCCCTTCGACCGGAAGATACACAAGTTGTTCCTGGGAGAGCGGTAAATGCGCCAAATGAGGAGGTGTTGCGGATGAGCGGGGCAATAAACACGCCACGCCGCTCATCAGATGTGGATCAGATCAGATCTTTGGTCAGCGCAAGGGTCGCGAAGTTGTCAGCCATGATGGCCATTTCGGTCTGTTGTACGTGCTCGGCGCTCAATACGCCGCCTTTGCAAGGCAGGTCGCGGGTGGCACAGGCGTCTTCCACCAGGGTGCAGCGAAAGCCCAGGTTCTTGGCGGCGCGCACGGTAGTGCTGACGCTGGAGTGGCTCATGAAGCCGCAGACGATCAGGTCCAGAGAACCAAGGTCCTGCAGGTGTTTTTCCAGGCCGGTGCCGTGGAAGGCGCTGGGCAACAGCTTGCCGATGACGGTTTCGTCACCGAGGGGTTCCAGGCCCGCAATGAATTCGCCGCGCTCGCCTTGTGGGTCAAACAGGCCGCCGACGGTGCCCAGGTGGCGCACATGCACGATCGGGCGCCCGGCATTACGTGCTGCGGCTACCAGTTGCTTGATGTTGTCGACTGCTGCATCCATGCCCGAGAGGGCAAGCGGACCGCTGAGGTATTCCTTCTGGGCGTCGATGATCACGAGGGTCGCATGGTTCAGGTTGGCTGCTGCGTAACCGCGACCGCTGAGTTGAAACATCGTCTTTGGAACGGACATTCTGGGGCTCCTGTGAGGGGGGCTTTTGCGACATTGTCCACTGGCTGAGCGGTTCTGTGAATCGCTACCATCGTAAGGTACGCCGTTGTTGACGTGCAGCGATGTCAAGTGGGCGGCTTGTTTAGTGCAATGATGGCAAATTGGATGAAATCCGACGGGTGGTGAAGTGTTTTCGTACATCGAAGGGACAGGCGAAGGCTGATAGAATCGCCAGTCGTTTTTTCCAGGAGCTTGCCCCCGTGATTACATCCCGCCTGCGCACTGTGCGCGACCATATCCGTTGGGCTGTCAGCCGTTTCCATGGGGAAGACCTGTTTTTCGGCCATGGTACCGACAATGCCTGGGACGAAGCCCGGCAATTGGTGCTCGGTGCTTTGCACCTGCCTTGGGAAATCGCCGACAGCTACCTGGACTGCAACCTGGAAGAAGAGGAAATCTCCCATGTGCAGCGCTTGTTGCATCGCCGCATCCACGAGCGTCTGCCCACTGCTTACTTGCTGAAAGAAGCCTGGTTCTGTGGCCTTTCGTTTATCGTCGACGAACGCGTGTTGATCCCGCGCTCACCGATTGGCGAGCTGATCGAAAATCGCTTCGAGCCCTGGTTGGCCCAGCCGCCGGCGCGCATTCTCGACCTGTGCACGGGCTCGGGTTGCATTGGTATTGCCTGTGCTTATGAGTTCCCGGACGCCGAGGTGGTACTGGGCGACTTGTCCTTCGAAGCCTTGGAAGTCGCCAACCAGAACATCGAGCGCCATGGCGTGGATCAGCACGTTTATACCGTGCAAGGCGATGGCTTTGACGGCCTGCCGGGCCAGCGGTTCGACCTGATCGTGTCCAACCCGCCGTATGTGGATGCCGAAGATTTTGCCGACATGCCGGATGAGTATCAGCACGAGCCGGAGCTGGGCCTGGCTTGTGGTGACGATGGCTTGAACCTAGTGCGGCGCATGCTGGCCGAGGCGGCGGACCACTTGACCGAGAAGGGCTTGCTGATCGTTGAAGTCGGCAACAGCCAGGTGCACGTCGAGGCGTTGTACCCGGAAGTGGACTTTGCCTGGCTGGACTTCCAGCGGGGTGGCTATGGCGTGTTCATGTTGACGGCTGAGCAGTGCCGAGCGCATCAAGCGGTGTTCGCCGCCAGGGTCTGACGGCAGCAGCGCCGTTGGAAATGTAGGAGGGGGCTTGCCCCGATAGCTGTGGTTCAGTCACTGATGAATTGACTGGCACACCGTCATCGGGGGCAAGCCCCCTCTTGCATTCACACTTATGTCATTGCACCGACCGGTTTCAGCGGTGCGTCGCAATCCAGATCAGCAAGCCCGCCTGAAACACGGTAAACGCAACCAGGCAAGTAATGGTGAAGCGCAACCCGCTGTCCTCACGCTTGAACTTGGTGACCTTCTCCTCTTCCTTGCGCAGCTTCACTTCCTGTTCGGCCAGGTTGTGCTCGGCCTGTTGCAGCATTTGTGCAGCCTCGAGAATCTCCACGAACTGCACCTTCTCGGTGTTCCAGCTGTCGAGCACTTCGCTGACTTTGCCCGGCTGTACGTTGCCTTTGAGGTGCTGAACGTCGGCATAGGCCACGTCGAACCCCTGGACGCGCAGGAAATGATCGCGCCGCAGGCGCGTGGCTTCGTTCAGTGCGTCTTTGTTGGCCAGGTCCACGCCGTCGACGCGGTAGTGTGACCACTTCTTTTTCGCCCATGCGGCGCCCTGGGCGACCAGGAAGCGACCAAGACCCCGGTTGGCCGGCTCGATCTCCAGGCTGTTGCCTGGGCCGAAGTGCACGCGGTGGGTATCGTGATCGACCCAGATATCCAGGTGGTTCTGCTCACGGCGCACCCGTTGCGCCGGCAACTGGATGATCATGCGCAACAGGCTGCGATGTTTGTCATGGCGCTCGGCATAACCGAACTGCACAAAGCGCAATGGCCGCACGCCGGTCGCGCGATCCGTGGCCAGGGGGGCCAGGCGCAGCATCTTGAAGTGTTCGGCCTGTACGTCCGCCCACGGCAGTGCCGCCGCCTCGACGACCTCGGGTTTTTCAGCCGGGGCATCGGCGGTAGGTTCTGGTGTTGCTTCGGTGGTTGTCATGCGGCGCGATCCTGTCCAAGCCTTGCGAGTCGACAGTCTTTTTTGCTGTCGACTCTGGCCTTATCGGCCGTGTTCTTCAGGACTGGAGGCAAATAGTCGCTTAACGGGGCTCAAGTCCGTCGATAAAGCGCACGATGCGTTGGCCCAGCTCGGCGGCGAGGGGCCGTTGCGGGTCGTTGTAGGACTCCAGTTGTTCCTTAACATCCTTGGGGATGATGCGCATCACGTGGTTCATTCCCTCGATCACCGTCAATTGCGCGTCCGGCTTGGCGTTTTTCAACAACTGAGCATCGCCGACACCCACCTGTATATCGTGGGTGCCCTGGATAATCAGGGCGGGCATCTTCAATCTGGCGAAGGCGGCCGAAGGATCGGCGCGGAACAGGCTGATCAGATACGGCTGCACGCTGGGTCGGAAAATACCTTCCAGTGGACGGGGCACATCGGCGTCCACTTGGCCGGCCTTGAGGTGATCGAGAATTTCATTGCTGCGCAGCAACAGGGCGGGAGGCAGATGGTTGGCCAGTTGCTGGCGAATTACCTGGTCTACCGGCCGCGCGCTGCCCGAGAGGGAAATGACGCCCGCCGGGTCAAGCTGCGGTGCGGCGAGGGCGGCCACCAGTGCGCCTTCGCTGTGGCCCAGCACGATCAGCGGGCCCAGGCGCGTATCGGCCTTGAGCAGCTTGCCCCAGGCCACGGCGTCGGCCACATAGGCGTCGAGGGTCAGGTTGCGCTCGTCGGGGGTCGCGGCCAGGCTGGCGGCTACGCCGCGCTTGTCATAGCGCACGCTGGCAATGTTATGGCGCGCCAGGACCCAGGCCAGGCGCTTGAGGCTGTCGTTGCGCGCGCCGTCGGCGCTGTTGCCGTTGCGGTCAGTGGGGCCGGAGCCGGCGATGATGAGGACCACCGGCACCGGCTTGTCGGATTTGGGCAGCAAGAGTGAACCAAACAACTCGCCGCTGCCGGTGTCCAGGCTGATAGGCCGTTGCAGCACGACGGGGGAGGCGGCGAAGCCAAGGCTGGAAAACAGGGTGAGGGTCAAAAGCAAAACTCGCAGCATCATCGCGCCATCATCAGGAAGGTGCCGGTTGGACCAACGTCTACCGGTAAGGTTTCGAGGATGAACTAGTCCGATAGCCTGCGTATACTGGCCGCCTTAAGTTATTACGGTTGACTTGATTCAACTGATTTCACGGAGCGCCCTGCATGTCCGGCAATACCTTCGGCAAGCTGTTCACTGTCACCACCGCGGGCGAAAGCCATGGCCCGGCGTTGGTCGCCATTGTCGACGGCTGCCCGCCCGGCCTCGAGCTGTCCCTGGAAGACCTGCAGCGTGACCTCGACCGTCGCAAGCCCGGCACCAGTCGCCACACCACTCAGCGCCAGGAACCCGACGAGGTCGAAATCCTCTCCGGCGTATTCGAAGGTCGCACCACCGGGTGCGCCATCGGCCTGCTGATCCGCAACACCGACCAGAAATCCAAGGACTACTCGGCGATCAAGGACCTGTTCCGCCCGGCCCACGCCGACTACACCTATCATCACAAATACGGCGAGCGCGACTACCGCGGCGGTGGCCGCAGCTCGGCCCGCGAGACTGCGATGCGTGTGGCGGCCGGTGCGATTGCCAAGAAATACCTGGCGACCCAGGGCATCGTCATCCGTGGCTACATGAGCCAACTGGGCCCGATCGAAATCCCGTTCAAGACCTGGGACAGCGTCGAAGACAACGCCTTTTTCAGCCCCGATCCCGACAAGGTGCCGGAACTGGAAGCCTACATGGACCAGTTGCGCCGCGATCAGGACTCCGTCGGTGCCAGGATCACCGTGGTTGCCGAAGGCGTGAAGCCGGGCCTGGGCGAGCCGATCTTCGATCGCCTGGATGCCGAGTTGGCCCATGCCCTGATGAGCATCAACGCGGTGAAGGGCGTGGAAATCGGCGCCGGTTTCGCCTGCGTGGCCCAGCGCGGCACCGAGCATCGCGACGAACTGACGCCGCAGGGTTTCCTGAGCAACAACGCAGGTGGCATCCTCGGCGGCATTTCCTCCGGTCAGCCGATTGTTGCGCACCTGGCGCTCAAGGCCACATCGAGCATCACCACGCCAGGCCGTTCGATCGATGTGCATGGCAACCCGGTGGACGTAATCACCAAGGGCCGTCATGACCCGTGCGTGGGCATTCGCGCCACGCCGATTGCCGAAGCCATGATGGCCATCGTGTTGATGGACCACCTGCTGCGCAATCGTGGGCAGAACGCCGATGTACGCGTGAGTACCCCGGTGCTGGGCCAGCTGTGACGGCTTGTGCGGGTGAGCGGGCTTGCTCGCGCCGGGTTGCGAAGCAGCCCCACGCATGACGCCCGCTCTTCCATACTGGCGCCTTTCCAGCTTCTACCTGTTCTATTTCGCCCTGCTGGGCGCAACGGCGCCCTTCCTGGCGCTGTACTTCGATCATCTGGGGTTCCCCAGCGCGCGTATCGGCGAATTGGTGGCCATCCCCATGTTGATGCGCTGCGTGGCACCGAACCTGTGGGGCTGGCTCGGCGACTACAGCGGTCGGCGCCTGGCCATCGTACGGTTTGGCGCGGTGTGCACCCTGGCGAGCTTTTCACTGATCTTCGTCAGCAAGACCTACGCCTGGCTGGCCATGGTGATGGCGCTGCATGCGTTCTTCTGGCACGCGGTGCTGCCTCAGTTTGAAGTAATCACCCTGGCCCACCTGCAAAAACAGACCTCGCGCTACAGCCAGATCCGCCTGTGGGGTTCCATCGGTTTTATCCTGACCGTGGTCATCATGGGCCGCTTGTTTGACTGGCTGAGCCTGGATATCTACCCGGTGGTGGTCGTGGTGATCATGGCCGGCATCATCGGTGCCAGCCTATGGGTGCCAAATGCGCAACCCGCCGCCCATGGCAGCCGCTTGGCCGGCGACGGTTTTCTCAAGCAATTATGCAGCCCCGGGGTATTGGCGTTTTATGCCTGCGTGGCATTGATGCAAATGAGTCATGGGCCGTATTACACCTTTCTCACGCTGCACCTCGAACATTTGGGCTACAGCCGAGGCGTGATCGGCATGCTGTGGGCGATGGGGGTGGTGGCGGAAGTGTTGATGTTCCTGGCCATGAGCCGCATCCTCGCGCGTTTTTCCGTACGCCGGGTGCTGCTCGCCAGTTTCCTGCTGGCAGCCCTGCGCTGGTTACTGCTGGGCACATTGGCTGAGTGTTTCTGGGTGCTGCTGCTGGCGCAAGTGATGCACGCCGCCACGTTCGGCAGCTTTCATGCAGCGGCGATTGCCTTCGTGCAACGTAGCTTCGGCGCCCGCCAGCAAGGCCAGGGCCAGGCGTTGTATGCCGCCTTGGCGGGCACGGGCGGTGCCGTCGGCGCCCTGTATTCCGGTTATAGCTGGAACCTGTTGGGGCCGACCTTCACCTTTAGTATTGCCAGCGTCGCGGCGCTGGCCGCTGCCGTTATCATTGGCCTTCGATTGCAAGAGCCGAATCAAGGAACCGTGCAATGAGTTATGTAGCCGTCTACCACGTCGCCACACCCGATACCCCGAACAAGGTGCTGACCCACTTTGACGATATCCACTCCACCCTGGCTGAACATGGCGTCCGGTTCGAGCGTTGGCAGCCTGGTGTCATTGAAAAGGGCGCCAGCGACGCTGCCATGATCGCGGCGTACCAGCCACAGATCGACACCCTGGGCTATGCGGCCGTCGAGGTGATCAGCGTGACCGGTGATCACCCGCAGAAGGAGGAGTTGCGCGCCCGGTTCCTCGACGAGCGCCGCTACGGGGAAGACGAAGTACGCTTCTTCATCGCGGGCCAAGGGCTGTTCAACCTGCATCTCGGTGACTACGTGTACGGCGTGCGCTGTGAGAAAAATGATCTGTTGGTGATCCCTGCCGGTCTGCCCCATTGGTTTGACATGGGTGAGAACCCGCATTGTGTGACGCTGCGCATGTTTAACACTGCTGAAGGCGGCGTACCCCAGTTGAGCGGTGACGCAATTGCGCGCCTTTTTCCAGGATTGGATGACTAAGCACAAGTTTTTGAATGTTCAACCCCGGTAAGTGTGAAGTTGCTGTGGGAAGAAGCTTAATTGCTCGTAAGTTTTGGCTGTTTATTTTGCGTCCCACGCTTTCATTCCTTTCGTTATGTAACTCTCTGCGAATTCAATGTTTATATCGCCTGTCAATAGGAGGAATCCGAAGGATGGCAGGGGGTTTGTAAATAAAAGGAGAGAGCAATGAGTGACCCCGTCGAGTCATGTCACCCGCTGGATATCCTGCCGACGGCTATCGAAAAACGCATGAATCTGTCCGGCAAGCCCTTGACCCCGGCGGAACTGGAGATCCTGCGATGGGCCTCGGAGGGTAAAACGGTCTGGGAGATCAGCCGGATTCGGGCCACTTCCGAAGCCACGGTGAAGTTCCATCTGCGCAACATCTACGGCAAGTTGGACGTGACCAACCGGGTACAAGCGATGAATGAAGCGGTCCGCAAGGGCTTGTGCTGAAAACAACAAAAAGGGCCGCGACACTTGAAGGTGTCGCGGCCCTTTTTACTGCGCGTGGTTTACGCCGAATGGTAAGTCGGCAGCGCAAAGCGGTTCTGGCTTTGCAGCATCGAGATCTGTGGCAGCTCACTGGCTTGTTCGGCCAAGTCGCGGCGGATGGCGCTGATCACCCAGGTCAGTTGATCGGCGGTGTGCAGCTGCTGGTAGGAAATCGAACGCTTGACCTGTTTACCCTCGCTATTACGCAGGGTCAACAGGATGCCACCATCGGGACGCGGCTGAGTGGTGACGTCGTATTGGGAAAATACAGAAGCGAATTTGTCTTGGATCAGGCTCATGTCTATCAGCTCCGTTGGCTCAAGTTGGCAAGCATGGAGTGATAGGTGCAGCGTTTGTGCCAGTATTGAGATGATTAAAAAATCGTTATAAATCAATAAGTTATAAAATATTAAGAATTTCGTTTTCGTGCAATTTGCATGAATGGCCATCGTGCATCCTGCATTTTGCGTTATCAGGCGCGGAGCGTTTGGGCTGCAGGTACTGCTAATGACTGCTTAACCGCCGCAAAATTCCGTTTTTGTGCGTTGCGTGTCCGGGATACAAAACTTTTCAAATCCTGCGTGTACAGCTGAAGAATCGCTGGCGTATTTTCCTTCAAGACGTTCGGGCTCCTGCTCACAGGAGCACCGTTGTTTGTGGGTCAGACCAAGAATAAGAAAAAAGGACGTTCCGCCATGAGCAATCAGCAAGACATGATCACCTGGGGCATGATGCTGCGTAAGGTGCCCGCCATTGTTCGAGCGCTGCCACGGGTCGTGCGGGGTATGCGCGCTGCGAATGTCACTGACCCCGAACAGCCTTGCGGACTCGGTTGGTACTTTGAACAGGCTGCCCTGCGTAATCCCCAGGGCGCTGCACTGTTGTATGGCGACCGCGTGCTCAGCTACAGCGAGACCAACCAGCGCGCCAACCGCATTGCGCACCACCTGCACGCCCAGGGCATCGCCAAGGGTGATGTGGTCGCGGTGTTTATCGAAAATCGTCCCGAACTGCTCCTGACCGTGCTGGCCGTGGCCAAGCTGGGCGGTATTTGCGCCATGCTCAACACGTCACAAACCCAGGCAGCGCTGGTGCACAGCCTGAACCTGGTGGGCCCGGTAGCGATCGTCGTGGGCGCGGAGTTGGCGGCCGCCCACACGGCGGTGCGCGATCAAGTGCCGATTGAGGCGGGCAGAACCTGGTGTGTCGCGGATCAGCCCGAGTGCGCGGTGCCGGACAGCTATATAGACCTGATGGCCGCCAGCGCCGGCAGCCCGGAAAGTAACCCTGACAGCACCAGGCACATCTTCTTCAACGATCCCTGCTTCTATATCTACACCTCCGGTACCACCGGTTTGCCCAAGGCCGGGATCATGAAACACGGACGCTGGACCAAAACCGCGGTCAGCTTCGGCAGCATCGCCCTGGACATGGGCACGGACGACGTTCTGTATTGCACCTTGCCGCTGTATCACGGCACCGGCCTGTGTGTGTGCTGGGGCTCGGCGATCGTCGGGGCGTCGGGGTTCGCCATTCGCCGCAAATTCAGCGCCAGCCAGTTCTGGGACGATGTACGGAAATTCAACGCGACCACCCTGGGGTATGTCGGTGAGCTGTGTCGTTACCTGCTCGATCAGCCGCCCAGCACGCAAGACCGCGATAACCGGGTGAGCAAGATGGTGGGCAATGGCCTGCGTCCTGGTGTGTGGACGCAGTTCAAGCAACGCTATGGGGTTGAGCACATCTGCGAACTGTATGCCGCCAGTGACGGCAATATCGGCTTCACCAACATCTTGAACTTCGACAACACCATCGGTTTTTGCCTGCAGCACTGGGCGCTGGTGGACTACGCCCACGATACGGGCGAGCCGCTGCGTGGCAGCGATGGTTTGATGCGCAAGGTACCAACGGGCGGGCAGGGGTTGCTGCTGGCCAGGATTGATCAAAAGTCACCCTTCGATGGTTACACCGACCCGGAAAAGAACCGCAAAGTGGTGCTCACCGACGTGTTCGAGAAGGGCGACCGCTATTTCAACACCGGCGACTTGTTGCGCAGTATCGGCTTCGGCCATGCGCAATTCGTCGACCGCCTCGGCGATACCTATCGCTGGAAGGGCGAAAACGTATCGACCACCGAAGTGGAGAACGTGCTGTTGCAGCACCCACAGATCGCCGAGGTGGTGGCCTACGGCGTCGAGATCGAAAACACCAACGGCCGCGCGGGCATGGTCGCGATCACCCCGAGCGAGTCCTTGGCATCGCTGGACATGCGTGAGCTGCTGCAATTTGCCCACGGCCAATTGCCGCACTATGCAGTACCGTTGTTCCTGCGGATCAAGGTGAAGATGGAAACCACCGGCACCTTCAAATACCAGAAGGGCAAGCTCAAGGAAGAGGCATTCGACCCGGACAAGGCAGGCAATGACCCCGTCTATGCGTGGCTGCCGGGTTCCGATTGCTACGTGCCGGTCACTGGGCAATTGCTGGCGCAGATTCAGGGTGGTCAGTATCGCTATTGATTCTGCCTATGACGGGTTTTGACAAAAAAGCCATGACAGTGGGGAACTCCGTAGCGACACTGGGCGCCATATACAGCACCCGTTACGGAGCCCTCACATGACAGACCGCGCCAAACAAATGACCGAAGACGAAGCCGCCGAATTTGCCGAGCAGGTCTTCGATGTGGCCCGCAAAGGCGACGCCGCCATGCTCGCCGCGCTGCTGGCCAAAGGCTTGCCGGCCAACTTTCGCAACCATAATGGCGACACGTTGCTGATGCTTGCGGCCTACCACGGCCACGCCGAGGCGGTAAAAGTGCTGCTCGAGTTCAAGGCGGACCCGCAGATCGCCAATGACAAGAACCAACTGCCGATCGCCGGCGCAGCGTTCAAGGGCAACCTGCCCGTGGTCAAGGCCCTGATCGAAGGCGGCACGCCGGTGGATGCCGCGTCCTCGGATGGCCGCACCGCGTTGATGATGGCAGCGATGTTCAATCGCGTTGAAATGGTCGACTACTTGCTCGGCCAGGGTGCGAACCCCAAGGCTGTGGATGCCCAGGGCGCGACGGCGTTGGCAGCGGCGCGGACCATGGGCGCGGTGGATACGGCGGCGCAGTTGCAGAAACTGGTGTAGGCTACGCGCCCTCAAAAACCAGCCTGCCACAGGATCCGCCCATGAAAACCGCCCTCGTCGAACTCATCAGCAAAATCAGCGCCGGCGTCATGGGCGAGGACGAAGTGGCGCGCATCGCCACCGAGGCTGCCCAGGCCTACGCGGACCCCGTCGCTTTTCTGGCCGCCAACCCGGATATCAACTACGACGATACTTTCCCTATGCCGTTGGGCGAGTGGGTGGTAGTCGGCAGCTTGCCCGAGACTGCGCTGTTCCAGGCCGACACTTACGGCGATCTGTTTGCACAGATCGTTGCGTCGTTCGGCCCGGGCGTGGCGTTCAACCTCAAGCCCAAGCAACTGGCCAAGACCGACGACCTCACCGCGCTGAACCGCATTCAAATCCAGATGAGCGCCCTCAGCCCGGAAGACGGCGGTTACGTGCTGATGAATTTCAGCCAATTGCTCGATGACGAACTACAGATGGTGCTGGTGTATGGCAACGACCTGCCGCGCGTGCTGGAACTGTGCGCCGAAGTCGGTATCAAGGCCGAGCCGTCCCTGGAAGCGTTGCGCGTTGCCGTGCACGTCTGAAATAAAACGGAACCCCTGTCAGCACTGACTATCCTACAAGTGCATGCCCCCACTTAGGAGCGACACCATGGGTTCCACTTTTAATGGCCTGATCGGCCTGATCATTCTCGCGTTGGATATCTGGGCGATCATCAACGTGTTCAAAAGCGGCGCGAGCACGGGCGCCAAAGTGCTGTGGATCTTGTTGATCCTGCTGTTGCCGGTATTGGGCCTGATCATCTGGGCAATTGCCGGGCCGCGCGGCAACGTGCGGATCTGACACGGCACTCCATAGGGAGTGGTAGCAGTCAATGCAAGAGGGGGCTTGCCCCGATGGCAGCGATTCAGTCGACACATTCGTTGACTGATACGCCGCCATCGGGGGCAAGCCCCCTCTCTCATTGGGTTTCACTGTAGCGGTTGATTTGTGTGTCGAAATATTCGTTGCACGAAATTTTCACATCTTATCCAAGACAATTCGCCGGCTTTATTCCCCATCAAAGGCTCTATCTCAAGTGCCATTAACGGTGGGGCAGTGGTATGCGTTCAGTAATTAATAGCCTTGCCGCCGTTGATCGGGCACCATTCGCGCCACTGCATTACTTCGCACCTTAAACTTCCAATGGGTCCTGAAACGACATGGCAAACCCGGACGCCCTGAATCAGCAGCGAGCTTCAAATCGCCTGCTGCAACCGACCGTCAAATCCCATCTGGCGTACACACTGCTCTGCGCACTGGTCATGATGGTGATGTTCTCCCTGCTGCGCCTTGCGCTGCTGGTCTACAACCGCGAGATGATCCTCGATACGCCGGCCTCGACCTTCCTGGAAGCGTTCGCCAACGGTACGCGCTTCGACATCCGTTTTGTGATGTACGCGCTGGTCCCGCTGCTGCTGGCCTTGTTCAGCGTTCGAGCCATGGCGGCGCGGGGTTTCTTCCGTTTGTGGCTGACCGTCGTGTCCAGCATTGCCCTGTTCCTGGGCCTGATGGAAATGGACTTCTACCGCGAGTTCCACCAGCGCCTCAACGGCCTGGTCTTCCAATATGTAAAGGAAGACCCGAAAACCGTGATGAGCATGCTTTGGTACGGTTTCCCGGTGGTGCGTTACCTGCTGGCCTGGGCCGTGGGTACGCTGATCCTGAGCATGGCCTTTAAAGGTGCCGACCGCGCGACGCGCCCCCGTGGCCCGTTCAGCGGCGGCAGTATCGGCACGCGCCAGGTGGCGCCGTGGTACACGCGTATCGCGGTGTTCGTGGTCTGCCTGGTCATCGCCACCGTCGCCATTCGCGGTACCCTGCGCCAGGGCCCACCGCTGCGTTGGGGGGATGTCTACACCACCGACTCGAACTTCGCCAACCAGCTGGGTTTGAACGGCACGCTGTCGCTGATTGCCGCCGCCAAGGCGCGTTTCTCCGAAGAGCGTTCCAACATCTGGAAAGCCACCCTGGACCAGCCGCTGGCGACCCAGACCGTGCGCGACATGTTGCTACTGCCGGCTCATGAAAAGCTGGTGGACACCGACACCACCGCCGTGCGCCGTGACTTCACGCCACCGGCCGAAAAGACCCTGCCGATCAAGAACGTCGTGGTGATCCTGATGGAGAGCTTCGCCGGTCACTCGGTGGGCGCCCTGGGGCGTCCGGGCAATATCACGCCGTACTTCGACAAATTGTCCAAGGAAGGCTTGCTGTTCGACCGCTTCTTCTCCAACGGCACTCACACCCACCAGGGTATGTTCGCCACCATGGCGTGCTTCCCGAACCTGCCGGGCTTCGAATACCTGATGCAGACCCCCGAAGGCAGCCACAAGCTATCGGGCCTGCCGCAGTTGCTCAGCGCGCGCAAATTTGACGACGTGTATGTCTACAACGGCGATTTTGCCTGGGACAACCAGTCGGGCTTCTTCAGCAACCAGGGCATGACCAACTTCATCGGGCGCAACGACTTCGTCAACCCGGTGTTCTCCGACCCGACCTGGGGCGTGTCCGACCAGGACATGTTCAACCGTGGTCTGGAAGAGTTGAAAGCCCGCGAAGGCGGCAAGCCGTTCTACGCACTGCTGCAAACCCTGTCCAACCACACGCCGTACGCGTTGCCGACGCCATTGCCGGTCGAGAAAGTCACCGACCGTGGCAGCCTCAACGAACATTTGACCGCCATGCGTTACTCCGACTGGGCCTTGGGCCAGTTCTTTGAGAAGGCCCGCAAAGAGCCGTACTTCAAGGAAACGCTGTTCGTAGTCGTGGGCGACCACGGTTTTGGTAACGAACAGCAGATCACCGAGATGGACCTGGGGCGCTTCAACGTGCCGATGCTGATGATCGCACCGGGCATGCAGGAGAAGTTCGGCGTACGTGACCACACCGTGGGCACCCAGATCGACATCGTCCCAACCATCATGGGCCGCCTCGGCGGTGACACCCTGCACCAGTGCTGGGGCCGTGACCTGCTGAACCTGCCGGAAGGCGACAAGGGCTTCGGCGTGATCAAGCCATCGGGCAGCGACCAGACCGTCGCCTTGCTCACCGGTGATCGCGTGCTGGTATTGCCTAAGGAGATGCCACCCAAGCTTTGGGAATACGAACTGGGCGAAAACCCGACCGGTAAAGTGATCCCGGAATCACCGGATGAAGCGGCGTTGAAGCAGAAGCTTGAATCGTTCCTGCAAACCGCTACTAAGAGCCTGTTGGATAACACCGCAGGTGTGGTGGATGGCAAGCCGGACTAATTAGCCGGCAAAAAAAGAGGCCTCTATATGAGTAAAGAGGCCTCTATATCAGTAATGCCAGTCGGTTAAGAAAGAGAAAGGCTAAAAAGCAACCTGTGGCGAGGGAGCTTGCTCCCGTTGGACTGCGCAGCAGTCCCATTCTTTGTAAACAAAGAGTGGGGCCGCTTCGCGGCCCAACGGGAGCAAGCTCCCTCGCCACAAGTACAGCGTTCAGCCTTAACTGACTGGCATAAGCCTCTATATGAGGCCTTTTTTTTGGGCGCGTTTATATGCGGCCGAGCAACATCAATACCAGCAGAACGACCAGCACAACACCCAGGATACCCGACGGGCCATAGCCCCAATTTCGCGAATGGGGGAATACCGGCAAACCGCCGACCAACAGCAGGATCAGGATAATGATCAGAATCAGGCTCATGTTTTCTTCCTTATTGGCCTTGGGGAAAGACCGGTTATTTAACGATAGGCTCGCCTTTTGTTTACGGGCGCCTTAATACCTCCGACTCTGCCCATGCGAAGAAAATTCCCTGTTTCTTTAAAGCATTTTGCAAACTTTCTTATTTCCTTTAACGCGTTCGCAGCGGCACAAGCTTAGTTGCAAAAACATTGAACTTACGCTGTAAACCGACCTCGCACCCGTTCGCCGGTTTGCCCGAGGCATTCATCAATTGGATGGTGCGTGGGTAGCGGAAAAACCTTCGCTACACTGCCGGGCATTACCTCCGCGAACACAAGGCAACTTTCTATGCAAAATCGCATGATGATCACTGGCGCCGGGTCCGGGCTGGGTCGTGAAATCGCTCTGCGCTGGGCCCGTGAAGGCTGGCAGTTGGCCTTGTCGGACGTCAGCGAGCCGGGCTTGCAGGAAACCCTCAAGCAGGTGCGCGAGGCCGGTGGTGATGGGTTTACCCAACGCTGTGACGTGCGTGACTACAGCCAGCTCACGGCCTTTGCCCAAGCATGCGAGTTGAAGCTCGGCGGTATTGATGTGATCGTCAACAATGCCGGCGTCGCGTCGGGGGGCTTCTTTGCCGAACTGTCCCTGGAAGATTGGGACTGGCAGATTGCGATCAACTTGATGGGGGTGGTTAAAGGCTGCAAGGCGTTCCTGCCGCTGCTGGAGAAGAGCAAGGGCCGGATTATCAACATCGCCTCGATGGCGGCGCTGATGCAGGGGCCGGCGATGAGCAACTACAACGTGGCCAAAGCCGGTGTGGTGGCGCTGTCGGAAAGTCTGCTGGTTGAACTCAAGCAGCAGCAAGTGGGCGTGCATGTGGTGTGCCCGTCGTTTTTCCAGACCAACCTGCTCGACTCGTTCCGCGGGCCGACCCCGGCGATGAAAGCGCAGGTGGGCAAGTTACTGGAAAGCTCGCCGATCTCGGCAGCGGACATTGCCGACTACATCTACCAGCACGTGGCCGAAGGTGAGTTCATGATTCTGCCCCATGAGCAGGGGCGGATGGCCTGGACATTGAAGCAGAAGAATCCGCAGTTGCTGTACGACGAAATGACGGTGATGGCCGACAAGATGCGCGCCAAAGCGCAAGCTGTTAAGGGCTGATCGGGTGCGGTCTGTCAGGTAAGTTACCTATTGATGTAGGTGGTGCCTGATTTGACCGCAAGCCATTGCTGGGCCGTATTCAAGCGCGCATGGTCGAGGTCCTGTCACTCCAAAAGGACAACCGCCATGCTGGTCTTAAGCCGCGCCGTCGGCGAAATCATCTCCATCGGCGATGACATCGCCTTGCACATCCTCGAAGTGAACGGTACCCAGGTAAAACTCGGCATCGTGGCGCCTGTGGACGTCAATGTGCACCGTGCCGAGGTCTATCAAAAGATCCTCGAACGCCAGGCCGCCCAACCCCACACCGCCACCCATCCCTGAAACCTGCTCAGTCGAACAGATGCTTGGGCACATCGTGCTTGAGCATCAACTGGCATTGCTCGCTCTCGGGGTCGAATACGATCAGCGCCTGGCCTTTGGTCAGGGCCTGGCGTACACGCAGCACGCGGGTTTCCAGCGGTGTGTCGTCGCCATTGTCGGTGCCATCGCGGGTGACGAAGTCTTCGATGAGCCGGGTCAGGGTATCGACTTCAAGTGCTTCGTAGGGAATCAGCATACAAGCCTCGGAGGTAGGGTCCCGGCGATCCTACTGCGCCGGGGCCCTTGTTACCAGCAGTTGCCGGCGTCAGGATTTTTGACCGACCAGGCTGTCCACCGACGGCACGCGGGTGTCGCTCTCCATTTGCGTCTCGTGTTCCAGCTGATGGCTGAACCTGTCCAGTGAGCCCTGGGCCGGTTGTGCATCGCTGGCGAACACCGGCGGGCTGAGGATATAGGCGCCCAACAGGCGGCTCAGCGCCGCCAGGCTGTCGATGTGCGTACGTTCGTAGCCGTGGGTGGCGTCGCAGCCGAAGGCCAGCAGGGCGGTGCGGATGTCGTGGCCGGCGGTGACGGCCGAGTGGGCGTCGCTGAAGTAATAGCGGAACAAGTCGCGGCGCACGGGCAGCTCGTTGTCGGTCGCCAGGCGCAACAGATGACGGGACAGGTGATAGTCATACGGCCCGCCGGAGTCCTGCATCGCCACGCTCACGGCATGCTCGCTGGAGTGCTGGCCGGGGGCAACCGGGGCAATATCGATCCCTACGAATTCACTGACGTCCCAGGGCAGGGCGGCCGCTGCGCCACTGCCGGTTTCCTCGGTGATGGTGAACAGCGGGTGACAGTCGATCAGCAAGGGTTCGCCGCTGTCGACGATAGCCTTGAGCGCGGCGAGCAAGGCCGCGACACCGGCTTTGTCATCCAGGTGGCGGGCGCTGATATGCCCACTCTCGGTGAACTCCGGC
The DNA here is from genome assembly GCF_023242545.1 of Pseudomonas sp. MWU13-2517. NCBI lineage: Bacteria > Pseudomonadati > Pseudomonadota > Gammaproteobacteria > Pseudomonadales > Pseudomonadaceae > Pseudomonas > Pseudomonas sp. MWU13-2517. The sequence continues at coordinate 130,310 of NZ_JALMFA010000011.1, read as the reverse complement.
AAGGGGTCGAACGCCACGTAGTCGCCCACGCTGATGCCCAGGGAATCGCAGTCGGCGCGGGTGGTGCAGTAGGCGTCCAGGCGCAATTCCACATGGTCCCAACTCACCGGCATTTCATCCACGGCGGTGTTGAACGCATGCCCGGAGGCCATCAGCGGCAGCACACTGCCACGGATTACGCCATTGTCGGTAAACAGGCTGACCCGGCTGCCCTCGGCAAAGCGGCTTGACCAGCAGCCCACTGGCGCCAGCGTCAGGCGACCGTTGTCCTTGATGGCCCGCACGGCGGCGCCAATGGTGTCCAAGTGCGCAGACACGGCACGGTCCGGGCTGTTTTTTTGGCCTTTCAGGGTGGCGCGAATGGTGCCGCGCCGGGTCATTTCGAAGGGAATGCCCAGTTCTTCCAGGCGTTCGGCGACATAGCGCACGATGGTGTCGGTAAATCCGGTAGGGCTGGGAATGGCGAGCATTTCCAGCAGTACTTTTTGCAGGTAATTCAGATCCGGTTCGGGGATGGTTCGGCTCATAAAGACTCCTAAGGTCGGATCGTTCAGCTATGGGGAAACAGCAAGTCCACAAACTTTTCCGCAGTGGGCTGCGGTTCATGATTGGCCAGGCCGGCCCGTTCGTTGGCCTCGATGAATACGTACTCGGGTTGGTCGGCGGCAGGCACCATCAGGTCCAGGCCGACCATCGGGATGTCCAGGGCGCGGGCGGCACGGATGGCGGCGTCCACCAGGGTGGGGTGCAGGATTGCGGTGACATCCTCCAGGCAACCGCCGGTGTGCAGGTTGGCCGTGCGGCGCACGGCCAGGGTCTGGCCGGGAGGCAGGATGCTGTTGTAGTCGTAGCCGGCGGCATTCAGCGTGCGCTCGGTTTCGCCATCGAGGGGGATTTTGCTCTCGCCGTCGGTAGCGGCCTGCCGGCGACGGCTTTGGGCCTCGATCAAGGCGCGGATGGTGTGGTGGCCGTCGCCGGTGACTTCGGCCGGGCGGCGGATAGCGGCGGCGACCACTTCAAAGCCGATCACCAGGATGCGCAGATCCAGGCCTTCGTGGAAGCTCTCCAGCAACACACGGCTGTCGAACTGGCGTGCCGCTTCGATGGCCTGTTGCACGTCTTCGATGGTCTGCAAGTCCACCGCTACCCCTTGGCCTTGCTCGCCGTCCAGTGGCTTGACCACGATGCGCTGGTGCTCGTCGAGAAACTCCAGGTTGTCATCGGCGCTGCCTGCCAATTGTTGCGCCGGTAATTTCAGACCAGCCGCTTTGAGCACTTTGTGGGTCAGGCTTTTGTCCTGGCACAAAGTCATGCTGATAGCGCTGGTCAGGTCGCTCAGGGACTCACGGCAGCGCACGCGGCGTCCGCCATGGCTTAAGGTGAACAAACCGGCCTCGGCGTCATCGACCTGCACATCGATGCCGCGGCGATGGGCCTCTTCGACAATGATCCGAGCATACGGATTGAATTCCGCCTGCGGACCCGGCCCCAGAAACAGCGGTTGGTTGATGCCATTCTTGCGCTTGATCGCAAACGTGGTCAGCGCCCGAAAACCCAACTTGGCGTAGAGGCTCTTGGCCTGGCGATTGTCGTGCAGCACCGACAGGTCCAGGTAACTCAGGCCACGGCTCATGAAGTGCTCCACCAAATGGCGCACCAGCACCTCGCCCACACCGGGACGTGTGCATTGCGGGTCGACCGCCAGGCACCACAGGCTGCAGCCGTTTTCCGGGTCTTGAAAGGCTTTCTGATGATTGAGGCCCATGACGCTGCCGATCACCGCGCCGCTGTCTTCGTCTTCGGCCAGCCAATACACCGGTCCGCCCTGATGGCGGGGCGTGAGGCGTTCGGCGTCTACAGGCAACATACCGCGCCCGTGGTAGAGCAGGTTGACCGCCTGCCAATCGGCATCGGTCTGTACGCGACGGATGCGAAAACCTCGAAATACGCGGGTGGCCGGACGATAGTCAGTGAACCATAGGCGCAGGGTGTCGGAGGGGTCGAGGAACAATTGTTGTGGGTCGAGCCCGAGGATCTGCTGAGGCGCCGCCACGTACAACGCGATATCGCGTTCGCCGGGCTGCTCCTTGAGCAGTTCTTCGGCCAGGCTGGCCGGGTCGGGAAAGGTATGGCCGATCAGTAACCGGCCCCAACCGCAATGCACGGCGATCGGTTCGGCGTTTTGCGGGCTGCCATCCTCGGCCAGTCGGGCTTGCAGGCGTTCGTAAGACGGTGCCTGGCCCTTGAGTAAACGTTGGCTGTAAGCCGCTGCATGGGGTTTCATCAATCAGATTCCTTGTTCGCTGAGCCACAGGTTCAGCGCCGCCAGTTGCCACAGTTTGGAGCCGCGCAGCGGGGTCAATTGGCCCTGCGGGTCAGTGAGCAGGCGGTCGAGTGTGGCCGGGTTGAACAGGCCACGATCCTGGCTGGGGTCCAGCAGCAGGTCGCGCACCCAGTTCAGGGTGTCGCCTTGCAAATGCTTGAGACCGGGCACCGGGAAATACCCCTTTTTACGGTCGATGACCTCGCTGGGGATGACGCGGCGCGCCGCTTCTTTCAACACTTGTTTGCCGCCATCGGGCAATTTGAATTTACCCGGCACGCGGGCCGACAGTTCCACCAGGCGGTAGTCGAGGAACGGCGTGCGTGCTTCCAGACCCCAGGCCATGGTCATGTTGTCGACGCGTTTGACCGGGTCGTCCACCAGCATCACCGTGCTGTCCAGGCGCAGCGCCTTGTCCACCGCGGCTTGCGCACCCGGCATCGCGAAATGCTCGCGCACGAAGTCGCCCGCAGCGTCGTTGGCGGTGAGCCATTTCGGCGCGACGGTGGCGGCATAGTCGTCGTAGCTGCGGTCGAAGAATGCCTCGCGGTAGGCACTGTAGGGATCGCTGGCGCCATCCACCTGCGGGTACCAGTGGTAACCGGCGAAGAGCTCATCGGCGCCCTGGCCGCTCTGCACCACCTTGCAATGCTTGGCCACTTCCCGCGACAACAGGTAGAAGGCGATGCAGTCGTGGCTGACCATCGGCTCGCTCATGGCGCGAAAGGCCGCGGGCAGTTGCTCGATGATTTCGCTCTCGGCGATGCGTAACTGGTGATGGCGGGTACCATAGTGCCGGGCGATCAGGTCCGAGTACTGGAACTCGTCGCCACGTTCGCCGCCGGCATCTTCAAAGCCGATGGAGAAGGTCGACAGACCTTCCACGCCGACTTCCCGCAGCAGCCCGACGAGCATGCTCGAGTCGACGCCGCCGGAGAGCAGTACCCCGACATCCACGGCCGCGCGTTGGCGAATGGCTACGGCTTCGCGGGTGCTGTCGAGGACGCGGTCGGTCCAGTCTTCCAGGGTGAGGTTACGCTCATCCTCACGTGGGCCGTAGGGCAGCGTCCACCAGGTTTTCTGCTCGATCTTGCCGTCGGCGTCGATGCGCATCCAGCTTGCCGGTGGCAGCTTCTCAATGCCGGCCAGCAAGGTACGCGGCGCCGGTACCACGGCGTGGAAGTTGAGGTAATGGTTGAGTGCCACCGGATCGAGGATCGGGTTGATGTCACCGCCCTTGAGCAGCGCCGGCAACGCCGACGCAAAGCGCAAACGCTGACCGGTGCGCGACAGGTACAGCGGCTTCACGCCGAGACGGTCGCGCGCAAGGAACAGGCGCTGGGCATCACGCTCCCAGATCGCAAACGCAAACATGCCATTGAGCTTGGGCAGCAGCGCTTCGCCCCAGGCGTGATAGCCCTTGAGCAGTACCTCGGTGTCGCCGCCGGAATAGAAGGCGTAGCCCAGGGCTTCCAGCTCTGCTCTGAGTTCCGGGAAGTTGTAGATGGCACCGTTGAAGGCCAGGGTCAGGCCCAGATGGGCGTCGATCATCGGCTGGGCCGAGCCGTCCGACAGGTCCATGATTTTAAGGCGACGGTGGCCAAGGGCGATTGGGCCTTGGGCATGGAAGCCCCAGGCATCGGGCCCGCGAGGGGCCAGGTGATGGGTAATTCGTTCTATCGCTGCCAGGTCGGCAGGTTGGTGATCAAAACGTAGCTCGCCAGCTAATCCGCACATAAATTCCTTACCGGTTTTTCCGTTGGGGAGAACAAAACTCACAGCGCCGGAAGGGCGCATACCCTGAAACTGACCCAAGGCATTTGCGGGAGTTTTAGAACAATAAGTTATATGCGGAAGGGGCGCGGGGTACGCACAGTGCAATGACGCGCCTGTGTTGCCCGTGCTTGACGGGGGGAGCCTTTATGGAGGAAGGGGATACCGGCGGTGGCCCATCCGGTATCCGAGGTGTTGCTCAGCGCTTGGTCGCAGTGCTGCGAATCAGCGTTCGCACGGCGAAGCGATTCGGGTGGCAGGCGTGCGCCACGCTGCTCGGCAGCGGCAGCGGTTCATCATCCAGCCAGGCCGCGAGCAGTTCAGCGGACAGCGGCGCGGTGATCAGGCCGCGCGAGCCATGGCCGCTGTTGACGTACAGGCCGTCCAGCCAGGGACACGGTGTCTGCGGAGTATGCCGGGCGTCCTTGCGCAGTGCGTCGTAGGCCTGGGCGAAGGCCGGTGCGTCGGCCAGCGGGCCGACGATGGGCAGGTAGTCCGGGCTGGTGCAGCGAAAGGCGGCGCGGCCTTGCAGGTCGGCGGGGTCGAGGGCTTCGGCGTGCAGACGTTGGGCCAGGTCTGCGGAGATGTCCTTGAGCAGCGCCAGGTTGCCGGCGTGATCGGCGACGGTGGGTGTGAGGTCATCGTTGTTGAAGTCGAAGCTGGCGCCCAACGTGTGTTCGCCCAGGCGCGGCGGGGCCACATACCCTTCGGCACACACCACCGTCTTGAGCGCGGCGCTCTCGGCTGTTTGCGGCAAGCGGGTGATCTGCCCGCGAATGCGCTTGAGCGGCAGGTCGGCGAACTGTCGGACTTGCGCCGCACAGGCCAAAACCACCACCGGCGCGCCGGCCAGCAGGTGTTCGCCGTCCCAGGCCTGCCATTGGCCATCGACGTTGCGCAGGTCGAGTACGTCATGGTGAGGCCGCACGGTGATGCCGGGCTGGCGGGCTTGCCACTCACACAAGGCGGGCGGGTGCACCCAGCCGCCCTCCGGATAAAACAGCCCGCCATGCTGCAGGGCAACCCCGGCCCTGGCTTGTGCCTGCTCCCGATTCAGCGGGTGCACCAGCGTCGGCGCAAACGCATTGGCCAGTTGCGCCTGGCGTTGGTCTTCCTTGGCGTCGAAGGCCAGTTGCAACACGCCGCAGTCGTCCCAATCCACACCGCGCTGCAGCTGTTCCAGCAGACGACGGGTGTGCCCGAAACCGGCGACGATCATCTGTGATAAGGCGGTGCCATGGGCAGACAATTTCAGGTACAGCACGCCTTGCGGATTGCCCGATGCCTCTTGGGCGAGTGCATCGTGGCGCTCCAGCAGGTCGACCTGCCAGCCGCGCGCAGCGAGACTGGCGGCCGTGGCACAGCCGGCCAGGCCGCCACCGATCACCAGGGCTTTGCGCTCGCCGTGGGGGCGCGCCGGTCGGGCGAACCAGGGTTTGGCTGGCGGCGGTGGTGTGACATCGGCGGGCCAACCGAGAAACTCACCGCGCAGGATCTCCCACTTGTGGCCGATACCCGGCGTGCGCTTCATCTTGAACCCGGCCGCATTGATCAAACGCCGAACCCAGCCGGTGCTGGTAAAGGTGCTGATGGTCGAGCCCGGCGCGGCCAGGCGTGCCAGTTCGGCAAACAACTCGGCGGTCCACATCTCCGGGTTTTTCGCAGGGGCGAAACCGTCGAGAAACCACGCATCGATCTGCGCGTCCAGTTGCGGCAACTGTTCGAGCACATCTCCGATCAGCAGGGTCAGGGTCACGCGGCCGTTATCCAGCACCAGGCGCTGAAAACCCTGGTGGATGGCGATGTACTGCGCCAGCAGTTGTTCGGCGAACGGTTGCAGCTCGGGCCACAGGGCGAGGGCGCGTTTCAGGTCGGTGTGACTGAGGGGGTATTTTTCCACGCTGACAAAATGCAAGCGTGCACCGGCGACCGCGTGTTGCTCGAACAGCTGCCAGGCACACAGGAAATTCAGGCCGGTGCCAAAGCCGGTTTCACCAATCACCAGCCGCCCACCCACCGGCAAGGCCGCGAAGCGCTCCTGCAAACGGTTCTGTTCGAGGAACACATAGCGGGTTTCTTCAAGGCCCGACTGGTCGGAGAAGTACACATCGTCGAACACCCGCGAGTGCGGGCGGCCTTGCTCATCCCAGTCGAGCTGGGCGTGGGTGATCGGGTTCATGGGCGGCTCAAAAAATCGCAGGCAAAGGCAAGGCCGCCATTCTAGCCGATCACGGGGCTGGCGATGGGGCGGCGGTTGCCGAGGTTCAGCCAGGCTGCGGCCATTGACCCACGACAAGTTCGTTGGAATTCCTTTCCTGCCGCGTAGCCCAATCCGCTAGTCTTGAGCCATCTTGAAACGGAGCTGCCCCATGTTCGAATCCGCCGAAATCGGTCACGCCATCGACAAAGACACCTATGACGCTGAAGTGCCGGCCCTGCGCGAGGCGTTGCTGGAGGTTCAATATGAACTGCAGCAGCAGAAGCGCTTTCCCGTGATCATCCTGATCAACGGCATCGAAGGCGCCGGCAAGGGCGAGACGGTCAAGCTGCTCAATGAATGGATGGACCCGCGCCTGATCGAGGTGCGCACCTTCGACCAGCAGACCGATGAAGAGTTGGCCCGTCCACCGGCCTGGCGCTATTGGCGCCAATTGCCTGCCAAGGGGCGCATGGGAGTTTTCTTCGGCAACTGGTACAGCCAGATGTTGCAAAGCCGAGTACACGGCGAGATCAAGGATGCCCGTCTCGATCAGGCCATCGCCGGTGCCGAGCGCCTGGAAAAGATGCTCTGCGACGAAGGGGCGTTGATCTTCAAGTTCTGGTTTCACTTGTCCAAGAAGCAGATGAAGGCGCGCCTCAAGGCGCTGGCCGACGACCCCCTGCACAGCTGGCGCATCAGCCCGCTGGACTGGCAGCAGTCCGAGACCTACGACAAGTTCGTGCATTTCGGTGAGCGTATCCTGCGGCGTACCAGCCGCGACTACGCACCGTGGCATGTGATCGAAGGGGTCGACGCCCATTACCGCAGCCTCACTGTGGGCAAGCTGCTGCTCGAAGGGCTGCAAAACGCCTTGAAACTGGCCAAGGGTAAATCCAGCGGCATGAACCCGGCGCCCTTGATCGCTTCGGTGGACAAGAAGGGCCTGCTCGACAGCCTCGACTTGAGCAAAAGCCTGGAAAAAGATGATTACGAAGAACAGCTGATTACCGAGCAGGCGCGCTTCTCCGGCCTGATGCGCGACAAGCGCATGCGCAAGCACGCATTGATCACTGTGTTTGAAGGCAACGATGCGGCGGGTAAGGGCGGTGCGATCCGGCGTGTGGCGGCGGCGCTCGACCCGCGCCAATACCATATCGTGCCGATTGCCGCGCCCAGTGAAGACGAACGTGCCCAGCCTTACCTGTGGCGGTTCTGGCAGAAGATTCCGGCGCGCGGCATGTTCACGGTGTTCGACCGCTCCTGGTACGGCCGCGTGCTGGTGGAGCGCGTCGAAGGCTTCTGCTCGCCGGCCGACTGGATGCGCGCCTATGGCGAAATCAACGACTTCGAAGAGCAACTGCGCGATGCGGGCGTGATCGTGGTCAAGTTCTGGCTGGCCATCGACAAGGACACGCAGTTGGAGCGCTTCCAGGCCCGTGAAAACATCCCTTTCAAGCGCTTCAAGATCACCGAAGACGATTGGCGCAACCGCGACAAGTGGGATGATTATCGCACCGCCGTGGGCGATATGGTCGACCGCACCAGCACCGAAATTTCGCCCTGGACCCTGGTGGAAGCCAACGACAAGCGCTGGGCGCGGGTCAAGGTGCTGCGCACGATCAACCGGGCGCTGGAAGAAGCGTTCGAAAAAACCGACAAGCACGACAAGAAAGGCAAGAAAGCCAAGAAGTAGCGAACGAGGCAAGCCCGCTCACCGCCCTCATGGTTTCGCATACGCCGGGTGAATGATCGTCGCGGTTGGGAGGACCTGGATCTATCCTCGATCCATCTCCCAACAACGACAAGATCGAGGTAGCCCCATGCGTGAAGTAGTCATCGTCGACAGCGTGCGAACCGGCCTGGCCAAGTCCTTTCGCGGCAAGTTCAACCAGACCCGCCCCGATGACATGGCGGCCCATTGCGTCAACGCGCTGCTCGCACGCAACGGCATCGACCCGGCGACGGTTGAGGATTGCATCGTGGGTGCCGGCTCCAACGAAGGTGCCCAGGGCTACAACATCGGGCGTAATGTGGCGGTGCTTTCGCAGTTGGGCACCGGGACGGCGGGCATGACCCTCAACCGTTTCTGCTCTTCGGGTTTGCAGGCGATTGCCATTGCGGCCAACCAGATCGCTTCGGGTTGCAGCGACATCATCGTTGCCGGTGGCGTCGAGTCCATCAGCCTGACTATGAAAAGCGTCAACACCGATAACCTGATCAACCCGTTGCTCAAGGAGCAGGTGCCGGGCCTGTATTTCCCCATGGGCCAGACCGCCGAGATCGTCGCGCGCCGTTATCACGTCAGCCGTGAAGAGCAGGACCTGTATGCCCTGCAAAGCCAGCAGCGCACTGCCCAGGCTCAGGCCGACGGTTTGTTCAGCGATGAAATCGTGCCGATGGCGGTCAAGTATAAGGTCGAGGACAAGAACACCGGCGCAGTGCAGGTGCTGGACGGCGTGGTCGACCGCGACGATTGCAACCGCCCGGACACCACCCTGGCCAGCCTGCAAGGCTTGAAACCCGTGTTTGCCGAAGACGGCTCGGTGACGGCGGGTAACTCGTCGCAGCTCTCCGATGGCGCTTCGATGACCCTGGTGATGAGCCTGGAGAAAGCACTGGCACTGGGGCTCAAGCCCAAGGCGTTTTTCCGCGGGTTTACCGTGGCGGGCTGCGAACCGGATGAGATGGGTATCGGCCCGGTGTTCTCGGTGCCCAAGTTGCTCAAGGCCAAGGGGTTGCAGGTGGCGGATATCGACCTGTGGGAGCTCAACGAGGCGTTTGCCTCGCAGTGCCTGTATGCGCGTAATCGCCTGGAAATCGACAATGCGAAATACAACGTCAACGGTGGTTCGATCTCCATCGGGCACCCGTTCGGCATGACCGGCTCGCGGCAAGTGGGGCATCTGGTGCGTGAGTTGCAGCGCCGTAACTTGCGCTATGGCGTCGTGACCATGTGTGTAGGCGGCGGTATGGGGGCGACCGGTCTGTTCGAAGCGGTGCGTTAGGTTCCGCTGGAAAACGGGATCAGTGGGGGAGGGGCTGTCCCCGATGGCGGTGGCTCAGATCGAGGATCTGTGACTGACATACCCTCATCGGGGAAGCCCCTCCCGCATTTTGAACGGCGTCATAGCCCAATCCTTGTGCTTGCCCCTAGAATGCGTTTCCACTTCCTCTGGTTCCTGGGGCTCTCATGCACATCTCTTCCGGCCGCTGGGTCTACGGCTTTGGCTTGACCCTGCTGACCGCGTTTCTATGGGGCATCCTGCCCATCAAACTCAAACAAGTGCTGCAGGTGATGGACCCGATCACCGTTACCTGGTTTCGCCTGACAGTGGCCGGCGGTTGCCTGTTCGTCTACCTCGCGCTCAGCAGGCGCTTGCCCAGTCGCAGGGTGCTTGGCCCGAAGGGCGGCTGGCTGGTGGCGATGGCGGTGTGCGGTCTGGTAGGCAACTACGTGCTGTATCTGGTCGGCCTGAAAATGCTCAGTCCCGGCACCGCACAACTGGTGGTGCAGATGGGACCGATCTTCCTGATGATCGCCAGTGTGTTTGTGTTCAAGGAGCGATTCAGCCTGGGGCAGGTAGTAGGGTTGGTGGTGTTGATCTGCGGTTTCGGTTTGTTCTTCAACCAGCGCCTGACGGAGCTTCTCAGCTCGCTTGGCACTTACACGGCGGGCGTATTGACGATATTGCTGGCGACCTCCATCTGGGTGTTCTATGCCCTGGGGCAGAAGCAGCTGTTGACGGCGTGGAATTCGCTGCAGGTGATGATGGTGATCTATCTGTTCTGTGCCCTGTTGCTCACGCCCTGGGCTCATCCGCTGGAAGCGCTGGACCTGAGCCCGCTGCAAGGCTGGCTGTTGCTGGCCTGCTGCATGAACACCCTGGTGGCGTATGGCGCCTTCGCCGAGGCGCTGGCCCATTGGGAAGCTTCGCGGGTCAGTGCGACTCTGGCGATCACACCCTTGGTGACCTTTGTCGCGGTGGCCCTGGCCGCGTGGTTGTGGCCGGACTATGTGCAGGCTGAAGAGATCAACGCCCTGGGCTATGCCGGGGCGTTGGTGGTGGTGCTGGGGTCGGCGACCGTGGCGCTGGCACCGTCGTTGCTCGCCGGGCTCAAGGCCCGGCGTTTACGCATGGCCTCCTAGTTTCCGAGCATGTCCTGCGGGCGTACCCATTGGTCGAACTCCGCCTCGGAGAGGTAGCCCAGCTCCAGCGCGGCTTCCCGTAGGGTCAAGCCTTCGGCGTACGCCTTCTTGGCGATCTGCGCCGACTTGTCATAACCGATGTGTGGGTTGAGTGCCGTGACCAGCATCAGCCCGCGCTCCAGGTGCTCGGCCATTTGCACAGCGTCCGGCTCGAGGCCGGCCACACAATGCTCCTGGAAGTTATTGCAGCCATCGGCCAGCAGGCGGATCGATTCCAGCAGGTTGTGGATGATCACCGGCTTGTACACGTTCAACTGCAAATGCCCCTGGCTGGCGGCAATGCCGATGGTCACGTCATTGCCCAATACCTGGCAGGCCAGCATCGACAGCGCCTCGCACTGGGTGGGGTTGACCTTGCCCGGCATGATCGAACTGCCCGGCTCGTTGGCCGGCAACTTCACTTCGGCCAGCCCCGCACGGGGGCCGGAACCCAGCAGGCGCAGGTCGTTGGCGATTTTCATCAGGGCCACGGCCAGGGTTTTCAGCGCACCGTGCAGGGTCACCAGTGGCTCATGGCCGGAGAGGGCGGCGAACTTGTTCGGGGCCGTGACGAAGGGCAGACCTGACAACGCTGCCAGCTCGGAAGCAATGGCCTCGCCAAAACCGTGGGGCGCATTCAGCCCGGTGCCTACGGCGGTGCCGCCCTGGGCCAGTTCGCACACCGCAGGCAGGGCGCTACGGATCGCGCGTTCGGCGTAGTCGAGTTGGGCAATAAAGGCCGAGAGTTCCTGGCCGAAGGTGATCGGTGTGGCGTCCATCATGTGGGTGCGACCGGTTTTCACCAGCTTCATATGTTTGGCGGCTTGCTCCGCCAACCCGCCGGAAAGATTAGCGATTGCGGGCAGCAGCCGTTGATGCACGGCCTGCACGGCCGCGATGCTCATGGCCGTGGGGAAGCAGTCGTTGGAACTCTGGGAACGGTTGACGTGGTCGTTGGGGTGCACCGGGCTCTTGCCGCCACGGTTGTTGCCCGCCAGCTCGTTGGCACGGCCGGCGATGACCTCGTTGGCGTTCATATTGCTCTGGGTACCGCTGCCGGTTTGCCACACCACCAACGGGAATTGATCGTCATGCTGCCCATCGAGCACTTCGTCAGCGGCTTGCTCTATCAGGCGGGCGATGTCGGCGGGCAGATCGCCGTTGCGGTCGTTGACCCGTGCCGCGGCCTTCTTGATCAGGGCCAGGGCGTGCAGCACCGCGAGTGGCATGCGCTGTTCACCAATGGCGAAATTCACCAGCGAACGTTGGGTCTGGGCGCCCCAGTAAGCATCGTCCGGGACATGAACTTCTCCCAGGCTGTCGGTTTCGATACGGCTCATCGGGCTTACTCCTTCAGGTTCGTTTGCGCAGTTTAGGCTGTGATCGGCCGGACGGGTTCCCTGAAAGACTTTTCATCGGCAAATCCACGCCCGACAAGGGGCGGGGTTGAGCCATAAGGTTTTTTAGGCGCAGAATGGGCGCCCTTGGGGTCTTACCTCGTCTGCTAGAAAAGGAAACTCGATGACTCGTCTTCGTGCCATCTGTACCGCGGTTGCTCTGGTTTGCGCCAGCGGCCAGGTTTTTGCCGATACCGCCAGCCACAACGCCAGTGCCGAAGCCTTCCTTACCCTGGCCCACGCCGACAAGCTGGGTACCCCGGTGTACATGCAAGTGCAGCAAATGTTTGCCCAGCGTTTCGAACAGACCAAGGCGCCTGCCGCCAAGCAGTCCGTACTGGACAGCTACCAGGCCAAGGCCAACGCCGCCCTGGACCAGGCCATCGGCTGGCCGAAGCTGAAGCCGGACATGGTCAAGCTCTATACCAGCAACTTCAGCGAGTCCGAGCTCAAGGACCTGGTCGCTTTCTACCAGTCGCCACTGGGCAAGAAAGTCCTAGAAAAAATGCCGCAACTGACCCAGCAATCGGCCCAGATGACCCAGGCCAAGCTGGAAAGCGCCGTGCCGGTAGTCAACAAGCTGTTGGAAGACATGACCAACGAGCTGATGCCGAAAGCTGCCGCACCGGCCAAGAAGAAGTAAGCAGGAATGACCATGCAACAGCGTATCGAAACGGCGCTTGCCGCCCTGGGCTCCGACCACCTGAGCGTGCTGGATGAAAGCCACATGCACAGCCGTGGGTTGCAGACCCACTTCAAGGCCGTGCTGGTCAGCCCTCAGTTCGAGGGGCTCAACCGCGTCAAGCGCCATCAGAAGGTCTACGCCACCCTGGGTGACCTGATGAGCGAGTTTCATGCGCTTGCGCTGCATACCTACACGCCTGACGAATGGGCGAAAATCGACGCAGCACCGGCCTCGCCGACCTGCGCCGGAGGGCATTGAGGCAGCTACGCTACTAAGCTACAAGCTACAAGCTACAAGCTACAAGCTACAAGCTACAAGCTACAAGCTACAAGCTACGAGATTGGAGCCCACATAGCTGCCTTTTTGTTAGAATCCTCAGCGCGCCGCTTAGTCGGCGCGTTTTTTTGTCTTTGCTTTTACTTGCAGCTTGCAGCTTGAAACTCGCAGCTGCACCAATCCGGTTCACCCTTTACGAGGGTAGCCACCTGGAGAGAACACCCATGACTCAACCGATTGTCGTGGCGGCACTGTACAAGTTCGTCACCCTTGAAGATTACGTCGCCCTGCGCGAGCCACTGCTGCAGGCGATGGTCGACAACGGCATCAAAGGCACCCTGCTGATCGCCGAGGAAGGCATCAACGGCACCGTTTCCGGCACCCGCGAAGGCATCGATGGCCTGCTTGCCTGGCTGAAAAATGACCCGCGCATGGTCGATATCGATCACAAGGAATCCTACTGCGACGAGCAGCCGTTCTACCGCACCAAGGTCAAGCTCAAGAAAGAGATCGTGACCCTGGGCGTCGAAGGCGTCGATCCGAACAAGAAGGTCGGCACCTATGTCGAACCGCAGGACTGGAACGCGCTGATCAGTGACCCGGAAGTGCTGTTGATCGACACCCGCAATGACTACGAAGTGTCCATCGGCACCTTCGAAGGCGCGATTGACCCGAAAACTACCAGTTTTCGCGAGTTTCCCGACTACATCAAAGCCAACTTCGACCCGGCCAAGCACAAGAAGGTCGCCATGTTCTGCACGGGCGGCATTCGTTGTGAGAAAGCCTCGAGCTATATGCTCAGCGAGGGCTTTGATGAGGTCTACCACCTCAAGGGTGGCATCCTGAAGTACCTTGAAGAGGTGCCCCAGGAAGAAACCAAATGGCGGGGCGACTGTTTTGTGTTCGACAATCGTGTGACGGTACGCCACGACTTGAGTGAAGGCGACTACGATCAATGTCATGCCTGCCGCACACCGGTGAGCGTCGAAGACCGCGCGTCCGAGCACTATGTGGCGGGTATCAGTTGTCCGCATTGCTGGGATAAGCTGCCGGAGAAGACCCGTCGCAGCGCGATCGACCGGCAAAAGCAGATTGAACTGGCCAAGGCCCGCAATATGCCGCATCCGATTGGCTTCAACTATAAGCAAACCCCTTCCGAGGCCTGAGCCATGTCTGCGCGCCTGCTCTATGTAATGGACCCGATGTGCTCCTGGTGCTGGGGTTTTGCCCCGGTGGCCGAGGCGTTGGTGGAGCAGGCCCAGGCCGCCGGCGTGGAGTTGCATCTGGTAGTGGGTGGTTTGCGCACCGGCAGCGGTGCGGCGCTGGAACCTGCGACCCGGCGCTACATCCTGGAACACTGGCAGGCGGTCACCGATGCCACCGGCCAGCCGTTCAAGCGCGAAGGCGCGTTGCCCGACGGTTTCGTCTATGACACCGAGCCGGCCTGCCGCGCCATTGTCACGGCGCGCAGCCTGGCGCCGGACTGCGCGTGGACGCTGCTGGGGCTGATCCAGCGCGCGTTTTATGTCGAGGGCCGCGATGTGACCCTCGCCAGTGTGCTGGTGGAACTGGCGGAGAAGGCCGGCATACCGCGGATCGAGTTTGCCGGTGCGTTTGACCGCGCCGAGCAACACGCCGCAACGGCCGCTGACTTCACGTGGGTGCAGGACTTGGGTATCGCCGGTTTTCCGACCCTTTTGGCCGAGCGCAATGGCCAGTTGGCTTTGCTGACCAATGGTTATCAGCCGCTGTCCGAGCTGTCGCCGTTGCTGGCTCGATGGCTGGAGCGAGCAACCTGTGCATGATCAGCCTGACCTTGAACCTGGCAAACGCACTGATCGCCTGACCTGGGCGGAAATCCGCCGTTTGGCCCTGCGTCACAAGAAATCCCTGTGGATCGCCAATGGCGTAGCCGTGCTGGCGACCCTGTGCAGTGTGCCTATTCCCCTGTTGTTGCCATTGCTGGTGGACGAAGTGCTGCTGGGCCACGGCGATGCCGCGCTCAAGGTGATGAACCACGCGTTACCCCTGGGCTGGCAGAAAGCCGCCGGTTATATCGGCCTGATGCTCTTGGTGACCTTGTTACTGCGCTGTGGTGCGTTGGTATTCAACGTGGTGCAGGCGCGGCTGTTTGCGCGGTTGGCCAAAGACATCGTGTATCGCATCCGCGTGCGCCTGATCGAACGGCTCAAGCGCATTTCCCTCGGCGAATATGAAAGCCTGGGCAGTGGCACGGTCACCACACATCTGGTCACCGACCTCGACACGCTGGATAAATTCGTCGGCGAAACCCTTAGCCGCTTCCTGGTGGCCATGCTCACCCTGGTGGGCACTTCGGCCATTCTGGTGTGGATGCATTGGCAGCTGGCGTTGTTGATCCTGTTGTTCAATCCGCTGGTGATCTACGCCACGGTGCAACTGGGCAAGCGCGTCAAACACCTGAAAAAACTGGAAAACGACAGCACCTCACGGTTTACCCAGGCGCTGACCGAAACCCTGGACGCCATCCAGGAAGTGCGCGCCGGCAACCGCCAGGGCTTTTTCCTCGGGCGCCTTGGCCAGCGTGCCCTGGAAGTGCGCGACTATGCGATCAATTCCCAATGGAAAAGCGATGCCTCCAGCCGCGCCAGCGGTTTGTTGTTCCAGTTTGGTATCGATATCTTCCGTGCGGCGGCGATGCTCACCGTCTTGTTTTCCGACCTGTCCATTGGCCAGATGCTCGCGGTGTTCAGTTACCTGTGGTTTATGATCGGCCCGGTGGAACAATTGTTGAACCTGCAATACGCGTACTACGCGGCGGGCGGGGCGCTGACGCGGATCAACGAGCTGCTGGCGCGAGCCGACGAGCCGCAATATGCCGGCGGCGATGATCCGTTTACCGGGCATGAGACGGTGGGTATTGACGTGCGTGGCCTCAACTTCGGCTACGGTGAAGACTTGGTGCTCGACCAACTGAACCTGAGCATTGCGCCAGGAGAAAAGGTTGCCATCGTCGGTGCCAGCGGCGGCGGCAAAAGTACGTTGGTGCAACTGCTGCTGGGGCTGTATACGCCACAGGCGGGCAGTATCCGTTTCGGCGGTGCCACCCAGCAGGAGATCGGCCTGGAGACCATCCGTGAACATGTAGCGGTGGTGCTGCAACACCCGGCGCTGTTCAACGATACCGTGCGCGCCAACCTGACCATGGGCCGTCCCCGTTCCGACCAGGCTTGCTGGCAGGCACTGGAGATCGCCCAACTGGAGGCCACGGTCAAGGCTTTGCCCTTGGGCCTGGACAGTGTGGTGGGGCGGTCCGGCGTACGCTTTTCCGGCGGGCAACGCCAGCGCCTGGCCATTGCGCGGATGGTGCTGGCCGAGCCGAAGGTGGTGATTCTGGACGAGGCCACTTCCGCCCTGGACGCCGCCACCGAGTACAACCTGCATCAGGCGCTGGCGCGGTTTCTCAGCGGGCGTACTACACTGATTATCGCCCATCGCTTGTCGGCGGTGAAACAGGCTGATCGAGTACTGGTGTTCGATGGTGGGCATATCGCCGAGGACGGCGACCATCAGCAATTGATCGCTGATGGCGGGTTGTACGCCAAGTTGTACGGGCATCTGCAACAAGTGCATTGATTTAGCTTAGGCTGTGCTATCGGGAGCGGATTTTCGCGTGCGTATTCAGCTGTGCATGTGCAAGGGACTTCATGAAGCAAAAGCGAACTCTCGGAACACCACGGTTGTTGGGCATTGTCTGGCCTTTTATCGCCGTCGTGCTGTTCCAGGCATTGTTGGGTTGCGTCAGTCTCTACGTGCTTTCAGCGGTGCGTGGCTATGTGGCTGGCGAAAGTCTATGGTCCAAGGGTCAGAAAGATGCCATCTATTACCTGACGCTCTACGCCGATAACCGCGACGAAGCGACTTATCTCAAGTACCAGCAAGCCATCGCCGTGCCACAGGGCGGCCACGAACTGCGCATTGCCCTTGACCGCCCCGTCCCGGACCTCACCGCAGCGCGCCTGGGCATTCTCAAGGGCGGCAACCACCCGGATGACGTTTCCAGCCTGATCTGGCTGTACCTCAACTTCCGCCATTTCAGCTATCTGGAAAAAGCCATCGAACTGTGGACCGTGGGCGACGGCTACCTGGTGCAACTGGATGAACTGGCGCAGTCGATGCACCAGGCGATCAGCGCGAATCAGGTCAGTGGCGACAACGTGCGCGACTGGAAGGCGCACATCATTGCTATCAACGACGGTGTGACCCCGGCAGCCAAGGCATTCAGCGATGCTTTGGGCGAAGGCTCACGCATGATTTTGCGGCTGTTGCTGATCACCAACCTGGCCACCGCTTTGGGCCTGATTGTTCTGGCGCTGTTGCGTACCCACAAGCTGCT
Organism: Pseudomonas sp. MWU13-2517; assembly: GCF_023242545.1. NCBI lineage: Bacteria > Pseudomonadati > Pseudomonadota > Gammaproteobacteria > Pseudomonadales > Pseudomonadaceae > Pseudomonas > Pseudomonas sp. MWU13-2517. The sequence continues at coordinate 113,095 of NZ_JALMFA010000011.1, read as the reverse complement.
GGCCCAGCGCCATGCCTTTGCCAATGCCCTGCAAGTCGAGAAGGAACGCGCGCAGATCACCCTGGAATCGATCGGCGACGGCGTGATCACGACCGATGTCGATGGCGCCATAGACTACATGAACCCCGCGGCGGAGGCGTTGACCCACTGGAAAAACGCGCAGGCCCAAGGCTTGCCGCTGGCGGCGCTGTTCAAACTGCTGGATGAAAGCGCCGAGCCTGACGGCTTTACCCTGATCGAGCGCATCATCAAGGGCCGGCTTGGTGGCGGCAGTGAACATTCCAAGCTGATCCAGCGCCTGGACGGCAGTACGGTATCGGTGACGTTGGTGGGGGCGCCGATCCGCAGCGCCGGCAAAGTCAGCGGCGCGGTGCTGGTACTGCACGACATGACCCAGGAGCGCCAGTACATCGCCAATCTGTCGTGGCAAGCGACCCATGATGCCTTGACCGGCCTGGCCAACCGTCGCGAGTTCGAGTACCGCCTGGAGCAGGTTCTGCAACAAGTGGGGCGCCAGCAAAGTGGGCGGCACGCGTTGATGTTCCTCGACCTGGACCAATTCAAACTGGTCAACGACACCTGTGGGCATGCGGCCGGCGACGAGCTGTTGCGTCATATCTGTGCGTTGCTGCAGTCGGACCTGCGTGAAGGTGACACCCTGGCGCGGCTGGGCGGCGACGAATTCGGCATTCTGCTGGAGAACTGCCCGGCACCGGTGGCCGAAAAGATCGCTGAAAGCCTGCGCCATACCGTGCAGAGCCTGCACTTTGTGTGGAAGGGGCGGCCGTTCATGACCACCGTCAGCATCGGCCTGGTGCATATCTCGCAAACCCCGACCACCCTGGAAACCTCGCTGCGGGCGGCAGATATGGCCTGCTACATGGCCAAGGAAAAGGGTCGCAACCGGGTGCAGGTCTACCATGCCGATGACTCGGAGTTGTCTGTGCGCTTCGGTGAGATGGCCTGGGTGCAGCGTCTGCACGTGGCGTTGGAAGAAGACCGTTTTTGCCTGTACTCCCAGGAGATTTCGCCGCTGGGCCATACCGACGCAGGCAGTGGGCACATCGAAATCCTGTTGCGGCTGCATGATGAAGGGGGGCGCATCATTTTGCCCGACAGCTTTATCCCGGCCGCTGAACGTTACGGCCTGATGACATCGCTGGACCGTTGGGTGGTCGAGAACGTGTTCAAGATCATCGCCGAATGCTTGCGTGAGCGTCCGGGCCGACCGATGGCCATGTGTGCGATCAATCTGTCAGGCATTACCATTGGTGATGATGATTTCCTGGGTTTCTTACGTGAGAAATTCGCGGCCTATAACATCCCGCCTGAAATGATATGTTTTGAAATAACAGAGACGAGTGCTATAGCCAATCTTGGCAGTGCGATACGTTTTATTAATGAACTCAAAGCGTTAGGTTGCCATTTCTCTCTTGATGATTTTTGCGCCGGAATGTCCTCATTCGCTTATCTTAAACATTTACCTGTAGACTTCCTGAAGATCGATGGAAGTTTCGTAAAGGATATGCTGGACGACCCGATTAACCGCGCCATGGTCGAAGTGATCAACCACATCGGCCACGTCATGGGTAAGCGCACAATTGCCGAGTTTGTTGAAACACCGCACATCGAACAGGCTTTACTTGAGATAGGTGTGGATTACGCTCAGGGCTACCTGATTGAACGCCCGCAATTGTTTACCTTTGATAGCTTGCAGTGTCGACCTGTGCGGCCGCAGCCTCTGTTATTCAAGGCGCCCGGCACATTCCGCTGAAACATTTGCTGGTCTGTACTATCACACTAAAAAAGGAGCCCTACAGTGATCGACACATTCAACAGAACCGGCCCGCTTATGGAAGCCTCAAGTTACCCCGCCTGGGCGCAACAATTGATCCAGGACTGTAGCGAGAGCAAGCGCCGAGTTGTCGAGCACGAACTGTACCAGCGCATGCGCGACAACGCGCTCAGCGCCAAGACCATGCGCCACTACCTGATTGGTGGTTGGCCGGTGGTTGAACAGTTTGCTTTGTACATGGCGCAGAACCTCACCAAGACCAAGTTTGCCCGCCATCCTGGGGAGGATATGGCGCGACGTTGGCTGATGCGCAACATTCGTGTGGAACTGAACCACGCTGACTATTGGGTGCATTGGGCCCGCGCCCATGGCGTGAGCCTGGAAGAGTTGCAAGCGCAGAACGTACCGCCGGAATTGCACGCCCTGAGCCATTGGTGCTGGCATACCAGTTCGGCCGACTCGCTGATCGTTGCAATCGCGGCGACCAACTATGCCATCGAAGGGGCGACTGGGGAGTGGTCCGCCGTGGTGTGTTCGACCGGTGTGTATGCCGCCGCCTTCCCCGAGGAAGACCGCAAGCGTGCAATGAAGTGGTTGAAGATGCACGCTCAGTACGATGACGCCCACCCTTGGGAGGCCCTGGAAATCATCTGCACGCTGGCCGGGATGAACCCGAGCAAGGCCTTGCAGGTCGAGTTGCGCCAGGCCATCTGCAAGAGCTACGACTACATGTACCTGTTTCTGGAAAGCTGCATGCAGTTGGAAAAAGACAAAGACAAGGTGCTCGCCGCCGTTCGCGAGCGTCCGGCACGCGTCGCCAGCGAGGCGTGATGTAAGCGTGATGGCGGGGGTTTTACCCCGCCATTGCCAAGCGGTTGCGGCCTTCGCGCTTGGCCACGTACAAAGCGTTGTCGGCGCGGCGCAACAGGCTTTCGGCCGACTCGGCGGCCAGCAAAGTTGAGCAGCCGAGGCTCACCGTCAATTCGATACGCGTACCCTCCGCTCCATAATCCTGGGCCTGTACTGCCTGGCGCAGACGGTTGCCGACCATCGCCGCGGCATCCCGGCCGGTATTCGATAGCAGGATCAGAAACTCTTCCCCGCCAAACCGAAACACCATGTCCACGTTGCGCAACTGGCTTTTGATCGTCGCAGCCACGGCGCGCAGCACGCTGTCGCCGGTGGCATGACCATGGGTGTCGTTGATTCGCTTGAAGTGGTCAATGTCCAGCATCAGCAAGGACAACGGGTTCAGATGCCGCCTGGCCATGTCGATCTCCCTTTGCAGGGTCTGGTCCATGGCAATTCGGTTGCCGGTTTCGGTCAGCGGATCACGCAGGGCGCTGCGGGTGGCTACGCGGTAGAGCAGGGCGTTGCGCATCGGATAGAGCAGGGTGGCCAGCAGGGACTCGAGTTGATTCAGTTCTTCTTCCATGAACCGCTGGTTGCGCCGAAAGATCAGTTCGCCCAAGTGCTCGCCTTCGTGGCTCAAGCTGTAACTTACCGAATGATGGCCGCGATGGCCGAACTCCAGGCGCAGATCGCTGGTTTCGTGACGGTATTGTAGGGCGTCCATGGGGACCAGGCGTTGGGTTTCGCGAAAGAACAGGCCAAGAATACGTTCTGGTTCCAGGCTGCTCTGCAACTGTTGGTTCAGTTGCTGGCGAAGTTGGGCAAGGGTAGTAGGGCGCCGGGGAAGCAGAGACGGCTGACCAAATCCCAGACGTTGCAATTTGGCACTGTCGAAGTCAATTGTGTTGGTCTGGGTGGGTGTTTTCATAAATGGACGGCCTCTAAGCACTTAACTGTCTTACAGGCAGGATGAGAATGGCAAAGGCCAAGCGTCTTACTGTTCCTTCAGTTACGTAAAACATTGGAAACAGTTTAAACCGCTTTGGTCCGGGTTATAACCCCGGGGCACTGCCGCACGTCTTGTCATCGCTCAACCTGCTTGGCAGGAAATAGAGCCAGAAGCGTGCCAAGTTCATGGGGCGTTATAAAACACCCTATAAATCAATCAATTGCTCTTAGAGTTAAGAGCAATTGCTTTCTACCTGCGCCAGTTATTTGGCTGGCAGGTTAGACCAGAGTGGTGCGGTCGATCTGCTCAATCGACGTGACCCCGGTCAGGGTCATGGCCACGCGCATTTCCTTGGCGAAGATGTCCAGCAGGTTTTCCACACCGTGCTGGCCCTCGGCGGCCAGGGCGTAGGCGGTCGCGCGGCCCAACAGGCAGGCCTTGGCGCCCAGGGCGAGCATGCGCACCACGTCCAGCCCCGAGCGGATGCCGGAGTCCACCAGCACCGTGAGATCGTCGCCGACCGCGTCGGCAATCGGTGGCAAGGCCTTTGCCGTGGACAGCACGCCGTCCAACTGGCGCCCGCCGTGGTTGGAGACCACGATGCCGTCGGCCCCGAAGCTCACGGCGTCCTTGGCGTCCTGGGGATCGAGGATGCCTTTGATGATCATCGGGCCTTTCCAGAATTCACGGATCCACTCCAGGTCTTTCCAACTGATGGAGGGGTCGAAGTTGTTGGCCAGCCAGCCGATGTAGTCTTCCAGGTGGGTGGGTTTGCCCAGGTACTTGGAGATATTGCCCAGGTCGTGGGGACGGCCCAGCAACCCCACATCGAATGCCCATTGGGGCTTGGTGACGGCTTGCAGGATTCGCCGCTGTGCTGCGAACGGGCCGGACATGCCCGAGTGCGCATCGCGATAGCGCGCGCCGGGCGTCGGCATGTCCACGGTAAACACCAGTGTGGTAATCCCTGCAGCTTGCGCCCGCTCCAGCGCGTTGCGCATGAAGCCCCGGTCTTTGAGCACGTACAGCTGGAACCAGATCGCCTGCGCGCTTTGCGACGCCACTTCTTCAATCGGGCATACCGACACGGTCGACAGGCAGAACGGAATGCCCTTGTTCGCCGCTGCCTTGGCCGCCTGCACTTCGCCGCGCCGTGCGTACATGCCGGTAAGGCCCACTGGGCTGAGGATCACAGGCATGTCCAGGGTCTGGCCGAACAGTGTGGTCTGGAGGCTCAGGTTATCGACATTGCGCAGGATACGCTGGCGCAGGCTGATCTCGGCCAGGTCCGAACTGTTGGCGCGCATCGTGTGTTCGGCGTAAGCGCCGCCGTCGATATAGTCGAACAGGAAGCGCGGCAGCTTGCGCTTGGCGGCTGCGCGATAATCGGAGGCGGACGAGATGATCATTGAAGAGGGGCTCCACACAGGCAAGATGCGTCAGGATAGGCAATAATCTGGCATGATAAAAACAACTTTTATCGATTGTAGCCAGTCGCCAAAGGAATACTGATGAACCTGCGAGCTTTGCGTGCCTTTGTCGAAGTGGTGCGCCAGGGTGGCTTCTCCCAGGCTGCCGAGGTGGTGTCCCTGACCCAATCCACCGTGAGCAAGGCGGTCAAGACCCTGGAAGACGAACTGGGCACGCCGTTGCTTAACCGCTTGGGTCACCGTAATGAACTCACCGCTGCCGGCGAAATTGCCTACCGTCGCGCCCAAGTGCTGCTCGCCGAGAGTAACGATCTGGTGGCCGAGATCAATGACTTGCGTGGCCTCAAGCGCGGCCAGTTGCGTATTGGCTTGCCACCGGTGGGCTGCGGCGTATTGTTCGCGGCCATGTTCGCGACCTACCGCACACGTTATCCGGACATCGAAATCGAACTCACCGAATACGGCAGTAAAAAACTGCGCGGCTGCCTGGAGGCCGGGGAGATTGACCTGGCGGCATTGCTGCTGCCCACGGACGAAGGTTTCGACTACCAACCTGTGCGTAATGAGCCACTGATGGCCGTTTTACCCATGGACCACCCGCTGGCCCGGCGCAAGCGCATCGATTTCACCGACCTGGCCGATGCGCCGTTCATTCTGTTCGAAGCCGGCTTTGCCCTGAACGCCAAGATCCTCGCCGCCTGCGAGCGCAAGGGCGTGACACCCAAGGTCACGGCCCGCAGCGGGCAGATCGACTTTATCGTTGATCTGGTCTCGGCGGGGCTGGGCGTCGCTTTCCTGCCGCGGATGCTGGCGCACAAGCATCAATCCACCGGCATAGCCCTGATCCCCCTGGACGAACCCCACACCGACTGGCACATCGCGCTGGCCTGGCGCGCCAGCGCCCACCTGCCGCCAGCCGCACGTGCCTGGCTGGATTTGGCCAGGGAAATGGCCAGCCCGGAGTAGGGCGCCTGCTGATTATCCGGACTAATTCGAACAAATACGCTTGCATGCTTGACTTCTTCTTTTTAATCAGTAACATACGGCGAATTCCGCGATAGCTCAGTTGGTAGAGCAAATGACTGTTAATCATTGGGTCCCTGGTTCGAGTCCAGGTCGTGGAGCCAGACAAGGTTCCAGAGAAGGCTTTCAAAATCTCTGAAACCCCCGAAAAACCCGCCTTATGGCGGGTTTTTTCGTTTTGGCGTTCTGTCGGATTCCGGTAAGTACCAGCCATTTTAAGGGTAGTGTTTGGGATAAAGATCAGTTCGATAAAAGGGAGTACCCTTATGTCGCGCACCACTGCTCCACTCTCCGACGCCGCTTGCCGTTCGGCCAAGCCCACAGACCGCTCCTACAAGCTTTTCGACGGCGACGGCCTTTACCTTCTAGTCCAACCCAATGGCCGCAAAGGGTGGCGTCTCAGATACGTCAAACCTGATGGCCGGGAAGGACTGACCTCATTCGGCAACTACCCCATCGTTGGCCTCGCGAATGCGCGCCGCAAGCGCTTGGAGGTCAAGCGAATGCTGGCGGATGGCATTGACCCTATAGAAGCCAAGAACCAAGCCAAGACGGATGCTCTGATCAAAGGCCGCACCTTTGAAAGCGTTGCCCTCGGCTGGCACACGGAAATGTCAGCCAAGTGGGCACCGGACTATTCCAAGACAGTGATGAGTCGCCTCAAAACTCACCTCTTCCCGCTGATCGGCACCCGCGCCATTGTCGACCTTGATACCCACGACCTTATGCGGCCCCTGGACGCGATTAAGAAGCGCGGAACGATAGACATTGCTTTAAGGGTACAAAACTACCTGCAGAGCATCATGCGCGAGGCAAAGCGCCTCCGGCTTATCACCGTAAACCCTGCTTACGACCTCGTAGGCTCGATCAAGGCCCCGCGGGTCGTCTACCGCCCCGCCTTATCCTTATCGCGCTTACCTGAGTTGCAGGAACGGATCGACACCTATAAAGGCCGCGCACTTACCCGGCTGACGGTCTTGCTGTCGCTGCACGTGTTTGTCCGCTCCAGCGAGCTGCGCTTCGCCCGCTGGAGCGAGTTCGACCTCAAACGTGGCGTCTGGGAAATACCCGACACGCGACCAGCGTTGGAAGGCGTACCCTTTTCCACAAGAGGTACGAAGATGGCCGGGGACATCCATCTTGTACCCTTATCGCCGCAAGCGATCGCCCTGCTCGAGCAGATCCACGCAATCACAGGCAAATTTGACTTGGTGTTCGCAGGCGATACCAAGTCTTGGAAACCAATGTCCGAAAACACGGTGACAGCGCGCTTCGGAAGATGGGGTACGACACCAAATCCGAGATCTGTGGGCATGGGTTTCGTTCGATGGCCTACAGCGCACTGATCGAGTCAGGTTTGTGGACGGACACAGCCATCGAGCGGCAGATGAGCCACAAGGAACGCAACAACGTCCGCGCAGCTTACATCCACAAGGCCGAGTTCATCGAGGAGCGCAGGCTGATCATGAACTGGTGGAGTCGCTACCTTGAGACTAATCAGCAGAAGCATGTCAGCCCACGCGAATTCGCCAATCAGACGGGTGCGAATGTCACTCGCCTAAAAGCAAAACGTGGCGCAACTGAGTAAGCGCTCGGTCCTCATATCTCAGTGATCCGCTTGTCCACGCGGGTCCATCCAAACAGGGCTGCAAAGCCGCCCTGTTTGGATGGACCTCACTTAAAAAATCTAAAGCCCACACAATTGTCTGTGGAAAACCACTGATTTCCACCGGTGGATAATTTCATCCACAGTCGCAGAACTCCCGAAAATTCGAGCCTTGACCCGAATTATCCACAGGCGTAGAAAAGATCGGGCAAAACGCTGTCGTTGACAGCAACCCAGGTAGCCAGAACCTTTAAGGCTACGCCACACCGTGGTGGTTCTCCCAAAGTGCGATTAGCGTCCGGCGGCTAGCACGGTCACAGCAATGTGATGGATGCCTACTTTTACCAATGTGCCCACTGCAGCAACTCATCCCCTTTCATAGCGGGCCTGCAGCAACCTATCCGCTTGGCCATTTCCTTGCACCAACCTGCGCCCGTCTCTTTCCCCCGGAAAGAGACGGGCGCTCCTACCGCTGCTGCAGCCCAACTCGTACAAGGCTTTGCGGCATTCCCCTTCGTGACAATCGGCGTGACAAACACCGAAGTCACCAGCAACAGCGATGCAGATGATGGTGCCGCAGCCCATGGGATGGACTGCACCTGACTGACAGTCAGGCACGCCCCAGTCATCGCATTACTGCCTTCACCCGACTCAGGATCTCGCGGCATTGGTCTCGTCAGCCAGTGCAGCCTCTACCCGCCCACTTCTTTGGAGGTGTTCAGGAGGCCAGATCATGAGATGCCCAAGCTCCCGGTCGTAAAGAGCCGCCAGTCCCGCGTGGACAACCCTCGCAGGTTGCAGGGGCCTTTATCCCTGATAACACTCAGCATTCTTGGCGGGATGACGTGAGGAAGGTTTTAAATGTTTTGGCTTCGAGAGGCGTTCGATCATGGTATTGGTAGGTAAACGGGATGGTCGGCAATTGAGCTATGCCGGGCCGCAAGTGTTATCGCCAGCGCAGGATTGACCCAGTTACCGAAACTTTACTGACCCAGGCTCCTACCTTGTGAACCATTACCAGTGCTGAATTTTTCCGATTGGTGCTGGAGCAGCGTGGCATCGGCCACTGGGTCAATTCGGCGTCAGCGCCAACATGCAGGCCCTACCAGTAAAGAGTGGGTGGGCGAGGAGGGGATAAAAGCATGCCGACTGGTCACGAGCCAGGTGAATCCTTCAATACTGAAACCCTCCGCTTATTTTCCTGCACCTGACGAAGTGATTGCCTTTCTGAGCCAAGGCATGAAGCCGCCACCTTCTATGAAAAGCCAATTGGGTGCAGAGCTTTGCTTGTATTCCTTGCGGACAAAATCAGCGCATTTGGCGCCTTGGGATGTGATGGCGAACATGAGAAGGGCGCCTGGGCTGAGGCCATCCGCCAAGGAGTTTTGAAGCGGGTAGCGGATCAAGCAATCCAGAAGTGGTTCAGTAAACGTTGTGGCTTGGCTCGCAACGCGAGCCAAGCTGCTCTAGTTAAAACGATATGCTTGTACCAGCGGCGTCATCGCCAGGATCCGGCTCTGGATCAGGAGGTGTCGAATCAGTGGTGCTGCAACCGGAAACAAGCAATAGTTCTTCTGCCGTTAGTTCTCTAATTATCAGTTCCATTGTGTGGATTCCATAATTGCCGAATGAAGTTGGTTTTTTTTGCGTCGGGACCATTAAAGGGTATGTCACATCGAATCAATTAATCCGCAGTGTCGGGCGGACAGTTGATAGTTAAATGTAAAAATGCTTCTGAATTGCGCAGTATTTGTTAAGGTTTCTTTGAAAAAGATCGGGTGCGCGTTTAGCGTTTGCAGTCAATTAATATCAAGCCGGTAGGGACACCCTCGGCGTTTTTTCTTTGCGTGTACAGTACCGCAAAAAATAACGCGGCTTTCCACATGATGAGCGGATTGGAATCCATTGGGATCAGTCGGGCATCCAGGTCTTGCTTTTTCATCTGATATTGCCATTGCTGAAAGTCCAGTGCGCTCGTTTCGGCGCTCAATGAGTAGAAGAGCACGCAATCCAGATCGCCTGGGATGACCGTCGAGTCCAGAAAACTTCCGCCTATCAGTATGATTTCAACGCCAATGTCAGCCATCTCCAACTCTGCTATAGCGGTTTTAAGTCGTGCGCAGAGCAAGCTCCTTTTAGGGTCTTTAGGCTCTTCAAAAAAACTTGAAAGGGACGTTATATAAGGTGTTGAATTGATTGGGTTGCAAGTGGATTTTTTGCCAATGAAGGCTGGGAAGTCCATGGTCTTGGCGTTGGCGTAATGCTGTGAAAAAAGCGAGTCCAAATCGGTGTTGGTCATTGTGGATTATCCAGTTTAATAAAGGTGGTTTCTGTGACGGGAAAAGCTGGCTTTATTTTAATTTGGCGGGGTTTCGGGAGTGGGCAATGTATTACGTGCCTGCAGAGGGGTGCAATTTCTTAAATTGGGGAGGCTAGAAAAATAGCCGATAAATAAAAGCTTCACGAGAACTTCGGTAAAGTGTCACACTTCGTTGATAGGGTGTTCTTTCTTGAGGGCGTAGGTGTTTCAAGTGTCGTTGTCGCAAGAATTGTTTGTGTATGAGGCACAGGGCCGGAAATGAAATGGATTTTGTCGTGGCAAAAGTAAAAGCACATTTTAGAAAGTCCCTGATTTATCCAGTTGGATCGGTGCTGACTGAGGAAACGGTTAAATCAGTGCTTAACGCTCAGGCTAGACTTGAGTTGTATAAGAATAAGCCATGGCCTGTTTTGCCCGGATCGGTATCGGTTGTGTTGGCGCGCGAAGGTAAATCGCGGTGCTTCCAACATCCGCTGTTCGAGCATTATGCAACGAATAATGCGTTGGAGCCCTTGAGCAATAGAACGCCTACTGAACAACAGTATGTTGAGGTGTTTTCATCAGCACTTGAAAAGTCTCTGGTCAATCTGAGGTATTCGACGATTTGTAAAATGTTGGAAGCCGCTGCCTGCGCACTCACAGGCACCATTGTGACAATCAGAGCGACGCGAGTGGGTGTCAGGCCTGATAAGCGTGGCTGCACAGTAGAGTTTGTTCAGGCATCTGATATACCAGCGGCACTTATGGCGCTTTGGAAGTATATGGCCGATTTACCGAGCAGTCGCCAAGACTTATTGGGTGCATCCGTTGCTGCCGTAGGGTTGATGAATTGTCATCCATTCTTGGATGGTAATGGGCGGTTGGCACGCGTGTTGTTCAATGCCCTGATGGGGCGTACATCGCAAAACTACATTCCCTTATATGACTTTTATAACTGTTCGCCCGGCGCTCATGTATTGCGTATCCGGCAGGCTGAGCTATTTGGTGAGTGGGATGATTGGGTGCGCTTCCATTGCGACATCATTGGCTTTATGGCCGGGCACTAGGTTTATTTCCTCAGAGGGAGTTGAGGCGCCCATCAGGGCAAATAACCAACGGGCGGGTCATGGAAGGCTCTTTCCGTCACCAAGGAGTTATCAAATGCGTGTACTGACGGAAAAAGAATTGGCGCTTGTATCGGGCGGCCAGACGACGGTTGAGCCTGTTACTGATTGGGACCCAGGAGAGTTTGAGTGGTTGGGATCAAATGGCGGTTACACAGGACCGACCTGGACTTCGGGTAATACCAGCGTCACCGTAGGCGGCTCTGCTTCGGGAGGCGAGCTGTCGGGGGGAGTAGGTGTAACTGTTAAGTACTAAGTTAAAAAGTGTGCCTTGATTGGCACACTTTCTATGAGTGACCGAATATGAAAAAGACCTTATTCGCCTTGGCGCTGTTGCTGTTTTACACCGTCGCTCATGCTGCTGACCCGGCCAGTGTGCTGGGCCACGCATTCGGTTCTTTGAGCTGTGTGGAGCAGGAGGATCCTGATGGCCGCAGTACCTGTGAAGCCAGGGCACTGTCAAATGGAAAGGGTTGCTATGGCTTGTCCAGCCAGACAATGCGGGATAAGTGTTTGGATGAGGCCTTGTACCCCGTGAGCAGCGGAGAAATTGCATCAAAAGTAAAAAAGACCACTCTGGTCAATCCGCTGCCGTCGCCGGAAAAGGCGTTCACCGTGCCACCGAAGCCGCTGCTGTCGGAAGACGAAATTAAAAGGCTCGAGCGATCATTTGGACTAAAGAATGTGCCGCAATAGCCTCACTCTATGCGTGGTCGCACTCTTGCTGTCGAACCCAGTGAGTGCTGTCGAGTTGCAGGACATACAAGCCAAACTGTATGCCCCGAGTTCTATTCCATTACGCGGTCTGGAAGCATCAAGAATAGACGCTAATACGCTGCTTTCCGCCGTTCTGGCCAGGGCCCAGTCCAAGAAGCCCGCGACGCAAGTCAGCCTTGCTGATTGCGCAGTCCTCAATGTGGAAAACACGGCGACCGCCTGCAAACTCATACTGCTCGGTAATCACTTGAATGATGGGCACTTCGCGGCTTATGCGCAGGTCCTGGCGTCCATGACTGCTGAACAGCGTCGCCGAGCCGAACAGTTTATTGCTCAGTTGGATGTCGATACGCTAAAACGTGTGGGCGATCGGCAAGCCGGCTTATTGAAGCGCACTCAAATAGTATTAAGTAGTGAAGAAAATGATTATCTCAAAAGCGCTACCGACCCTTTGCTTGAAATTGAAGTCAATGGCCACGCGGCAAAGGTCTTGTTTGATACGGGCGCGAGCGTGACAGTTATCAGCGAGTCTGATGCCCTCCGATATGGCGTTGAATTGATTAAGTTACCGGTGGAAATCAATAGTTATTACAGTCGGCAATCGGTGAATGCCCAGTACGGCTTGATCAGGGAGATTAACCTTTCGGGCATTGAACTCAGGAACGTTCTGGTTGTAGTGGGAGGGTCGCTCAGTTTGTTTGGTCTGGACCTGATGTCTGGTTTCGACAATGTCATTGTTGGAAGTGAGCATATCACACTGAACGTAACCCCGGCGGAAATAGAGGCACTTGAAAAACAGTGCGTGGGCAGCGTATTTCTAGGCAGCTCTTATTCACGACAGACTCAGTTTTTATATGTGCTCGCTAATGTGGACGGTCAACAAACCGCTGCTTCCCTTGATACCGGTAATTTTTACTACTTAAGTGGTGGCGAAGCCAAGGTCGGTTCAGCGGGGAATGATCAGCAAAGCAAAATAATGACCGATGTGAGTGGTACCTCTCCCCGAACCATCACCCAGACCACAATCAATCTGAACATTGGAGGGGGGGGGAAAGATATTTCCTATACGACACTGGCCGAGCAAAAGTACCTGACGCCCTATGTCTTGGGATGGCCAGCGTTTCAAGACTACGAATTGATATGGAATACACATGAGTCAAGAGCTTGCTACAAACAAAAAATCCCAGTTCAATAAGCGGCTGATGGCTGCCTGCTGTGCCCTGTTTCTTTCAGTCGCGCACGCGGCAAACATAGATGACGCGCGGGCGGCCTATAACCGTGATGACTATGCAAGTGCCTATTCTCTGGCTTCTACGCTAGCCAAGCAAGCTAACGATCCTGATGCTAGAAATATGCTCGCCGGATTGCTGTTCACGGGAAAGGGGCACAGCCGCGATGTCAACGCCGCCCTAAACTTATGGACTGACTTGGCCCAGCAAAACTATGCCGCTGCACAAGCGACTTTGGGTGCCTTGTATCTGGACGGACAGGCGATTGGCGCAGCTGACTATGTTAAGGCCAAGCATTATCTGGAACTTTCAGCAGCACATGAAGACCCGACCTCTATCTACAATTTAGGTTTTATGTATGAGTCCGGTCTGGGGGTAAGCAAGTCCATGCCCCAAGCCATTGAGTACTATAAAAAATCGGCACAACTAAATTATTCAAAAGCATTATTTCGTTTGGGCTCCTTGAGTGCTAACCACCTGATCGCGGACGCTAGCCCTGAGTCGGCTTGTCAATACTATGAAAAGGCAGCGAAAGCCGGTCTTGGTGAAGGCGCTTTTCTAACTGGTAAATGTTTCGCCACGGGTGTTGGCATGCCCAAAAACCTGCCCATGGCCACCCAGTGGTACACAGAGGCAGCGATGCTTGACGTGCCTCAGGCGCAAGCGAATCTTGGCTATATCTTCGAGAAAGGGCTTGGTCAGGCAGTCAATTTACCCGAAGCCTACAAGTGGTATTGGCTAGCCAGCGCACGGGTTCCCGAAGCTGGCAAGCGCCTGGAAGTTATTGAGAAACAAATGCCCACTCTCAGTGATGCTGCCGACGAGCAGACGAAAGCTGCATGGCGAAAGCAAATACAAATGTTCATCAACGATAACAATAACCGGCGCGGGCTAATGATCAATAAGTGAAAGCAACCATGAACGGATGCTGAGTAAAGCATCGGGCGTGCAGGGGTGTCAGGAGTGATTTGTGGGCGACAGGATATTTCGCAGGGCCGCGTCTGAAGCGCAGCGCGTCAAATGGCTGGGGGAGATTGTGCTGATCCGGCCGACATCCTTCACTTTTCTCATTATGTTCGCCTTGGGAATGCTGGTCTTGGTAAGCAGCTTTTTTATCTGGGGCTCTTACACCAAGCGCAGCACGGTGAGTGGTCAACTGGTTCCAGCCAACGGCCAGATAAAGGTCCGGACGCCGCAAACCGGAGTGGTGCTGCAAAAGTTTGTCGTCGAAGGGCAGTCCGTTGTCATGGGCGATCCTCTGCTGACTATTTCCAGTGAACGTTATGATGCCGGCGCCGACCCGGTGCAGGCACGCGTGAGTTATCAGCTCAAGCAACGCAGGGAGTCACTGGAGCAGGAACTCGATAAAACCCGGCAACTGCAACAAGCTGAGCGCGACAGTTTGACCAGTAAGGTGAGCACACTGCGTGATGAGCAAGTCAACCTGGCTGCGCAATTGGTCAGCCAGCGCGAGCGCGTGGCGCTGGCGGGGGATGCGTCGAATCGCTATCAGGGATTGATGCAAAAGGGCTATATCTCTATGGACCAGTTCCAGCAGCGGCAAGCCGAGCTTTTGGGACAGCGTCAAGCCCTACAGGGCCTGGATCGCGAGCGCAGTTCAATCACCCAACAACTCACCGAGCGCAACAACGAGTTGGCGGGGCTTGAAACACGCCAAGCCAATGCACTGGCGCCGATACATCGACAACTGTCGGGTATCGAACAAGAGCTGGCAGAGAGTGAAGCCAAGCGTACGGTATTGATCACCGCTCCAGGAAACGGTGTGGCAACGGCAGTTCTGACGGAAGTCGGCCAGACAGTGGACCCGTCGCGTACGTTGTTGAGCATCATGCCCCGTGACGCCCAACTGCAGGCTGAGCTCTACGCCCCGAGCAAAGCGGTGGGGTTTATCAGGCCGGGGGACGCCGTGCTGATCCGCTATCAGGCCTATCCCTATCAGAAGTTTGGCCAATATCACGCTCAAGTGGTGTCTATTTCGCGCACTGCCGTGCCCTCTGCGGATCTTGCCATTATGACGGGTGAGGTACCGGGGCTTTCGCGCAACGGCGAACAGCTCTACCGCTTGCGTGTACAACTCGACGAGCAGACCGTTATGGCCTATGGCAAGCCTCAGTTGCTCCAAAGCGGAATGCTGTTGGATGCCGACATCCTGCAGGAAAGCCGCCGCCTTTATGAATGGGTGCTGGAGCCTCTCTACAGCCTCACCGGCAAATTCTAGGAACCCCTCCCATGACTTTTCTTGACGCCATAGCCTTGCGTCCCGGGCGTCGTCTGCCCGTGGTATTGCAGACCGAAGCGACTGAATGCGGCCTGGCTTGCCTGGCGATGATTGCCGGATACCACGGGCATCGGGTCGATATGCTGGATTTGCGCCGCCGTTGCAGCGTCTCCCTCAAAGGTATTGCCCTCAAACAACTGATCAACAGTGCTCAGCAACTGCAACTGGGTGCTCGTGCTGTCACGTTGGATGTGGACGGCCTCGGCCAGCTCAAGCTGCCTTGTATCCTGCACTGGAACTTCAACCACTTTGTCGTACTCAAGTCCGTCGATCGGCAAGGCGTGGTTGTACATGATCCTGCGCGAGGGTTGCGCCGGATCAATCATGAAGGTTTATCTCAAAGCTTCACCGGCGTAGCACTGGAGTTGTGGCCGGACAGCGGTTTCGAGCTGCAAGAAGACAAACCAAGAATCAAACTCCTGAACATGATGGGGCGTATTAGCGGGCTGTATCGCTCGTTGGTGCAAGTACTGCTGCTGGCACTGACGCTCGAGGTCTTTTCCCTGATCACCCCGTTCTTGCTTCAGTGGACGATCGACAACGTCATTATCAGCGCCGACCACGATCTGCTCAGTACACTGGTACTGGGCTTTACCTTGTTATTGTTGATGCAACAAGCGGTCAGCGGCGTGCGTGCCTGGGTCATGATGCATTTGAGTACGCTGCTTTCCGTGCAGTGGCGTGCGAATGTCTTCAGCCACTTGTTACGGTTGCCCAGCCAATACTTTGAGAAGCGCTACTTGGGAGATGTGGTGTCGCGTTTCGGCGCCGTAGACACTATTCAGCAGACGCTGACGGCGGCGTTCCTATCGGCGATTCTCGACGGTCTTATGTCCGTCGCGACCCTTGCAATGATGCTGCTCTACAGTCCGGCCCTGGCCGCTATTGCGATCGCCACTATGCTGCTGTATGCCGTTGGACGCTGCCTTTGGTATCGACCGCTGCGCAATGCGACCGAAGAGCAAATCATCCATGCCGCACGCCAGCAAAGCCATTTTCTGGAAACGGTGCGTGGCATTCGCCCCTTGAAACTGTTTCAGCGCCAGGAAGAGCGTCGGTCAGCCTGGCTTGGTTTGTTGGTGGAGCAGATCAACGCTGGATTGCGCACGCAAAAGCTGCGGTTGCTCTATCAACAATTGAATGGGTTGCTGTTTGGCATTGAGAACTTGTTGGTGATCTGGTTTGGCGCAAGCATGGTGATGGATGGCCAGTTCAGCGTCGGGCTGTTGATCGCGTTTATCGCCTATAAAACGCAGTTTGATACCCGAGTAGGTAACTTGATAGACAAGTTTTTCGAGCTGCGTATGTTGCAACTGCAGGGCGAACGGCTGGCAGATATTGTTCTGCACCCACCGGAAGCAACCGCTTCCAGTGTCGACCTGCAGACACTCATGGATTGTGATGCGAGTATTGAAATCCAGGGATTGCACTACCGTTATGCCGAGCAGGAGCCCTGGGTGCTTGACAACCTCGACCTGCACATTGCTGCGGGTGAATCGGTGGCTATCGTTGGTCCGTCGGGTTGCGGCAAAAGCACGCTGATGAACGTCATGCTCGGTATCCTGCCGGCCACTCGGGGGCAGATTCGTATCGCCGGTATCGAATTGACGCAACTGGGCCTGGATGGTTTGCGGCAACTGGTAGGTACTGTGACGCAGGACGATGTGCTGTTTGCGGGATCTTTGCGCGATAACATCAGTTTCTTCGACCTCAACGTGGATCAGTCCTGGTTGATCGAATGTGCCCGGATCGCGTCGATTCATAGTGATATCCAAGCCATGCCGATGGGTTACAACACTTTGGTGGGAGACATGGGCACGGTGCTCTCCGGTGGGCAAAAGCAGCGCGTGCTGCTGGCCAGGGCCCTGTATAAGAAACCGCGAATACTCTTTCTGGACGAGGCCACCAGTCACTTGGATGTCGCGTGTGAACAGCGTGTGAATCAGGCCATTCAGGGGTTGCGAATTACGCGCATCATGGTTGCCCACCGCCCTGAAACCATCGCCTCTGCGGACCGTGTCATCCGGATTCTGGCCGGTAGGGTGGTACATGGCGATGCTGACGGACCAACGAATAGCGCACATACCGCGAACACTTCACCAGAGATGAAACAGGGCCAGGTATGAAGCAATTATCCTCGGTCTTGATGATGGCCTTGTTGTGTTGTTCACGTTCTGCATGGGCCTTTGAGCCAGACGTTTTTGACACTGCACGCAACGTTTCCCGGCAAGCGGTGTATGACGATGCACGTGGCGAGCTGTCGTGTAGTTTTGGCCGGTTACCTGAACGTTTGCCGTTAGAGCAGGTGGTCGAACGGATTTTGTGCCACGACCCACAGACGCGTATCAGTTGGGCCAACGCCAAGGCTCAGGCTGCCCAGGTTGGGCTCAGCCAGTCGGCGTATCTGCCGCGCCTGGATGGGCGCGTTGGCAGTAATCGCGGCAATGGTCGGGTTGACTACGATGAACCGGCCTTGCGTTCTGGTGAAGGGCACCGGCGGCGCGACAGCGCCAGTCTTGAGCTCAGTTGGGTGTTGGTGGACTTCGGTCGACGCGGGGCCGCCTTGCGCAATGCCCGCCAGTTGCTGGTGGCTGCCAACGCTACCCAGGACGCCATGTTGCAGCGTACTTTTGTTGAGGCGGCGCAGGCTTATTACGATGCCTTGTCAGCTCAGCGCAGCTTGGCCGCCTCGGTGCAGATCACCGAATTGGCGGCTCGCAATCTGGAAGCGGCGGATGCCAAATACAAATCCGGTGCGGCCGCACTTTCTGATCGCTTACAGGCGCAAACAGCGTTTTCCCAGGCTAATTTGCGCCAGATCCGCGACCATGGAGCATTGCATAACGCTTTGGGCGTGATTGCCTTGCGCATGGGGCTATCACCCCAAACGCCCCTGCAGTTGGCGGGTGACCTCACTCCACTGCCGGACACTCAGTTCGTGCAGGCGGTCGATGAGTTGTTGACCCAGGCGCGTCAGGATCACCCGTCAGTACTCGCCGCACACGCCAGGCTCAGAGCCGCTCAGGCGGCCGTTGATGAGCGACGCGCTGCCAACCTTCCGAGCCTGGCACTGACCGCCGACTTGACGTACGCGCGCAGTCAGCAATCGAAGATATTCAATGGCGATGAGCGTGAGCGGGACCGCAGTATCGGTTTGCAGTTGAGCATCCCGATCTTTGATGGTTTTGGCCGGACCTACCAGATTCGCCAAGCACAAGCCCGTGTCGACGCGGGCCGAGCGGAACTGGCGGAGGTCGAGCAAGAGGTCGCGCTAGACCTATGGGCCAGCTACCAGACGTTGAATATTGAAACCCAAAGTCTGCAGCGCACCAGCGAGCTGGTCGATCAATCACGCCAGTCGCTGGAGGTTGTCCAGGGCCGTTATCACTCTGGGGTGGGTAGCATGATCGAGTTGCTCAATGCCTTGACCGCGTATTCCGGTGCTGAGCAAGAGCATATTCAAACCCTCAGCCGCTGGCAGACATCACGCCTCAGGCTGGCGGCCAGCCTTGGTCGACTGGGATTCTGGGCGTTGTAATGCTCGCTGACTGGGTCACTTCGGTGTTGGTGCCCACAACGAGTCGCACGCATCAAAGAGGGGATTGCCAACAAGAGGTAAGCGTCTGTGCAATACACCTTGCGGAATGAAACTGACCTTCACTGGGTTGAAATCGCAATCGCAACGTCGGGGTTGCTGGAAGCGATGTTATCGCCAGTGCAGGATTGACCCAGTTACCGAAATTTTACTGACCCAGGCTCCTACCTTGTGAACCATTACCAGTGCTGGATTTTTGCCGATTGGTATTGGGACAGTGTGGCATCGGCCATTGGGAAGATTCGGCGTCAACGCCAACAATTTGGGGCTTGGTCATCCCCATATTTTTCTACATATCCATGAACGGGCTTATCGTCGCCAATTCTGTGGCGGGCGCGTTGGCCTTCTTTCCCCACAGAGCGGGTTCTGCTTCGTCACTCGTCGGGGCCATACACTATGGCAGCGGCATTTTCAGCTCAGCATTGTGGCCGAAGGGAGCTCGCGGAGAGAGGTCCTGACCCAGTCGCCATGTCCGTCGATGCTGAAACCGAGCACAAATTGAACAATTGTTCTTATGGGGGTAAATCTCAACTGTTCTTCTGGCCGATTGGTTTCCTGTCACAACTCACCAGTTCGGATTGCCGTGCTCATGGGAATCCAAAGAGTTTGTATAAAATCCGGGCTTAATTAGGATAATAGTAGGGATAAATATTTTTGAGGTCAGCAAATTTTATTGTAAAACAGGTACTTAAATTTCAATTCGAGTCCAGGTCGTGAGCCAGATAGAGAAAAGCCTGCAGAGATGCAGGCTTTTTTTTGCCTTGGATTTGACCTTTGCCGTCCAAGTGCACGGGGGGATTTCCGCTCACCAGAACAGCACCTTCAATGCTGATGCGACCACGACTGGATCGAAAACTGCCCCCATTCACTGGTCACTTTTTTATGCGGCTGGTCAATCTGGGCGCATCAATCAAACAAGATGCGTTGCCCAGACCGTTACACCCAACATCACTTATGCAGGATCGCCTGGTGAATATCCTGCAAAGCCATGATGCGCTGGGCAGCGTTGAGCTTGATGGCTTCCTTGGGCATGCCGAACACCACGCAGCTGGCCTCGTCCTGGGCCACCGTCGCGGCGCCGGCGTCGAGCATTTCCTTGAGGCCGCGGGCGCCGTCGTCGCCCATGCCGGTCATGATGATGCCGGTGGCGTTCTTGCCGGCAAATTTGGCCACTGAGCGAAACAACACATCCACCGATGGCCGATGGCGGTTGACCAGCGGCCCGTCGATGACCTGAGCGTGGTAGTAGGCGCCGCTGCGTGTGACCATCATGTGCTTGCCGCCGGGAGCGATCAACGCCAGGCCGGGCAAGATACGGTCGTTGTTGCGCGCTTCACGTACTTCGATCTGGCATACGCTGTTCAGACGCTCGGCGAAGGAGGCGGTGAACTTTTCCGGCATGTGCTGCACGATCACCATGCCAGGGCACACCCTCGGTAACGCTGTCAGCACGGCCTCCAGCGCTTGGGTGCCGCCCGTGGATGTGCCGATGGCGACTATGCGCTCGGTAGTCTGGGCCATGGCGTGGCCGTTGGCGGCGGGCAGGATCGCATCCGCCGTCAGTTTGCCGGCGACAGTGGGCGCCGGTGTCGGCTTGGCGATGCGCTTGCCGAGGTTGCTGACGTTGGAGTTGGCCGCCGCGCGGATCGCCGCAATCAGCTCCGGGCCCGACTCGATCAGGAAATTCTTCAGCCCGCTGGTGGGCTTGGTGATGATTTCCACTGCGCCAGCCGATAACGCCTGCAGGGAGGTTTCCGCGCCTTTCTGGGTCAGTGACGAGCAGATCACTACCGGTGTCGGACGCTCGCTCATGATTTTCCTGAGAAAGGTGATGCCATCCATGCGCGGCATTTCCACATCCAGCACAATCACATCCGGCCATTCTCGGGCGAGCTTGTCCATGGCGAAAATCGGGTCGGAGGCGGCGCCTATGACGTGGATATCCGGCGTGTCATTGAAAATCGCCAGCAGCACTTGGCGTACAACGGCCGAGTCATCGACCAGCAATACGCTGATTTTTTTGGTAGGCATTGTTTTCGAGTAATCCCATTGGTTGATGCCGGACCCAGACGTTGCCGTTCCACAGGTCGAACACGATAGTGCGATAGCCGGTGCTGCCCATGTCCTGGGCCGCCAGGTGCAAATGATGGTGCTTGGCGAGTGCCAGTGCGGCGCGGATGTTCAGGTTGGCCACATTCTGCGTCGGTAGTTGGCGGTGCTGCGTGGGGAACATCTCGCCGCCGCCGAACGCCTTCACCTGATAGTCCTGGGCGCGCGTGCCATGGGCGCGTGCGTGCTGAATCAGCAACTCCAGCGCTTCGTCGCCGTACTTGCCATCCAGGGGCTGGCCATGACGCAAGCGTGCCGGCAGCATGAAATGGCACATGCCGCCGATCCGCCGCTGCGGATGCCAGAAGGTGAACGCCACGCAGGAACCAAGCAAGGTGCGCAGGCGAGTCGGCCGCGTCGCAAAACTGACCTGGCCGGGCGCCAGCACCACTTCGAGCGCACCGAGGGGCTTTTTCATGGCTTGCGGTAAATCGACGGCGCCACCAGCTTCAAGGTGTCGTTCACACCGTTGAGGCTCTCCGAGTGGCTGATAATGAAATGGCCGCCGGGTTTGAGTTGCGGCAACAGGCGTGCGACCACTTGGCTCTTGGTCTGCTGGTCGAAATAGATCATCACGTTGCGCAGGAATATCACATCGAACTCGCCCAGGCCTGGCAGCGGCTCGTTCAGGTTGACTTGCACAAAGTTGACGCGGTTGCGCAGGCTCTTGTCGATCAGGAAAGTGCCTTCCTGGCGGCCGATTCCCTTGAGGCAGTATTTGGTGAGCAGCGGCTGGGGCAGGGTACCGATGCGCTCCATTGAGTAATGCCCGGTGCGCGCCTTGGCCAGCATCTGAGTGCTGATGTCCGAGCCGATCACTTCCCAAGGCGTGGTGCCCAGGGCCTCGGCCAGCGTCATCGCCAGGCTGTAGGGCTCTTCGCCCGAAGAGCTGGCCGCGCTCCATACGCGGAACACTTTGCCCGGCGCTGCCTTGGGCAGTACCTGCTGACGCAGGAAGTCAAAGTGCTTGGGCTCGCGAAAAAAGTAGGTTTCGTTGGTGGTCAGCAGGTCCAGCGCGACTTGCAACTCGCCCTTGCGCTGGTCGCTCATGATCAGCTTGAAATAGTCCCCGTAACTCTCCAGTTCATAATGCTTGAGGCGCTTGAACAGGCGCCCGGCAACCAAGGCTTTTTTGGCCGGCGACAGATTGATACCGGCTGCACGGTACAACCAGGATTGGAATTGACCGAACTCACGGTCATCGAGGGAGGCGGTGTCGGTCATGATCGGACCTCAACGCTGCTCAAGATCGAGCGCCGGTGCCTGGGCGCTTTCGGCCAGGCTGGACATCTCATCGATAGAAAGTACTTTGCCCACTTCCAGCACAATCACGAACTTGCCTTCGACCTTGGCCATGCCACCGATGAAGTCGGCGCGAATCCGCGCGCCAAAACTGGGCGGGGGCTCGATCTGGGCCGCGGGGATCTCCTGCACGGCTGATACCGTATCCACCAGCAACCCGATGTCTTGGGGCTGCCCATCTTCGGTGCTCGCTTCGATGATGATCACGCAGGAGCGCCGGGTAATCGGCGAGTTCGCCCGGCCGAAACGCGCCGACAGATCAACCACCGGCACCACGGCGCCGCGCAGGTTGATCACACCGCGCACGAACGCGGGCATCATCGGTACCACGGTCAGGCTGCCGTACTCGATGATTTCCTTGATGCCCAGAATGCCGATGGCGAACATCTCGCCACCGAGTATGAAGGTCAGGTATTGCGCTTCTTCATCTGTGGCAACCGCGGACTGGCGGTTAGTCATTACTGCACCCATGTCATTCTCCCTGTAAGCCCGCATCAATGCTTTGCATCAGAAACGGGTGAATTCCGATTCATCCGGGGCGCTGACCATATTGTAGGCAAACGCTTTGCGGGGTGCCTGCGGTGCCGAGCGGGGTGGTTGGCGGCCGGGCTTGTTGCCCGGGCTGTCCACACTGCTGGTTTGAACCGCGGCGCCGGCGGTGGCGTCGAGTACAAAAAAGCTCATCGCCTGTTGCAACTGCTCGGCCTGGCCGCTCATTTCTTCGGCCGTTGCCGCCAGTTCCTCGCTGCTGGAGGCGTTCTGCTGGGTCACCTGGTTGAGCTGGGTCATGGCCGTGTTGATCTGTGCCACGCCGGCCGCCTGCTCTTCGGAGGCGGCGCTGATTTCCTGTACCAGGTCGGAGGTCTTGTTGATCGAGGGCACCATTTCGTCGAGCAGTTTCCCGGCTTTTTCGGCCATGTCCACGCTGCTTGACGACAGTTCGCCGATTTCCTGGGCGGCCACCTGGCTGCGCTCCGCCAGTTTGCGTACTTCAGCGGCTACCACCGCGAAACCTTTGCCGTGTTCGCCGGCTCGCGCAGCCTCAATGGCGGCGTTGAGCGCCAGCAGATTGGTCTGGTAGGCGATATCATCGATGATGCTGATGCGCTGGGCGATTTTCTTCATCGCCAGTACCGTTTGTTGCACCGACTCTCCGCCGTCGGTGGCTTCCTTGGCCGCCTTGCTGGCCATGCCATCGGTGACCTTGGCGTTTTCGGTATTCTGATTGATGCTGGCGCTCATCTGTTCCACCGACGCGCTGGTTTCCTCGACGCTGGCGGCCTGTTCACTGGTGGCCTGGCTCATCGACTGCGCGGTGGCGCTGACTTGCTCCGAGGCGCTGGCCAGGTTGTCGGCGGCATTGCGTACTTCGCCGATGATAGTCGCCAGTTTGCCGACCATATTGCGCATGGCATTGAGCACCATGCCGGTTTCATCTTTCCCGCCCGGTGCGATAGGGGTGCTGAGGTCACCTTCGGCCAATTGCTCTGCGGCGGCCGCGGCTTGCTTCAGCGGACGGGAAATAATCCGCGCGATGAACATCGCAAGGCCCAGGCCGATCAACAGGGCGGCGACCAGCACCGCGATGATCGACACGCGTGCGCTTTCGTACAACGCCGAGCCCTTGTCACCGACTTGGATCGCGCCGGCTTCATTGAACTCGACCATTTTCTGCAGGCGGTTGGTCACGTCATCGAAATGCGTTCTGGACTCCCCTCTGAGCAAGGTACTCGCAGCGACTTCCTGGTTCTGCCGGGACAAGTCGAGCAACTGCTTGCTGGTCGCCAGGTAGGTGGACCAGGCACTTTTCAAACCGACCAGAAGCTGACGTTCTTCATCGCCCGACAGCAATTGCTCGTAGGTGCCCATGCGGGTATCGAACTGTTGACGCGACTCATCGGCTTCGCGATCTGCCTGGGCCTTTTCTTCGGCGATCTCGGTACTGACGTGGCGGTTTTCCTTCAGCCGATAATTGGCCGCAAAAAAACGCATGCCGGCCGCTGCGCGCATGGACGGCATCCAATCGCTCTTGATCTCCTGGGCTGCCTGGTTGACGGCACCGAGCTGGAGGATTGCGAACCCACCCATGGCCGCAGTGAGGGCCAGGACCACCAGGAATGCGCTGATCAACTTGGTGGAAATTTTAAGATTGTAGAACCATTTCATCGGGGAACCTCCATGGAATTGCAAATGCGTCAGCGAACGCCGACCGCGGGCGACGGGGGCGCCTGAGGTGTGCGGGCTTCCTGTTGTACGATTTGGTTGAGCAGCGCCGGTATATCCAGGATCAGGGCCACCGCGCCGCTACCCAGAATGGTCGAGCCGCTGATGCCGCGTAGCGCGCCGAACAGCTTGCCCAAGGGTTTGATGACGGTCTGGAACTCGCCGAGCAGGTCATCCACCACCAGCCCGGCCTTGTGTTCGGCATAGCGCACCACCACCACGTTCTGGCGGCGGGCCGGTGGGCCTTCGTGGCTGAAGTGGTCGCGCAGGTCCACCAACGGCAACACCTCGCCGCGCAGATCCAGGTAACCCTGGTCGCGGCTGGATTGACGCTGGTGTTCGTCCAGCTCGACGCATTCCTGGACCATATCCAACGGAATCACGTAGGTGCAATGGTCGATGCCGACCAGGAATCCGTTGATGATCGCCAGGGTCAGCGGCAGGCGAATACGCACCACGGTGCCCTGGCCGGGGCGGCTGTCGAGGTCGACGGTACCGCGCAACAGGGTGATATTTCGTGTGACCACATCCATGCCGACACCGCGTCCGGAGAGGTTGGTCACCGCCTCGGCCGTGGAGAAACCGGCTTCGAAAATCAGGTTGTAGATTTCCTGGTCGCTGAGCACCGCACCGCTGGCGACCAGCCCGCGCTCCTGGGCTTTTTCCAGAATACGTTCGCGATTGAGCCCGGCGCCATCATCGGCGATTTCGATCACGATACTGCCCGAGTCGTGGTAGGCATTCAGGCTCAGGTGACCCTTGGTCGATTTACCGGCCGCGCGGCGGGCCTCGGCATTCTCGATGCCATGGTCCATCGCATTGCGCAACAGGTGCATCAGCGGGTCGCCGATTTTCTCGACTACGGTCTTATCCAGCTCGGTTTCCGCGCCGCTGATGATCAGGTCTATATCCTTGCCCAGTTCCTGACTGACATCGCGCACCACGCGGCGGAAACGATTGAAGGTATCGCCGATGGGAATCATGCGCAGGCGCAGCGCGCCATCGAGGATCTCTTCCACCAGCCCGGAGACGGTCGAGGAGGCTTCCTGCAGCGGGTCGTTGTTGCAGGAGCGAGCCAACAGGCTGGCGCCGGCGCTGGCGATGACCAACTCGCCGACCAGGTTGATCAGTTCATCGAGCTTGTCGGCATTGACCCGTACATAGCTGCCATCCCGCGGCTTGGCTTCGCTGGTCGTCGCCACGCGCTGTTGCGTCGTCACCATCGGGCTGGGAGCAGTCTGCGTGACCAACTCGGTGCCGGCGGCGGCGCTGCTGTCGCTTGGCGCGTCGAGGGCGCTGATGTGCACCTCACAGTCATCGCGTACGAAATCGAACACTTCATTGAGGGTGGCATGGCCGGCTTTCGAACGCAGGTCGATTTCAAAGCCCAAGTAGCAGCTTTCCGGATCCCAGCCGTCCACGGGCGGAATGCTCTCGGTCAGGGTGGTGACCTGTAACAACTGGCCCAGCGTGGCGAGGTAGCGCAGGAAGGACAACGGGTCCATGCCATTGCGGAACACATCCACGCCGAAGCGCAGCGAGATATGCCAGAGCACCTCGTCGCGGTTTTCGTCATTTTGGCCAGTGCTCTCCACAACCGCGATCGCCGTCTGCAGCGGCTGATAGGCGCTCAGTGCCTCGCGCAACAACTCACCGTGCTCCAGCGTCGCAGGCTGCAGCGCTCCATTGTGATGGTCGACCGCCTCGATCAGTTCAAGTATGTGGTCGCCGCACTTGAGAAGCAGCGCGATCAGCGCCGCATCCACCGCCACGCTGCCATCGCGCAGGCGGTCGAGCACGTCTTCGACGATGTGCGTGAAACCGACAATCGGTGCGAGGCCGAACAACCCGGCGGAGCCTTTGATGGTATGGGCGGCACGAAACACTGCGCCGATCGCATCTTCATCACCGGGTTCGCTTTCCAGTTGCAGCAGGGATTGCTCCATGACCTGCAACAGCTCGCGTGCCTCGGCGATAAAGGTCTGCTGTGCCTGATCGAGATCAATACTCACCTGGACACTCCTTGTCGCTCATTGAGCGGGGCTGCGTCGCGCTAGAAGATCGCGCCGCCACATAGTTGAAAGGTGCTCGTGACCGCCTGGCTCTGCCCGGCAAGGCTCAAGTCCGTCCCATTGCCGGCCGCTTCGCGCTTGATGACCGCGAGCAATTGCAGGCCGGCACCGTCGATTTCCGTGACCTGGGACAAGTCGAGTTCCAGGCGCGGCGCCGCGCCAATCTGCGGCAGCAGCTCGGTGGCAAGCTCGGCCACGGTGTAGATCGTCAGTTCGCCGTCAATGCCTATGCGGGCGGTGCCGTCGACTGTTTCGCGGGTGATGGACATAAAGCCTCCGTGCCGTCATCGGTCAGGGCAGGATCAGCTTGGATACCGCCGCCAGCATCTGCGCCGGCTGGAACGGCTTGACCACCCAGGCCTTGGCGCCTGCGGCCTGGCCTTCGGCTTTCTTCGATTCCTGCGACTCGGTGGTCAGCATGATGATCGGGGTGAACTTGTAGCTGGCCAGCTTCTTGACCTCCTTCACGAAGGTGATGCCGTCCATGTTGGGCATGTTCACGTCACTGATGATCAAGTGCACCTTTTGCCCGTTGAGCTTGCCCAGCGCGTCCTTGCCATCGCACGCCTCGATCACGTCGTAGCCGGCGCTTTTCAAGGCAATGCCGACCACTTGTCGCACGCTGCTCGAGTCGTCGACCACTAATACATTCTTCGCCATGCCGTGCTCCTAGAAAAAAGTGATGTCTTGTGAACTCTGTTGCGCCGCGGTGTCGCCCCGATGGGTGCGCCGCTGCTCGTCGGTGGCATAGGTGGCCTCCATGCGCGCCAGCCATTGGCGGGCATCGACGGCTACCAGTTGGTCGGGCGCCTGGCTGGCCTGTAGCAGGTGCTCATGCAGGGCGTGCATGTTGTCGCGCACATGGCTGA
Source organism: Pseudomonas sp. MWU13-2517 (assembly GCF_023242545.1). NCBI lineage: Bacteria > Pseudomonadati > Pseudomonadota > Gammaproteobacteria > Pseudomonadales > Pseudomonadaceae > Pseudomonas > Pseudomonas sp. MWU13-2517. Next base: position 85,602 of record NZ_JALMFA010000011.1, on the reverse strand, counting down.
GGATCTGGCTGACCCGGTCCTGGAATTGCAGGTTGACCAGTACGTCGGTCATCTCGTCACGGATGCCGTAGCTTTCCTGCTTGAGCAGGTCGGCGGAGTCGGCCAGGCGCCCGGTGATGCTCTGGAAGCGTTCGAGCACCTGCTGGATGCTCTGCTCGGACGCGGCGACGGAGTGGCTGTCCTGGTCGGCGCTGCTGGACGCTACCTGGACCAGTTGGGTGATGGCGTTGTTAATGATGTCGACTTTGGCCGACATTTGCTGGCCGGTCTCGCTGGACTTACTCGACAGGCTGCGCACCGCATCCGCAACCACGGCAAAACCGCGCCCGGCTTCACCGGCCCGGGCCGCCTCGATGGCGGCATTGAGGGCCAGAAGGTTGGTTTGCGCCGCAATGGCCGCCACATCGGCGGCCATGGTGCGCAGTTCACCGGTATAGGCGGTGAGGCTGCGCACTTGGGAGAGGGTCTGGTCACGGCTCGATTGAGCGGCCTTGAGAGAGTCGATGACCTGGCTCAGTTCGCTGTCGCTGCGTGCCAGCGCCTTGAGCGCGCCGTCGGCAGACTGCCCATCGAGCTCGCCGGCGGCTTGCTGCGAGGCCTGCACGGTGTCCTGCAGGCGCGCGGAAATACCGGTGAAGCGGTTGGCCAGGCTCACAATCGCGTCCTCGGTCTGCTGGCGCGAGTTTTCCACTTGCTTGGCCCAGATGGGCATGGCGCCCAGCAATACCTCATCGAGTTGCGCGCGCAAGGCCGTGCTGTTTTGCGTCGCGTCCACATCTGCTTGATCGGCCTTCGCCCATGCCATCGCGCGCAGCACCGCGTCACGCTGTGAGCGTGCGCTCCAGGCACAGGTACCGAGACCGATCAGCAGCAGTACGGCACAGGCCGCCAGGTTGGTCGGCGAGGCTGATTGCAGGAGCGTCCATGCAATGGCAGAGATGACCGGAAGTAACGCAAACCAGCGAAAAGGCAAAGAAACAGGGGGTGAAGTACGGCCGGATTGACGCTGAGTCATGAGTTCGGTCCTTGAACATTGTTGCAGATATGAACGACATAAAGTCTATCTGTCCCTGGCGCCTTAACTTTAGATTTGGTACGTACCTTCCGTCCGGTTTGTGACTGCTGCGTTACTGGGCGCCGGCAGGAGGGTTGCCCTATCTCTGGAGAATCCGCGGCTCTTCAACCGTAGGCAGGATGTACTTGAGCCACCCGGCACGGTGTGAGCCTGGCAGACCCTGCGCCTCGTCGGCACCCGCCGATTCACCTTCATCGTCGTCGTAGCAGTTGTCGCTGCTGCGTCTGCCATCAGCATAGACAATAAAGCCGCCACGGCCTTTGTGGCATTCGTACAGATACACCGGCGACAGGTCTCGGTGCTTATCGATGTGCGCATTCAAGCGGGTGATATAGATACCCATCGACAACGACACGCAAACAATCAGCACCACGCACAGTACCAACTGATAGGTATAGCTGATGTTTACGTCATCAGGACGCATTGGCGACATGAAACGACCCTGTTCGCTCAACGTTCTGGCCCACCAGAAACCAGCTATTCCCGCCAATGCGCATCAACTGAGCTTTCGGTGCGGGGATGCCGGCCATCAGGGCGAAGAAAATCAACACCAGCAGGGCACCGGTGATCATCGAAGACAGGTTCATGGCTGTGACGCGCTCTGGATAAGAAGAGCCTGAGCTTAAGCAGGGGAGGGTTAACGCCAGGTAAACATCATTAGAGGGCAGCCGACTTCCGTTATCCTTCAAACCTCTGCGCAATACTGTCCGAGGCTTTTTCCTGTGCATATTCACCTGCTGTTGGTCGAAGACAACCTGGATCTGGCCACCACCGTCATCGAGTATCTGGCATTCAGCAGCATCGTCTGTGACCACGCCAGTAATGGCCAGGCCGGGCTTAATCTGGCACTCAGCCAACATTACGACGTTATTCTCCTGGATATCATGCTGCCGCGACTGGACGGCCAGCAGTTATGCGAACGATTACGTCAGCAGGGCGTCCAGACGCCCATCCTGATGCTGACCTCGCTGGATGCGTTATCGGACAAACTCGCCAGTTTTGCCGCTGGAGCCGACGACTATCTGGTCAAACCGTTCGAACTGGCCGAACTGGTGGCCAGGATTCGCGCACTGAGCATGCGCCGCAGCGGGCAGACCAGCCGCCTGCAGGTGGACGACTTGGTGATGGAGCTGAGCACCCGCAAAGTCAGTCGCGCAGGACAGGAGCTACATTTGTCACCCATCTGCTGGAGCTTGCTGGAACATCTGATGCGCGCCAGTCCTGAACCGGTTTCCCGAGAGCGCTTGGAAGCAAAGGTCTGGGGTGATGAGCCACCCGACAGCAATACGCTCAAAGTGCACATGCATCGGCTACGCAAGGCAGTTGATAAACCCTTTGGCCGGCCGTTGATCCACACCCTTCCCGGGGTCGGTATTCAGGTGAAGCCACATGCGTAATGGTTTGAGCCTGAAGTGGGTGATCAGCGGAAGTTTCCTGTTACTGATCGCGGTGGTGTTGCTGATCTACAGCCAACTGCTGCCGGCCTTCACCGTGCGCGGCTTGCTCTACACCGCCAGTGCGATGATGGAAGAAGAAGCCCAATATTTTATCAGGCACTACAAGAAGGACCCGGCCACGCCGCCTCCGCACAATTACTTCTATACCGGTGTCATCGGCAAGGAGGCGTTGCCGGAGAACATCCGCCAGATGCTGGATGCACCGCCGAGTCTGTCCTTCGGCGCGGTCCATATCTTTGGCGATCTTTACTCCGATGACGACGACGCGGTGTTCCAGATAATCCTCGAACAGCCTCTGGGTGACGGTAAAACCCTTTATCTGTATGACGTCGATCATGATCAGGAAGCAGGTGGTGAAGTCGAGACACCGTTGTCCGATGCCTACTTTGACCAGGTGCTGCAAAGCGTCGCCTTCATTAGCCTGGCGGTGTTCGTGCCGGCGCTGTTCATCATCGCCCTGCTGGTCTGGTGGTTGGTTCGCCCGCTGGGGCGCCTGGCCCAATGGTCCAGTACATTGAAAGACCCTGGCGCTATAGCCTGCGGGCGTCCTGGCTTCAGCTTCAAGGAGTTCAATATGCTGGCCGAAGCACTGGCCAAAAGTGTTGAGCAGGTGCAGGCGGCCAGCCAGCGTGAAGGTCGCCTTTTACGCTACACCAGCCATGAACTGCGGACCCCACTGGCGGTGCTCAAGGCCAATATGGAGCTGTTGACCCTGCAATCGGGCGGTGTGCTGCCGACCTCTTTGCAGCGCATCGAGCGTTCCGTGCTGAATATGCAGCTTATCGCCGAGACGTTGCTGTGGATGAGCCGTGAGCGTCCCGAACCGTTGCCGGAGGACGATGTTGACCTGGGCGAGCTGGTCGGCGAACTGATCGAGAAACATCGCTACCTCATCGGCAACCGGGATATCGAGCTGATCATCGATATCCACACCGGACTTTGTCGATTGCCTCCCACCGCATGCCGCATTGTGATCGGCAACTTCCTGCGCAATGCACTCCAATACGCGGAAGAAGGCCAAGTGGAAATCAGCTTCAACTACCCCTGGCTATCTATTGCCAACCGGACGAGGGAGACCCCGCCATCGCAGGAATCCAGCGACTTTGGCTACGGCCTTGGGTTGCAGTTGATGCGGCAGTTATGCGCAAAACTGGGCTGGCATATTGAAGTGATCCGCGTGCAACAGCGGTTCACCGTCATGCTCGACTTCACCAGCTCGCGGGTAGTCGAGTCGGCAAGTTAAAGGCGGGCGACGCCTGGTCCGCCATTCGTAGCAGATACACGCGCTCGGCACCGTCGCGCCGGCGCGGGAAATGCCCATGGTTTCAAACCCGGCGCGCGGGCGACGGGAAAACCGCTTGCCGTTGGGCACTAATGTGACTTTGCCCGGTCAATAATCCTCGCAATATCATTCACTTGGCTCCGTTTCGCGGAGCCTGCCGCCTCACTCCCATTCGAAGAATCACTCCATGTACCTGCGCAAAATTGCAGTTGGGCTGTCGGCCCTTGTTTTGCTCTCCTCCGGGGCGCAAGCCCGCGGCCTGTTGGACTTTATCAAGCCACCAGCCCAGGAGCACAGTTCACGCTCCGGCTCGATCAGCCAGGGGGCCGCCCTCGACCTCTATTCCAGCCAACAAAAAAAGCCCTCGTTTGATGGGTGTGCCGATCTGTTCCCCGCTGCGACACCGATCAACCTTGCTACCGTGCCGGTCTCGATGAAGCCCCTGGCCCTGTGCTCGGACAACTTCGCGGTGCTCTATTCACAAACCAGCAGGACGCCGCTGGTGGTGGTCGAACGCCTGAATGCCGCGCAATTGAAAGACGCCAAGGGCGAGGAACGCACCAACCAGTTCTACCCGGACCCGCGCATTCCCAAGGACGGTCGCGCAGAACTGAGCGATTACCGCGGCCAGCATCCTGCGGTGGACCGCGGCCACCAGTCCCCGGCGGCCGACGCACCGAGTGCCAATGCCATGGCGCAATCCTTCGCGTTGTCGAACATGGTGCCGCAGGACCCCACCAACAACCGCAAGATCTGGAGCAAGGTCGAAGCGGATGTGCGTAAATTTGCCACCCGTGCCGGTGGCAACGTGTTCGTGTTCACCGGCCCGCTGTTTGACCCGGGCTACAGCACCATTGGTACTCACAAGGTCTGGGTGCCGACGCGCCTGTTCAAACTGGTGTATGACGCTTCGTCAAAGCGTGCCTGGGCCTACGTGTTGCCCAACGCCGAGACTCGCATTCAAAAACCGATGGACTACGACACCTTTGTGAAGAGCACCGGGCTCAGGTTATTGGGCAATCTGCCGGTTACCGGTTCGGTGGGGCGCACTTGATGCCACATCCGCAAGGTCGGTGATATTGCCGGCCTTACTTGCCTTTTTTCAGCGCCTTCAAGCGCAATGTCGCGCGCTGCACGGCGGCCATCTTTTCCGGGCGCTTCATGCGTTTCCATTTGCGGATGTCATCCTTGCTGCGTCCGCAGCTGATGCACAAGTCACCGCTGAGCTGGCAGGTGGAAATGCAGGGGTTTTCAATATCTTTGGCCAAGGGTTCATCCAGGTGTGCAGTAAAGACCGTAGTTATGCCGGGTGAAACTCGACAGTGAGGTGACTCACTTCATGTACCGGCCCAAGGCGCCGACGAATACTCTCGGCATCCGTGGTCGGATGGCCGACCACACTGACAATCGCCGCATGGGCCTGGGGGCCGACTCGCCAGACGTGCAAGTCGGTGATCCGGGCATCGCCGGGTTGTTCAACCAACTCGCGGATCTCTGTGGCGACATGTGCATCGGTCTGGTCCAGCAACACGCCGGCGGTGGCCCCCATCAAGCTCCAGGCCCACCGCGCAATCACGGCGGCACCGACAATGCCCATCAGCGGGTCCAGCCACACCCAGCCCAGGTAACGTCCAGCCAGTAGCGCCGCGATGGCGAGCACCGAGGTCAACGCATCGGCGATCACGTGCACGTACGCGGAGCGCATATTGTTGTCGTGGCCATGAGCGTGAGGCTCGTGGTCGTGGTCATGCCCGTGGCTATGGCCGTGACCCAGCAGCAGCGCACTGATGATATTCACCGCCAGACCCACCACGGCAATCAGTGTCGCCGTCCCGAACTGCACGTCGGCAGGCTGCAGCAAGCGAATCACCGACTCGATGCCGATGCCTAAGGCTACCAGCGCCAGAATCAGCGCCGAGGCGAAGCCGCCCAGGTCACCCACCTTGCCGGTACCGAAGCTGTAGCGCGGGCTGTTCGCATGCCGTTTGGCATAGGCGTAGGCCGCAGCGGCAATGCCCAAGGCGCCGGCATGGGTGGCCATGTGAAAGCCGTCAGCCAGCAGGGCCATGGAGCCGGTCAACGCGCCGGCGGCGATTTCCGCCACCATCATGACGACCGTCAGCATCACCACCCACAGGGTGCGTTTGGCATTTTCTTCGTGGGATGAACCGAGGAATACATGCTCGTGGGTGTGACTGGTGAGGGTCATTTGGAGTACCGCCGAATGGCTTCAAGCAATTCTTCGACACCTTTGTTGCGCGCTTCTTCGCTAAGGGACGGGTCGGCCACGTGTGCCCTGGCGTGGTCTTCGATGATTTCCTCCATCAGCCCGTTAATCGCACCACGGGTGGCCGCCACCAGGTGCAGGGTCTTGGCACAGTCGGCGTCTGATTCCAGCGCTTTTTCCACCGCCTGGATTTGCCCGGCGATGCGTTTGACGCGCTTGATCAAGCTGTCTTTGTTCGCGGCTGTATGGCTCACGGTATACCCCCCCTACCTATAGTGTCGCGAATCATGGCATACCCCATCCCCCTATACAACTGAGTGAGGTGGCGTTGAACACTGGCTGAGAGTTTGTGCCCATGAATGTCCGAATCCGTCCTCAACCGGTCCGGCGCGCGCCTGTCGCGCACGTGTCGGCGTACCTACCATGGCCTGCATCATTCACTGAGATGACAGCCAAGAGGATTGCCCATGAGCCGCAAAGCCCTGATCGTGATCGATGCCCAGCATTCGTTCCGCCACGCCACCTACTGGTCCGAAAATGACCTGCCTGGCTACCTTGCCAATCAACAGGCCCTTATTGACGGGTGTGTTCAGCGCGGCATTCCGGTGATACAAGTCTTCCATGTTGAAGACCAGGGGTATTTTTCGATGGCATCGGGCAACGTCAGAACCTTGGGCGAGTTGTCGATCGAGCCCGCCCTGGTCATCCATAAGCGCTACCACAGTGCTTTCGCCGGTACTCCCCTGGCTGCACGGCTGACGGAAATGGGGGTGACCACGCTGATCATCAGCGGCATTCGCACCGAGCAATGCTGTGAGACCACCACGCGGCACGCGTCTGACAGCGGCTTTGCCGTGGACTTTGTCAGTGAGGCGACGTTGACCTTCCCCATGACTCACGCGCGCAGTGCACGGGTCTACACCGTGGCCGAGATCCGCGAGCGCACAGAGCTGGTGCTGGAAGACCGCTTTGCGCGCATCGTCACCGTCGCCCAGGCATTGGAGGCATAACCCCGTGAGCGTGCCGGTGCTTTTCGTGTTGCTGCCCAATGTACTGATGCTGGACCTGGCAGGTCCCGCCGAAGTGTTGCGCCTGGCCGCTCAAGTCGAAGACCCGGCCGCCATCGACTTCGACCTGCAGTACGTCAGCCCGGTGGCGTCCCTGCAAACCTCCATCGGTTTGCCGCTCACAGGCTTGGCGCCGCTGCCACCGGCCCTGGCACCGGGCACGCTGGTGGTGTTGGTGGGCTCCACGTCGAAGGTGACCCAGGCATCCCAGCAGGCGTTTGATACCGCCAGCGCCGCACTGACTCAATGGCTGCAAACGGTGTTCGCGCCGTCGGGCGAGCGGCTGGTATGCGTATGTGCAGGCGCGTTGAGTGCCGCCAGGGCTGGGTTGCTGGATGGGCGCCAGTGCACCACGCACCATGCGTTGTGCGAGAGATTGCAAGCCATCGCGCCCAGAGCCCGCGTCCTCGAAAACCGGCTTTACGTCACCGACGGTCCGGTGAGTTGCAGCGCCGGCGTCACCGCGGGTATCGACCTGATGCTGCACCTGCTCGCCGAACTGGCCGGGGCACGGCTGGCCTGCGCGGTCGCCCGGGACATGGTGGTGTACATGCGCCGCAGTGGAGCCGACCCGCAACTGTCACCCTGGATCTCGGGGCGTAATCACCTGCACCCAGCGGTGCATCGGGTGCAGGACGCCATCGCTGCCGCCCCCTGTGAAGCCTGGTCCGTCACGCGTATGGCGAGCCTGGCGTATACCAGCAGCCGCCACCTGGCGCGGCTGTTCCAGGAGCATGTAGGCCTCAGCCCACTCGACTACCTGCATCGGCTGCGACTGGCCGTGGCGCGTGAACTGCTGACTGAGTCGAACCTGGCGATTGAAACGGTCGCCGAACGTGCAGGCTTTGGTTCGGCGCGCCACTTACGGCGCATCTGGAGCAAGTACGAAGCCGGTACGCCTTCCGCGATGCGGCTGCTTGTCGGTGTCGATTGATGATTCAGCAAGGCGTATCGGCGGGGGTATCCGAGGCTTGACCGGCGTCAGCCGCCAGTTTCGCGCGGTCGGCTTTGCTGATGTATTTGTCTTTGCTTTTCGGCGCCAATTTGGCGCTGGCCTTTTTGGCCTTGGCCTTGAAGAGTTGCTGGAGTTTCTTTTGGCGATTCATATCTTTTACCTGGTTGTGCAGATCCGGATGATATCAGTTAAAAAAAGCGCTCGTGATCTGGGTAATGCCAGTCAGTTAAGCGTAAGTACCGTCTGTAGGAGCGAGCTTGCTCGCGAAAAAACTCAACGATAACGCGTGTTGCCTGAATGAACGCGGCGCCTGTGAGTTTTTCGCGAGCAAGCTTGCTCCTACAAAAAGCCTTGGCTGACTGGCACTGTTCATGATCTGGGTCGCTTTTCAGCGCCGAACTGTGCATTGAACCACCGGTCTTTTTGCCAATAATCGGGTCGGGTATCCAACGCGAAGGGCGACCCTGATGAGCATCCACACCCGCACAAAACGCATGACCGTCCCGCAACTGGTGGCGATGAAGGGCCAGCAGAAGATCGTCTCACTGACCGCGTATTCCAGCGCGATTGCCAGGCTTATCGACCCCTTGGTTGACTTCATTCTGGTCGGCGACTCTACGGCGATGGTCGGCTATGGCCGCGCGTCCACCTTGAGCATGCAACTGGAAGAAATCATCGGCCATACCCGCGCCGTGGTCGACAGCACGCACCTGGCCTGCGTGATCGCCGACATGCCCTTCGGCAGCTATCAGGAGTCCTTCGAGCAAGCCTTCCGCAATTGTGCCCAGGTGCTGGCACGCACCGGTTGCGATGCGGTCAAGCTGGAAGCCAATCAGGCGTTGGCGGGGACGGTCGAGTTTCTCGTGGCGCGAGGTATTCCGGTGATGGCGCACGTGGGGCTGATGCCGCAGTTCGTTAACGTGATGGGTGGCTTCAAGGCCCAGGGCCTCACGGCTGAAACCGCTGCGGTGATTGCCGGGGATGCCCGTGCCAACCTGGAAGCGGGCGCGTTCAGTCTGCTATTGGAGGGTGTGGCCGAGGGGGTGGCGCGGCAGATCACCCTGGATTCAAGAATGCCCACTATCGGCATTGGCGCGTCACCGGCGTGCGACGGCCAGGTCCTGGTCACCGAAGATGTGTTGGGCCTGGGGGGCGACCACCTGCCGCGCTTCGTCAAACAGTACGCCGACGTCGGTGAAGTGATACGCGATGCCTGCGCGCGTTTTGCCGACGACGTACGCCATGGTCGCTTCCCTGAAGCGCGTCACTGCTACGGGCTTTGACGGAACGCCTCGGCCAGTTGTTGTATGGCCTGGGCGATATCCTTGTTCCAGTCGAGGGTATAGCTCAGGCGCAGGTGCTGCTGCCAGGCACCTTGCTGGCTGAACAGTTCACCGGGGGCGATGACGACGCGCTGGGCCAGCAAGCGTGTGAACACCGAGTGCATATCCACCGGCCGCTTGGCTTGCAACCAGAAACTCGCACCGCCTTGGGGGGCCTGAAGGTGCCACACGTCGTGGGTATCCAGCAGGGCTTTGAGTTGGTTCATCCGCGCGCAAAGCTGTGCGCGAAGTGCTTTTAAATGGGCGTCGATGCGTTTGGAAGTGAACAGCTTGGCGATGGCTCTCTGACGAGTCGGCGAGAGGCGAAACCCACGCTCCAGAAACAACCGCTGTAGCGCCGGCCCTTGCTCGCGGCACAGCACATACCCATAGGGCGCTTCGGAGCCGATTACTTTGTCGAAGGTCGAAAACACCAACAGCCTGCGTGGGTCGGCAAAGTCGCGATAGCGTGCAGGGTGTGGCGCGAAGCACAACTCGCCGTAGGTGTCATTCTCGAACAGCCAGATGTCCCGCTCCGCCAGCCAGCGACAGATCTGCTGCTTGTCCTGCGCCGGCATCAGGCCGCCTTGGGGAATATTCACGGTCGACGAAAATACCGCCAACCGAACCGGCTCCTGCTGGAGCAACCCACTGAGTGCCGCCAGGTCGAAACGCCCGTGGGCGTCGAGGTGTAACTCGATCACACGCACCTTCGCCGCTTCCAGTTGACGCAAAACCGCCCATGAACAAGGCGACTCTACCAACGCCACTGTACCTGCCAGCTCCAGGGCATTGAGAGAGATGGCCAGCACACTGTGCAGGTCCGCGCCGATATACACCTCATCGGCCTGCCAGTAGCGGTCGCAGGAGTGGGTGTAGCGTTCGGCCAGGGCGGCGCGCAATTCGGGTTCGCCGAACGGCAGGTACAGGGGCGCAAGCGAGCGTGGATACTGCCGCGCCAACTCGCGCTCCATCATCCGCAGCGGGTTCTCGAGAGACAGCAGCATGGCCGGTGCATCACTACTCAATGCCAGCACTCCAGGTTGCCGCGCGTTGGCGAATACCCGGTCGAGCAGGTTAGATGGGCCCGGGTCCAATGTGCCGCCGGGGAGCGCCTTGATGAAGTAACCGAACTTGGGCCTGGCCTCGACCCGCCCCTCATCTTCAAGCAGCGCATAAGCATACTTGGTCGTCGACACCGACACTCCCAGGCGCTGCGCCAATTGGCGCAGCGATGGCAGTTTCTGCTCGGTGTGCACAGGGGCCGCCTCGATCAACTCGACGAGGTAGCGGTACACGGTCTGGTAGGCAAAGGCAGTGTGTTCGGCTCTTTCCATGATCACTCGAAGCGCTCGACCGAAGCTGATAGGGGACACATCAGGGGGTGGTCCGGCCCAGTATCATCCAAGGCGATGCAATACGGGAACCCATCCTCAAGACGCCGTTAACCCGCCGGCGCCGGCCTTCGCACGTGTTGCGCGCCGTGCCATTACCCAAGCCAAGGCCGGTGCCAGGGTAAACAACGCGAACAACCATTGCGCGGCATTGGCGATGCCTGCATTGCCGGTCGCGTCATTGATACCCGCCACGTTAGAGATCACGCCCGCCAGCGCGGCGCCCATTGCCATGGCGAACAGTTGCAGGGTGGTAATCGACGCAGCGGCCGTGTCTTTATCCTGCTCCGACGCCACTTGCAGAATGCGTGTCAGCAGGTGCGGCCAGCCCAGGCCAATGCCGAAACCTACCAGGAACATCCCCGCGCAGATGGGTGCCAGCCTTACCCATTCACCCAGGCTGGTCATGGGCGTAGTGATTGCCAGCAGCACCAGTCCACCCACGATAAACAGCGGCCCGGCGAGGATGGCGCGCTGCGCGCCACGGCCGCTCCAACCGGAGCTGAGGATTTCCGAGACGGTCCAGCCGGCGGCCATCAGCGCGGCCATGTAACCGGCGATCAGCGGCGACTGGCCGTGCAGGTGCTGCAGAAAGTACGGCATGAAAATCTCGCTGCTCATACCGATCACCAGCAGGCAGGTAGTTGCATAGAGTGCGCAAAGCGGGGTGCTGAACTTCACCGCGTCCCTGGGTAGCAGGCGGATCGAGGCGCTGGACTCGTGCCGGATCAGCAGGAACACCAGCACGGCGCAGGCCGCGATGCCCAGCACGTTCCAACTTGGCAGCGACGAGACACTGCCGGCACACACCGCCAGTACGGCAGCCGCCAACAGCACCAATTGCGCTACGGGCAAGCGGCTGGTGCTGCCCGCGGTGGTGTCGTGTGCCGGCAGGGCATGGCGGGTCAGTACGATGTAGGCAAGGCTTACCGGCACCATGGCGCCGAAGGCGTAACGCCAGGCGTCCATTTCGGCGAACACGCCCCCCACGGCCGGGCCTACCAGCGTGGCGACGCCCCACATGCCCGACACCAGCGCCATTGCCCGTGGCCACAGGCGTTCTTCGAACACCCGTTGGATCATCGAATAACACAGCGCCAGCAGCATCCCGCCGCCCAGCCCCTGGATCAGACGACCCGCGAGCATTACCGGCATGCTTGGCGCCAGCGCGCAGATCAACACGCCGCCCATGAAGATCAGCGTGGCGACGGTATAGGCCAGCCGTGGGCCGGTGCGTTGCAACAGCTTGGAGGTAAGTGCGGAACCGAGGATCGAAGCCACGACGTACAGCGTGGTGCTCCACGCATAGAGCGCCAACCCGCCGATCTCAGCGACCACGGACGGCAGGATAGTGGTGGCGATGTAAGTGTTGGTGGCATAGAGCGCTATGCCGCCGGAGAGGGCGATGGAACGAGCGGCATTCTTGCCGCGGAGCAACTCGCCCCAACTGCTGTCGTGGGTGTGCATCGACGCTTCCTTGTGCTGCTTTCGGGCTTGGGTTAATTTACCAAGTAACTGCTTTGAATATTGCGTTGGGGCTATTTATTTTGTCAAGAAATGACTTGGAATATTCGTCGGGGTCACCGGCGGATCGTTTGCTGCACCTGCTCAAGACACGTGGGCCGCAACTGGCCAGTGATGCCGGCGAGTTTCTGGGCACGACCGGTGAAGCGGCGCGTCAGCAACTGGTGAAGTTGGCGGCTGGCGGCCTGGTAGAGGCGCAGTCAGAGGCGCGCGGGGTAGGGCGCCCGACCCAGGTCTGGCACCTGACGGCAGCGGGGCATGCGCGTTTTCCCGACACTCATTCGGAACTGACCGTGCAACTGTTGCAGACGGTGCGCGAGACTTTTGGCGAAGAGGCCATCGACCGTTTGATCGACGTGCGCGAACGTCAGACCCAAGCCCTGTATGAGCGTGAGATGGAAGGCCTCAAGGGCTTGAAAGCACGGGTCGAGCGGCTGGCGCAGTTGCGCACGCGCGAAGGCTACATGGCCCAATGCAGCGAACAACCGGACGGCGCCTTGATACTGGTGGAGAACCACTGCCCGATCTGTGCAGCGGCCAGTGCATGCCAGGGGTTCTGCCGAGCGGAATTGCAGGTTTTCGAACAGGTATTGCTGGCGAAGGTCGAGCGTGTGGAACACATCCAGCTAGGGGCTCGACGGTGTGCTTACCGGATTGTCCAGGTTTGAGCGCGGCGAACTAACAATGGGCGCGGCGGCTCGACGCATCATGAGTGCTCACCTGCCCGCGTCCAGAGTTGATGCGATTTCCTTTGCGACCTCCCTGAACACCCGCGCCGCCGCTGACTGATAAACCCCCTTACGCTGCATCAACACGGCGGTGCGTTGCAGCCGTTGTGGCCCCAGCTCAATCGCCACCAATCCTGGATGCGCCCGTGCAATAGCGGCCGGTAACAGCGTCGACAGCGTGGTCCTGCGCACGCCCTCAATCAGCGCTCCAATCACATTGGCTTCCATCACAACACGCGGACGGATGCCGTGCTGGTTGAAGTAACGGTCGATTTGCTCGCGGGTAGCGAACGCCTTACTCAATAAAATCAGTGATTCGGCGTTCAGCGCTTCCAGGCCGATCGCCCGTTCCCCGGCCAGTGGATGTTGATCACCGACCACCAGTGCGAGGGTTTCAACCAGCAGGGGGCAGGCCTCGATGTCCTGCGGGTGCACCTCATCAAACGCGATGCCCACATCCAATTCATCGGCCAGTAGCAGGCTTTCCATCGCTTCCTGGGCGACCTCATGCAGGCTCAAGGTGATGTTCGGATAGCGACGATGGAAGGCTTCCAACAGCGGTCCGACAAGGTAAGTGGTGAAGGTGGGCGTTACCGCAATTCGCAGCGTCCCCCGGCTCAAATCCCCCACGTCATGAATCGCACGCTGGCCTTCCTGCAGTTCCTGCGCGGCACGTAGCGCATAGCGCAGGTAAACCTCACCTGCATCGGTCAGACGCGTCTTGCGACCCGAGCGATCGAATAGTTGTGTGCCGAGGCTTTCCTCCAACTGCCTTACCTGCTGCGACAGTGCCGGCTGCGAGACGTGCAAGGCCGCGGCCGCTTTGGTAAAGCCTTCGTGTTGCGCAACGGCCAAAAAGTACTGGATGTGTCGTGCCAGCATGTTCGTGTTCATAAGATTATCTGATGGCTTGAATAATATTTGAGACTTTTACCTTATTTAAAGGGCTGCGTAACCTTCGCTCCATCGCATCGCGAACCCATGGAGTCACCTGTGCAAGACATCATCGACGGTTTCCTGAAGTTTCAACGCAACGCCTTTCCCGAGCGTGCCGGCCTGTTCAAAGACCTGGCCAACCAACAGAGCCCGCGAGCGCTGTTCATCTCCTGCTCCGACAGCCGCCTGGTGCCTGAGTTGGTCACGCAGCGGGAGCCGGGCGACCTGTTCGTGATCCGTAACGCCGGCAATATCGTGCCGTCCTACGGCCCGGAACCCGGTGGCGTGTCGGCCTCGGTGGAGTACGCTGTTGCCGCTCTGCAAGTCAGCGACATCGTGATCTGCGGGCATTCCGACTGCGGTGCCATGACCGCCATCGCCACCTGCAAATGCCTGGACCACATGCCCGCCGTGGCCGGCTGGTTGCGTTACGCCGATTCCGGCCGGGTCGTCAACGAGGCCCGCCAGCATGTCGACCAGCCGGCCAAAGTCGCTTCCATGGTTCGTGAAAACGTGATCGCGCAGTTGGCCAATATTCAAACGCACCCTTCGGTACGCCTCGCCCTCGAACAAAAGCGTGTGACGCTGCATGGCTGGGTCTACGACATCGAAAGCGGGTGCATCCAAGCCTTCGACAGCCGTACCGGCACGTTCGTCGCCCTTGCCGACAATCCGAGCGTGCGCGCCGTTTCGCACTGATCCCAGATGTTCACCCACGGAGATAAACTCATGATCCAATCGCAAATCAGCCAGAACACTCGCCTTGCCCTGACCGACGTGATCCTGTTGGCAAAGGCCCGCAAAGACCTGTCGTTCGCCCGGATTGCCGAAGGCACCGGCCTGCATGAAGCCTTCGTTACCGCCGCGTTGCTTGGCCAGCACGCACTGCCGGCCGACGCGGCTCAAGTGGTTGCCGATAAGCTGGGGCTCGATGCGGACGCGGTCGCCCTGCTGCAAACGATTCCGCTGCGCGGCAGCATCGGCAATGGCATCCCCACCGACCCGACCATTTACCGCTTCTACGAGATGATTCAGGTCTACGGCACCACGCTCAAGGCGCTGGTTCACGAGAAGTTTGGCGACGGCATCATCAGTGCCATCAACTTCAAGCTGGACGTTAAAAAGGTCGATGATCCGGACGGCGGCTCCCGCGCCGTGATCACCCTGGATGGCAAGTATCTGCCGACCAAGCCGTTCTGATCGCGTTGTAATGCCCGGCGCCGCGAGGCGCCCGGTTCGCTGCTGCACGTTCCAGCAGGCTCGCGGGCTCGAAGCGAGTGATTACGGCGTTTCGAAACCTTCGTAATTCAGGGAAATCCCGTCGCCTTTCGGGTAGCTCACGTACACCACCACCGCATCGCTGTTGTCCACCAGGGCGAACGGCCATTTGCCGTTGGCTTTGCGCATCCGTTCGTACAGCGGCAGGTAAAAATCCTTGGTCTGACCGCGCGGGTCGTAGGGCGCCTGCACATGGAAAACCGGGTAGTGCCCATCGTTGCAAAGCTGGATGCGTTCAAGCTGGAAATTGTTTTTCTCCAGCAGCGCACGGGCCGGATGCTGCCAGGTGGCGAGATCGACGTCTTGGCAGTTGTGGGCGGTATCGGTGTAGAGCGTAGTGTCCTTCAAGGCGGGGAGCGCGCAGGCCACACCAGGTAACAGCACCAGTAACAGGGCGGTAAGGTGAGCTTTCATTGTTTTATCGTCCTTGAAATGGGGGGCACATCATGACTTGAAATCGGCAAATTGAGTAGAGGGTGTACGGGACTAGGAAGTTGCCGACGACGTCCTACTTTAAAGTATTACAGATAGGGACTTCGTGTTTTTAGGAAGTGCTGGGGTTACTTGGGTTAATAAATCGTGCAATGGTAAAGGCGTGATTCATACAGCTGGATTGATTGGAACCTTAGGTACTAACTTTTGACGCTATGGTGATGATTATGAAAAGCTCAGTTGTTTGGTGGCGTTTTTTGAGTGCGCGAAATTTCCTAACCGCCCTGTTAGGAGTTATGTTGATATTTTCCAGCGGAGTAGTTTTTGCGTTGGAGCGAGTTATCCCTAAAACAAGTGCTCCCGGTTCTGTGCTTGTTTTATCGACTTCAGATGTTGATCCAGGCTACGGGACGGCAAGTTTTTTTGTTAGCACTTGGGATATTCCTGAAGATACCCTTTCCGATACCAAGCAATTGCTAGAGATTCAGTGGAGAACGACCTATTATCCTCAGAGCAGTAGGGAGGAAGTAAAATTATGTTACTACCGCCCATACAGCTCTCAAGAGACCTGCGCAGTTATTTATCCTAATACCTCCGGAACGTTGTCGGACTTTAACGATCAGGCTTTCGATCACGGCTCACGTGTGACCATCAGGCATTCTGTCTGGGGAGGAATCCCACCTTTGGCACATCCTGCTGGCGTAGATTCCGTAACTTTCAGATATAGGTATTAATAAAGCACAAGGCCTACCTTATTGGTTTTGGTTGGTTCGGTTTTATATTGGTAAGTACACAATCGTTTATATAGCAACGTTCAGGGTGAGTGCCCATGATCACTATAAACTCTTATGCATCCTCGCCTGACAGTCGAGTGACAGGCAGGGCGGGTAGCATGGCCATCCCGTCCCTCGTTCCGCCTGATAAAGAGAGAGTGGATACTGCTATTTCCATGGACGGTTATCTTGCTACCAGCAGCATATCGCCGCTTGCTCGTCAGTTAAATGAGGCCGCAACGCGTGCCGAAATGCGTGTCGACCAGAAGAACACCAACACGGTCGATTCGATTATCGACACCCACTACCTCACTAATAAAGCACAACATGATGCGCAGATTCCCAACACGACTAATCCGGAACTCCTGGCGCGGGCCCGTCAAGCGACCGGTTTCGTCAACGGAGTCGACAGCAACCCGTTTAAAGGTCTTGCGCGTGATCAACTTGACTTGATTGTCCATGATGAGGGCGGTTCGTTCACCATCAATGAGCGACGCGCAGCATGGGAAGAAGTGCAATCAATAAGGTCTACGGCAGTGTCCAGCCAGAAGTCGATATCTGTTAACGGACGAGACCTGATGATTTCGCGCTTGTTTCACGGTAGTGAGCCGGCCATCGCCCAGCCACCCGCCACCTTCTACAACATGGCTCAAAACCCCTGCGACTTCCTTAATAGTGATGATCGAAACGTGATCGCGGATATGTTTGCTTATGCTCAAGCGGAAGGTGCAAACCTGGCTCATGTCACCCAACTGGCCGTGGTGCTTGGTGACTACCGTCGCTCCAGCGATGGTAGCCAAACGGTGGGCGGCAATAATGGCTATGACGCAGACGGCTATCGGGTCACTTTCGATTTCAAGAAAGAAGAGGCGCAAATCGCCTCGCGCATCCTGAACGGTTCGGCCATCAACAGCACCCGTATCGATCAAGGTTTTTTGCGCTACATCCTGCATCCGGACCATGGGGCGTTCACCAACATCGGAGGCATACCGTTCCTGGAACGAATGGTGAACAAATTCTCCAATGAAGGCGATGATCAACCGCCACTCGGCAGCGAGTTCGCTGCCTTCAAAAAAATCAACTTCGAGGACTACGCTGTTCGTACCACGAACAAGGCCATACGGCTGCCGCCCGACAAGTCGGTCGCCACAGTCACCAATGGCGTCTGGAGCCTCACCGAATATGGCAAGGCCTCCGGATACGTGATTGACTCGGCCACCGGCAAATTGAGCAGGCCGTCCGATTCCCCTGACGAAAAAACGCCGCAGCACTCACTGCCGGGGGCACCTGCCACCGACGCCGCTCATCGCACGATTTTGGATGCGCTCGCAGATACCCGCGATCAACCCGCCCAGCGCTGGATCTGGCCGGGCCATCTATTCAAGATGTTGAGAGCCTTCAAGCCCTGAAATCTCACGCCCATCGCCGTCATGTTTTTGTCATGAATCCATGGGACTTTCCCTCAGCCCGAAACCCCGCGCAACTGTCGGCGCCTGAGCGGCATATCAAGGAGATTCAAACATGAGGGTCGTGACCGCAGGCTCCGCGTACTTGGACATTGATGCCTACGCCTGCTGTATTGCGTACGCGGAACTGCTCAACCGCCAAGGCATCGATGCGCGTGCGGTGAGCAGCGCGCCGCTGAATTTCAGTATCCCCGGGAGCGTGCTGGGTTGGCATGCTTCGCTGGATGAATACCGACCCGGGCCTGATGATGAGTTCATGCTGGTGGATGTCTGCGACTATCACCACTTCGACCCGATCGTGGTGCTCGATCAGGTATGTGAAGTCATCGACCATCATCCGGGTTTTGAAGCCTACTGGGCGGACAAGCTCGGAGCGGCTGCCGATATCCGGCCGATCGGTGCCGCGGCCACTCTGGTGTTTCTGCGCTGGGAGGGCGCTGGCCTGCTGGCGCAGATCAGCCCGCACAGTGCCGCGTTGCTGGCCACGGCAATTCTGGACAATACCTTGAACTTCACCGGGCAAATGACCACGCCATTGGACCGTCGGGCCTATGAGCTGCTCGCGTTACAAGCGGGCCTGGCGATGGACTGGCCACAGCGCTATTTCAGCGAATGCCAGGCGGCGATCGAAGCCGACTTGCTCAACGCCCTGGCGGCAGACATGAAGCAGATGAGCGCCACGCCAAACCTGCCACGACTTGTTGTGCAGATGACGGTATGGGATGCGCAGGCGTTGATTCAGCGGCACCGATCAGTCATTGAGCAATGGCTCGCAGGCCAGGACGAAGACTGGCTGCTGAATGCCATCGGCATCCGCGATTGCAAGAGCTATTGGTTGGCGGTACCTGTGCTCAGCCGGCAAAAACTGAGCCTTTTGCTGCCGGTCGAGTGGCAAGGTACACGGGCGGTGCCAACGCGCGCGATGCAGCGCAAGGAGCTGGTAAAGCTGGCCTTGGCTGCATCACGCGAAGGATCTAACGCACCAGGCACGGCTGTTTGTTATTGAAGCGCCAGCCTGGAATCAGGAACTGCATCGCCACACTGTCATCCCGCGCACCCAAGCCCATGCCTTTGTAGAGTTCGTGGGCCTTGGCCACCGCGTCCATGTCGATCTCGACCCCCAGGCCCGGCTTGGCCGGCACCTTGACGTAGCCGCCTTCGATTGTCAGCGGTTCCCGCGTCAAGCGCTGGCCGTCCTGCCAGATCCAGTGGGTGTCGATGGCGGTAATCTCGCCCGGTGCCGCCGCCGCCACCTGGGTAAACATCGCCAGGGAAATATCGAAGTGGTTGTTGGAGTGCGAACCCCAGGTCAGGCCCCAGTTGTTGCACATCTGCGCTACGCGAACCGAACCTTGCATTGTCCAGAAATGCGGATCGGCGAGGGGAATGTCGACGGAGTGCAACTGGATCGCATGACCCATTTCGCGCCAGTCGGTGGCGATCATATTGGTGGCGGTCTTGAGGCCCGTGGCACGGCGGAATTCAGCCATGACTTCGCGGCCTGAATAACCGTTTTCCGCACCGCACGGGTCCTCGGCGTAGGCGAGTACGTGGTGCTGGTCACGGCACAGGCGGATGGCTTCCTTGAGTGACCAGGCACCGTTCGGGTCGAGTGTGATACGCGCATCCGGGAAGCGTTCGGCCAGGGCGGTGACCGCTTCGATTTCCGCATCGCCGCTCAACACGCCACCCTTGAGCTTGAAGTCGTTGAAGCCGTATTTGGCTTTGGCGGCTTCAGCCAGGCGCACCACCGCCTCGCTGGTCAGGGCCGTTTCATGGCGCAAGCGAAACCACTCATCCGTCGCGTGCGCCTCGTTGCGATAGGCCAGGTTGGTGGTTGTACGGTCGCCTATATAGAACAGGTAGCCGAGCATTTTTACCGCGTCGCGCTGCTGGCCTTCGCCGAGCAGGGCGGCCACCGGCACTTCGAGGAATTGACCCAGCAGGTCGAGCAGGGCGGCTTCCATGGCGGTAACGGCATGGATGGTGATGCGCAGGTCGAAGGTCTGCAGCCCACGACCCGCAGCGTCCCGTGACGCAAAGGTGCTGCGCATCTGGTTGAGAATGCGCTGGTACTGGCCGATGGGCTGGCCGACCACCAGGCTGCGTGCGTCCTCCAGGGTTTCGCGGATGCGTTCGCCGCCGGGCACTTCACCGACGCCGGTATGGCCGCTGCTGTCCTTGAGAATCACGATATTTCGGGTAAAAAATGGCCCATGGGCGCCGCTCAGGTTCAGCAGCATGCTGTCATGGCCGGCCACGGGGATGACTTGGAAGTGGGTGACGACAGGGGTAGTCATGGTGATGTCCTGAGTAAGCTCAAAGAGGTTTGCTGATGACGGTGGCGGTTGGCGTAACGCTCGGCGAGGTCAGCGCGGCGGAGGGCGATGTCTTGGCGAAGAACACCAGGATCGCCGCCAGCACCGAGGTGCCGGCCAGTCCATAGAGGCCGCCCTGAATCGAGCCGGTGGTTTGCTCTAGGAAGCCAAACGTGGTCGGTGCCACAAAGCCGCCCAGGTTGCCGATGGAGTTGATCAGGGCGATCACGGCAGCGGCGATGCGCACATCCAGATAGCCCTGGGGGATGGGCCAAAAGAGCGAAGAGGCCGACTTGAAACCGATGGCCGCAAAACAGATCGCCACAAAGGCAAAGACCGGCCCGCCGGTGGTGGACATAAACATGCCTGCAGCGGCAATCAACAGGGCAGCGGCAACCCAGGCCTGCTGGAACTTGAATTTGCCTGATAGCGCGGCGAAGGCGTACATGGCGATGATCGAGATCAGCCACGGGATGGAGTTGAAAAACCCGACCTGCACGTCGCTCAAATCACCCATCTTCTTGATGATGCTTGGCAGCCAGAAGGTGGCGGCGTAAATCGTCAGTTGGATGCAGAAATACAAGATGCAGAACAACAAAATCTGGCGGTCCTTGAGCAGCTTGCCGAGGGTTGGTTTGACCGTGCTCAGCGCTTCACGGTCGCGCTGCTCCTGGTCGATGGCGCCCACCAGCGCGTCCTGCTCTTCGCGGGTCAGCCATTTAGCGTCGTGGGGTTTGGAGTCGAGCCAGAACCACACGAAGAACCCCAGCGCCACCGAGGCCAGGCCTTCAATGGCGAACATCCATTGCCAGCCGTGAAAACCGAACCCTTCGATCTGCAACAGTGCGCCCGACAGCGGCCCTGAAATCAGTGACGCCACAGCCGAACCGCTGAGAAAGATTGCGATCGCTTTACCGCGCTCCACGCCCGGCAACCAGCGGGTGAAGTAGTAGATCACCCCTGGGAAAAAGCCCGCTTCGGCCACGCCCAGTAGAAAGCGCAGGATATAGAACTGGGTTTCGTTCTGGATGAACGCCATCAGCGTGGCGACGATGCCCCAGGTGAACATGATGCGGGTCAGCCAGATCCGCGCGCCGACCTTCTGTAGCAGCATGTTGGAGGGCACTTCGAAGAGGGCGTAGCCGATGAAGAACAGCCCGGCACCCAGCCCATAAGCGGCGGCGCCGATGCCCAGGTCATGCTCCATGTGCGTACGCACGAAGCCGATATTGACCCGGTCAATGTAGTTGAGGATGAACATGATCACGAACAGTGGAAGCACATGGCTCTTCACTTTGCTCACGGTGCGGCTGAGCACCGAATCACTGTCTGCAGCGGCGGATACCTGGTTTGAAGTGTCCATGACTCGAGAACTCCCCCTGATTTATTTTTATGCGGGTTTGTGTGTCTTGTTGATAGACATCATACAAGTGGTTTTCCTGGCTCCGCAATCAGGTGAGTGATGTTTTTGTGCTTATAAGGCCGCCATCAGAACAGTTGTTACGGTTATTTGCTTTGTTTTATTGGGTTTTTTAGTTTTTTTGGCATGGTTGAGACTCAACCTAGGTGACATTTTCAAATGATGCTGGGCGATCGAGCTGCGAGGTGTTCTGTTTGGTTGTCATACAAGTTGGGCGTCTTGGAAATCAGGCAGCGTAGGCTTGGATGCAGGGTGTTAAGCTCCCCCCAGCCCAACCCTGTGGACCCGCAGCGATGCCCATTGAAAACGGAACCCTTGTCCGTAGACGCTCCAACAACCTGGCCCAAGGCGTGGTCGATGCTCTGACCCAACGTATCCTGCTCGGGCAACTCAAGCCCGGTGAAAAACTGCCGTCCGAATCCACCATCGTGCTGGAGCACGGCGTCAGCCGTACCGTGGTACGCGAGGCCATTTCCAAGTTGCAGGCCTCGGGCTTGGTGGAGACGCGTCACGGTATCGGTACCTTCGTGCTGGAGCCGCGCGCTCAGCAAGGCTTGCGCTTGCATGTGGATACGGTCGCCAGCGTGCGCAACATGCTGGAATTGCGGCTGGGCCTGGAGGTGCAGGCCGTGGCGCTGGCGGCGTTGCGCAGGTCGGATGAGCAACTGGTCCACATGCGCCAGGCGCTGGATGACTACCAGGCCTCACTGGCCAATAACGACAGTTGCGTGGAAGAGGATAAACGCTTCCACCAACTGATCGCCGAGGCCACCGGCAACACGTTTTTCACCGAGATCATGCTGCACCTGGGCAATGCGATGATCCCGCGCACCCAGGTCAAGGATGCCGAACGCGGCGGGGCGGATTTTGCCAGGCTGGGGCAGTTGGCGAACCGTGAACATGAGGCGATCCTCAACGCGATCCAACGTCAGGACCCGGACGCGGCGCGGGCCGCCATGGTGTTGCATTTGACCAATAGCCGGGACCGGTTTTCCGGGGAATGAAAAGGAACAACCGTTGAACGAACACACTCTGTCCATGCGCCTGGAGCGCGTGGCCGCTAACGTGCCGGCCGGTGCGCGCCTGGCCGATATCGGCTCCGACCACGCCTACCTGCCGGTCGCATTGATGCGCCGCGGCGTGATCACGGCCGCGGTGGCGGGGGAGGTGGCGACCACGCCCTTCCACGCGGCCCGACGCACCGTGCGCGACAATGGCCTGGAGCACCACATCAGCGTGCGCCTGGCCGACGGCCTGGCGGCGATCGAGCCGGGGGACGAGATCACCGCGATCAGCCTGTGCGGCATGGGGGGCGAAACCATTCGCGACATCCTCGACGATGGCAAGGCGCAGCTGAGCGGTCGCGAACGCCTGATCCTGCAACCCAACGGTGGCGAGCAACCGTTGCGCCAGTGGTTGATGGACAACGGCTACTCGATCCTGCGCGAAGAGCTGCTGCAGGAGAACCGTTTCTACTACGAAATCATCGTCGCCGAACGCGCCGGACCCGTGACCTACAGCGCCGAACAACTCTACTTCGGCCCCTTGCAGATGCAAGCGCGCAGCACGGTGTTCCTGGCCAAGTGGCAACGCCTGCTGCGCCAGAAGCACAAGACGTTGGCCGGCTTCGAGCAGGCGCGGCAAACGGTGCCGCAGGAGAAGGTGCAGGAAGTGGCCCGAGAGGCTAAGTGGATTGCTGATTTGCTGGCTTGAAAGCTCGCCGGCGACGTCGAATATGCTCCAATACCACCCTTCATCCGCTCACCCAGGACCCCGCGCCATGGCCGAAACCACTGACCAAGCCTTCTACGACCGTGCCGACGCACACATCGAATTGTCGAACGAGCAGCTCAAGACCTGTGAAAACCTCGGCGAGGTCAGTGCCTCGATGATGTTCGGCACGACGCGTTTCAACGCCTGGGCCTGCGCACGCAACTTCAAGTCCGGCGCAGAAATGGCCGAAGCGCGGGAGGCCATGCTCAAGTATTTCTGTGATCAGTATCGGATGATGCTTGAGGATAATCTGGATGATCACATCAATAATTTCAGTCAGTACCTGCTCGCCAGATAGCCGTCGGCACTGGCTGTACCCACCCCGTCCCGGTGTCTGCCTATCGTTTTCTTTCAGTGGTAAGCGGAGCGTCGGGGGCGTCGGGGGCGTCATGCTCTATGTGAGTCTGGAAATGGTACCGGCTGGGAATGCCCCGCCCGCCTCAAGTGCCATCAGTCGTTCAATGATCGGGTCGCGCTCGTTTTTCGGTGTATCGCGGTCCGTAATCGCATAGACCTGGGCGTCGGCCCAGCGGCGAATCGGCTCAAGTGAAGACGGCTCAGCCGGCGTGCTTTGAAGCTGCTGAAGAAGAAATCCAGCTTGAGTCCATTTAGGCATCAATCCAAGCAGCGCCAGGCGTCTATCAGAGGTCAAGCTGGCCCAAAGGACTTCAAGTTGAAGGGTAAAAGCCGATGCTATGACGCTCCAGGGGTGAGACCGCAAGCCTGTGACCCCTGTCTCAAATACGCTCTTGGAAGGATCTGCGATCGTGCAAATTAAACGTGCAGGTCGGTCGCCGCCTTCGATGTTCAGCACCAGTGAGCGAACGGCGCCGCTCTTTTGCTCCAATGCCGCAGCCAACCAGTCTTCAGGGACCGGCATGTTCAAGTCCTTTGCCAGTCCAAGGATGCTCAGCCATTGCGCTTTCGTATCGGGTGTTTTGCCACGCAGTCGCGTCTGCAGGACATGCAGGGGGTCGACACCATATTTTTTTGCGGCCCATAACGCTGTCGACCTGTTTGCAGGTGATGGGTCTGTTAAAAAATCTTCGATCAACCGGGTACGGCCCGATGGTATCCGGACCGCTTCCAGGAACGAGAGCCTTCTGAGAATGGCGCTGTTGCTGGCGAGCCCGAATGCGACAGCCCGTTTAGCGGCGTCTTCTGGCAGTTCCATGGCCCCACCAAGGGCCGCTCGGCATACGCTGAAGTCGGGGTGATGCAAGCTCATTATCAGGAACGGCTCCCGTTCATCGTCCGTCATTGATTGAGCAAGAACCCGAAATAGCAAGCGAGCGCATTGGCCGCGGCTGGTAGGTAAGGCAGGGGCGCACAGTGGCAGGCATTCCGGTGTTGCCAGCAGTGCCTGGAGATTGTCGAGTGTGACGCGATGGTTTTCGCGCTTGCGCATTTCGAGCGCGAGAAGTGCGGGAAGCTGAGCAATCAGCCAAGTTGCATACCTGGGCGTCAAATAGTCACCGAATGCGATTTTCGCTGCCTCGCGAACTTGGGGCACCCAGTCATTGAGCCGTACGATAATTGCGGATAGCCGCTCGCTGGTTTGTTCTGACCGAATTGCCTGTAGGCCGGCCTCGCGGTCAAAGCCATCCCAACTGCTGACCAGCGAATTCCAGCTTCGGGTGGGGGCGGTTTTCGGCAATGGCGCTGGCCCAGGCACCTAGACAGATTGAGCGGGCATTGATGGGGTGGGCAATCCTATCAAAAACTCAGCTACCTCCCGCGCATTGCGTAGATGAATCACCGGAACCTGCGGCGCGACTGTCAAGCGTGCGGCCTCAATGCCTGGGCGGCTCACGCGGTCATAGTTCCAGCAGTAACTCAGGAAACTCAGAAACTCTCTGTCGAGCTTTTCCTTGCATCCTGTCGGTTTGTCTGTACGCGGTCGATCCAGCAGGCTGCGCACCAGCACGCGCCGTAGGCACGTGGTGCGCGGAGTGTCGAGCCAGATGATCAGGTTGGCTCGCGGCAGTCGCAGATCGAAGCTGCGCCGTGCGTAATTACCTTCACAGATCCATCTGTCCGAGGCAATCGCTTGCCGGATCCGCTTGCGGAAGATTTCGTTATCGACCTCAACCCAGTTCGGTTCCCAGAACAACTTGTCCAGGTGGACCACCGGTGCTGCCAGGCGCTTGCCCAATTCACGGGCCAGGGTTGACTTACCGCTGCCAGCATTGCCGAGGATGATGATGCGTTGCGTGGGCAGATCCTTTGCTGAAAACATAATAATTCCAAGGTTCGTCTCTACGGGTTACAGGCGTGCACGCAACGCTGAGTGCTTTTGCCCCATTTTTGGGCGCACGCCGTTGCGTCTCCGGTGTGGAAGCGCCTGTTTGCGCGCTTGGCATCAACGGCCCGCATCTTGCTTGCCCAGTTTAATCAATGACATGGCATTTTGCTTTTAGTCATTTCTAAGCTGTTTGGGAGAGTGGTCGGCGATGCACAGTCTTTTATCACCCGGTATCCACCTGCTCGGCCGTTTCGGGTTCGCACGCAAGTTCCAGATCTTGTTCTTCCTGTTCATGCTGCCCCTGGCCGGAAGCCTGTGGCTGATCGGGCAAGGCTATCGCGACAAGCTCGCGGTGATCGCCAGCGAACAGTCCGGCGTTCGTCAGTTGTTGGCTCTGGACGCGCTCGATGGTCAGCTCACCGCACAACGCAACCTGGCCGCCCGCTGGAAGGCGGTAGACATCCTGCGTGCGCCAACCCCCGCCGCCCAAGCGGCGATGGACAAGGTTGACGCGGCTAATCCGCTGATCCTGCAAAGCCTGAAAGCCCTGGGTGATGTGCTCAACGCCCAGCACGCCAGTGCCGAGACCCTGGCGCGCTTCGAGGCGTTGCAGGCCGCCGTCAAGGGCATGGACACCCAATCCCTGCGCACCGTGGGCTGGTGGCCGGATGGCTATGACCGCTTCACCGCCGCGTTGACCGCCATGCAAACCCTGCGCGAACAGATCACCCTGGATACCGGCCTGATCCTCGACCCTTGGCTGGAAACCTACCTGCTGATGCAGATTTCCAGCCAGCACACCCCGGACCTGATCGAGCGCATCGGCCGCACTGCCAGTGTCGGCGAGTCGTCCATCGCCTCGGGGCAGTTCACCTTGCAAAGCCGTTTGCAGATGCGTGACCTGCGTGGTCGGATCGGCGATGCCCGGGACCAGTTGGTCAAAGCCGCCGCTTCGCTCAAGGCCAAGCAATATCCGGGGATTGAGCCGTGGACCGCGCAATATGACAGCAGCCTGCAGTTGCTGGATAACCAACTCAAGGCCCTGGACGAGGGCGTTTTCGGTGGCACCATCAAGCTCGATACCGCCACGTTCGACAGCAGTGTCGACGCCGTGCTCGGTGCGTTGGGTGCGCTGCGCAGCCAGTCGCTGCACTCGCTGGATGCGCGCCTGGGTTACTACCATGCGCAATCGATCAAACAGTTCATTCCGGTGGCGGCGACATTCAGCCTGTTGGCGTTGGCGGCCATGTACCTGTTCATGTGCCTGCAAGCCTCGATCCGCCGCAGTGCCAGTGGCATCACCACGCTGGCCGAGTCCCTGCGCGACGGCAATCTGTGCGTTGAAGTGGCGGTGGAAGGGCGCGATGAGTTGGCCCTGATCAGCGCCGCGCTCAACGTGGCGGTGGTACAGCTGCGCACCAGTCTGCTGGGCGTCAACCATGAAACCCAGCAACTCGGTTCGGCCGTACAGACCCTCAACGCACAATCGAGCAGCACCCTCACCGAGGTCGAAGACCAGCAGCACCAAATCAGCCAGATTGCCGCCGCCGCAACCCAACTGGCCGCCACCTCGATGGGGGTCGCCAGAAGTTGCGAGCAAGCTTCTGGAAGCGCGCAGCACACCCGCAGCATTGCCGAAGACAGCAGCCGCGACAGCCAACGCACCACGGCCAGCATCCAACAGCTCAACCAGCGTCTGACCGATACCGCCAACGCCTTGGAACAGGTCAACCAGCAAGGCCAGCAGATTCAATCGGTGGTCGACACCATCCGGGGCATCGCCGAGCAGACCAACCTGCTGGCGCTCAACGCCGCCATCGAAGCCGCCCGCGCCGGCGAACAAGGCCGCGGTTTTGCCGTGGTGGCCGATGAAGTGCGCAGTCTGTCGCAACGCACCCAGGCTTCCACGGCGCAGATCGCCGGCACCGTGGACAGCCTGCGCGCAACCGTCAGCCAGGCGGTTACCCTGATGGGCGCCGCGTGCGAGCAAGCGTTGAGTGACGCAGAGTCCGTTACCGGGTTGGGCGCACGCCTGGGCGAGATTGCCGGTGCGGTGCAGCATGTCACCGACACCCTGGCGCACATCGCCACGGCGGTGGAGGAGCAAGCGGCGACGGCGGATGAAGTGAGCGGCAATATCCAGCAAGTGGACCAGGCGGCAGGGCGCTTGCTCGAGGGCGCGCGGGCAGTCAACCGGGCGGCCGATACCTTGAGCAAGGGCAGCCAGGCACTGAGTGATAACACCGCGCGGTTCCGGCTGAGCTGAATATCAGGTGCGAAGCAGGCCGGTGTGAGAGGGGGCTTGCGCCCGATAGGGGTGGATCAGTCGAAATATGAGGTGACTGACCCACTGCTATCGGGAGCAAGCCCCTTCCACGTTTTGTGCGGCAGTGTGTCTGGCCAGGTTTGTCCTATGCCTTGCGAGTCATCCAGGATGAATGCTTGCGGTATATATATGGATATGCGTATATTCGGCTATGCGTATTTACAGGTGCCCCCGATGATAGCCCCTCCCGATTTTTTCAAATGCATGGCCGACGAGACCCGCACCCGAGCGACGCTGCTGATTGCCAGCCAGGGCGAGCTTTGTGTCTGCGAGCTGATGTGTGCCATGGATGACAGTCAACCCAAGATCAGCCGGCACCTCGCACAGCTGCGCAGCAGTGGGGTGCTTCTGGATCGTCGACAGGGGCAATGGGTCTATTACCGCCTCAACCCGAATCTTCCTTCGTGGGTCAATGAGGTTTTACAGGTGACCCTTCGGGAAAATGCGGAGTGGCTCAAGATCAACTCTGCTCGTTTGCAGAACATGGGCGGACGTCCTGTCCGTGAAACTGCCTGCTGCTGAATTTATCGAGCGCATCTGATCTGGGGCGTACTTGTTGTTTTTACATTCATGCTTACGTAGCCAAAAGGCGTGGGCAGCACTGGGCGACTGCGCCCCAGAGCCTTTAAAGCCCGCATAGAGCGCGGCAGGAGCTAACCATGCGAGTTTTGTTTATGTGTACCGCCAACAGCTGCCGGAGCATTCTTTCCGAAGCGTTGTTCAACCATCTGGCACCGGCGGGCTTCGAAGCCGTGAGTTCCGGAAGTTTCCCCAAGGGGACGGTACTCCCCCGCAGTCTGACCACCCTGGAACGCGCCGGTATTTTGACCGAGGGACTTGGCAGCAAGGGCAATGATGCGTTCGAGGATTGCCCTCCGGATATCGTCATCACCGTCTGTGACAAAGCCGCGGGGGAATCCTGTCCGGTCTATTTTGGCGCGGCCATCAAGTCCCATTGGGGTCTTGCAGACCCCTCGGACGTTGAGGGTGATGAAGCGCAAATCGATGCCGCCTTCAGCGCGACGCTGGCTCGCATCGAGCAGCGTTGCCAGGCGTTTTTCAGCATCCCTTTCGATAGCATCAATCGCGATGAAATCAAGCGAGAGCTTGACCGCATCGGCACCCTTTGAACAGGAGGACGCATGAAAAAACCGCTGCCCAATCTTGATCCCCGATTGCTCGATTCCGCTGTGGCCACGGCGGCTTCTGGTGCCCACAAACCGCGTATTCTGCTTCTCTATGGATCAACCCGTGAGCGCTCCTTCAGCCGTCTCGTGGTGGAGGAATCCGCTCGCGTGCTGGAGTATCTCGGGGCTGAGACGCGGATCTTCAATCCCACCGGCTTACCGCTCCCGGACGATGCCCCCGTTGAGCATCTCAAGGTGCAGGAACTGCGGGATTTGATGCAATGGTCGGAGGGGCAGGTCTGGTGCTCCCCGGAACGCCATGGCGCGATGTCGAGTGTATTCAAAGCGCAGATTGACTGGATACCATTGGCGCTTGGTGCGGTTCGACCTACTCAGGGCAAGACCCTCGCAGTGATGCAGGTGTGCGGTGGTTCCCAGTCATTCAACGTGGTCAACCAACTCCGCGTCCTTGGTCGCTGGATGCGTATGTTCACTATTGCGAACCAGTCGTCGGTGCCAAAGGCCTACATGGAATTCGACGACACCGACCGGATGAAACCCTCGCCTTACTACGACCGCATTGTCGATGTGATGGAGGAGTTGATGAAGTTCACGCTGTTACTGCGTGACCATCAGGATCACCTGGTCGACCGTTATTCAGAACGCAAGGAGTCCGCGGAGCAGCTGTCATCCCGAGTCAATCAGCGATCCATCTGAGGCCGTCACGACGATTGAAATAAGCGTGGGCTCGGCAATCGCCGAGCCTGCCCCCATGACTTCAGGCGATCTTCACGTTCATGGTGATCTTCGCGGTGAACACCTTCACTTCGCCCTCATCGAAAATATCCACCGGCACGATCTTGTCTCCTGCGGTCGACCAATCAATGCCACTGCCATCCGCCACCGCGCGAATGTTCGACTTGGCCTTTGCCAGGTATTCCACGGTCATGCCCTTGGGAATCCATTTGGCGCCTTGTGGGATCGACACGTCCGTCATCGTCCCTCCGGCCAATTCCGCCGCATTGCACAAGGCTATGGCATGAACGGAGGCCAGGTGGTTGGTGATTTCCTTGCGAAACGGCACGTTGACCACGGCATGCCCAGGGCGTAGTTCGGCAATTTCAGGGTTGATGGTGCTGAAGTAGGGCGCCACCTGGCAGGCCATTTGGCTGAACGCTGCGGGACCTGCGCTATTGAACAGGCTTAGAAACTGGCTCATGGGTAATCCTCTCGATAGATTTACAGAATAATATTCTTTAACGGAACAATATTCCGTGAATTCCAAGGGTGTCAAGCCATGCCTTCTCTAGCGGCCGCTGTACCTTTAGACTCCCCACATTTGGCGAGCCACTTCATGCACGCACCTGATCTGTTCGAGCGCACCTTTCCGGGCCGGCGCAGCGACCTCAAGCGCAGTATCCTGCGCGAGGCCCTGGCCAGCTTTAACGAAGTCGGTATTGAAGCGACGAATATCGAAACCATTCGCGCGCGGTGCGAGACCAGCGTGGGCGCCATCTACCACCATTTCGGCAACAAGGAAGGCATCGTCGCCGCGCTGTTTTTTGCCGCGCTTGAGGACCAGGCCGCATTGCGAGAGCACTACCTGAAGCAGGCGCAAACCGCCCAGGCCGGCGTGGAAGCGCTGGTACGCAGTTATGTGGAATGGGTGGACGCGCAACCCGAATGGGCGCGTTTTATGTTCCAGAGTCGTTTCGCCGTCGCCAACGGTCCGCACAAGGACGAACTGCTCTCCCGCAACAAACAGCGCAATCGGCAATTGACCGAGTGGATGAGCGACGAAAACCGCGCTGAGGCATTCAGCCATATCCCGGCAGAACTTTTGCTATCGCTTATCATCGGCTCGGCGGAAAGCTACGCTCGGGCCTGGTTGTCTGGTCGGGTCAAGCACAGCCCAAATCACTATGCTCAGTGGCTGGCGCAGGCCGCGTGGGCATCAATCAGCCAAACGCTTCCACAATCGGCAGAGATTTAATTGTCGGCACTCCCGGGCGTTGGCGTAGTCTCTTTCCAAGACCCCTTTGGCCCTTCGGAGCACACCATGATCACCGTCCACCACCTCAACAACTCACGCTCGCAACGTATCCTGTGGCTGCTCGAAGAACTCGGCCTGCCCTATGAAATCAAGCGTTACCAGCGCGACCCGAAGACCAACCTCGCGCCGCCTGAGCTCAAGGCCATCCACCCGCTGGGCAAATCCCCGGTGATCGAAGATGGCGGCCAAGTGCTGATCGAATCCGCCGCCATCATCGACTACCTGATTCGCCGCCACGGCCAGGGCCGCCTGCAACCGGACCCTTCCAGCGCCACCTACGACAAGTACGTGCAATGGCTGCACTTCGCCGAAGGCTCGGCCATGCTGCCCTTGATGCTCAACCTTTACGTCGGCCGCCTCGGTGAGGCCGGCGCGCCTTTGCACCCGCGGATCGAATCGGAAGTGGCCAACTACCTGGGTTACCTGAACGATGTGCTGGCGGATAAATCGTACCTGCTGGGCGACGAACTGAGCGGTGCGGATATCCAGATGAGTTTCATCGGTGAAATCGCCAAGGCCCAGGGCAAGTTGCAGGCCTACCCGAACCTGGCGGCGTGGGTGGAAAAATTCCAGGCGCGGCCTGCGTATCGCAAGGCGCTTGAGCAGGGTGGGGAGTATGCGTTTGCCAAATGAGGTGAACGAAGCGAGGCGGGTTGCTAACCATCCTGGCGCCGGAAAAGATACCCGCAAACACGCCTGACCGACCCGGCGATCAGCCGCACGCTGGGGTTGAGATCCCGGCGTGGGCGGACGCTGTGGCGCGTGGCGAAGTTGTTGTTTGACCGGCTGATGGCGGTAAAAAAGTAGCCTTATCGCTGCTGCAACGCCACTTTGATGCCCAGGCCCATAAACAGCGTGCCGATGATTTTGCCTTCCCAGCGTCGCAGTCTGGAAAGCCCCTTGATGCTTCGGCTCAAAGGGCGGATGGCGAGGGCGAGGAGGCTGGTGTATATCGCACTGAGCACCGAGAAAATCAGGCCCAGTACCGCGAACTGAACCAGCGATGAGCCGGATTCCGGGTGGACGAATTGAGGAAGGAACGCCAGGAAGAAAATCGCGGTTTTCGGGTTGAGCACCTCGGCGCCGACGGCCTGGAAAAACGCCTGGCGTGAGGTCACTGCGGGCAACGTCAGCCCCGACTGAGTGCCGGTTTTGGCCAGGAACGCACGCACGCCCAGGTAGATCAGGTAAGCCGCACCGACCCACTTCACCGCGTTGAACGCGCTGGCCGACGTCATCAAAATCGCCGACAGCCCCAGTGCTGCGCCCAGGGTATGCAGCAGATCGCCGCACGCCACACCCAGGCCGGTGGCGACCCCGACTTTGCGGCCGCCCTGCACGGTGCGATTGATCACCAGCAGCACGGACGGACCGGGGATCAGAAACAGGCCGATCACAACGGCGATATAAGTGATGAGGGAAGCGAGTTCCAACATGGCGGACGCTCTCGAAAACAGGGCACGACCCCCAGTTATCCTCATGTGAGCGGCTTTTACAACTGTTAACGGATTGAACGGCGCAATCGCTATAGGCTTTGGGTTGTCCGTACAGGAGCCCTCGGCCATGAACCTGCGAGCTGTCGCCGCCACATTGTTTGCATTCGCGCTTTTGCTGCCTTCACCGGCCGAAGCTGCGACGCCCATCACCCATGTCGCCATCTACCGCGGCCCGGCGGGGTGTGATGACTGTTCCGAGAACGTGGCGAAGGCGCTGCACCGCCTCAATCCGGATTACCAGATTGATTACGTGGGCGCGGATGAGGCCATCGACATCACCCCACACACCCTGGCGCGCTACGACCTCTACGTGCAACCCGGCGGAGGCCAGGACATTCCCGGTGCCCTGCGCAGCCTGGGCGATGCGCGCATCGAGGCGATTCGCGGTTACGTCGCTAACGGCGGGCGCTACCTGGGGTTATGCATGGGCGCGTACCTGGCGGATGACAGCAACCTCGGCCTGATCCCCCAGGACCTCGACGGCGAAGCCGGCCGACCCGGCTTTGAAGTGCCCGGCATCGCCGACGCGGCCGTGCAGGTCACGTGGGAAGGCAAGCCCGACCACGTCTTCTTCCAGGATGGCCCTTACTTCCCCAAGGCCGATCCGAGCGCGCCCTACAAACCCATCGCGACCTACCGCAACGGTGATGTCGCGGCGGCGCGGTATACCTATGAGAAGGGCGTGGTAGTCCTGAGTGGCCCGCACCCGGAGGCAGGGCGCGAATGGTTCGAGAATGCCGACATCCCATTGAGCAAAATGCCGCGTGGCGATCTCTTTGGGGCATTGATACGTAACTTATAAGGATCAACGCCCCTGGGGGAGGTGGGCGTGCCCACTGGCACCCTGGCGTTGAGTCAGAACGTTTGCCCCTCGAAGCGCTGCAACGAAAACGACGACAGATCCAGCTCGCTCGTGCCCCGTATGCACCACTGCGCAAAGGCTTCGCCCAATGCCGCTGAATGCTTGAAGCCATGCCCCGAACACGGCGACACCACCAGGGTGTGCTGCAACGTCGGGTGCTTGTCGATGATGAAGTGGTGGTCGGGTGTCACGGTGTAGGCGCACACCGCCGACTTGACCACCTTGGCCGTCAGTCCGGCGATACGACCCTGTACCTGTTGCGCGTACATCTCTCGCTCCTGCGCGGGCGAGACCGTGCGATCCAGCGTCTGCGGCGTGGAGGCGGTGTGGTACTGCGCCGTCGCCACTTTCAAGCTGCCTTCGCCTGGCAACGCCGGGAAACCGTAGTTGATATGACTCTCGCCCGGCCCATGCGTGAGGATGAAGGTCGGTGAGGCCCCCACCAGCGCTGCGCCCGGTTCCAGCTCGAACCAGAACAGCTGTTGCCGATACACCTTGAGCAGCCGATCAAATGGCGCCCCCAGCAAATCACCCGCCCAGTTGCCTGCGCTCACGACCAGCTTGCCGGCTCGCAAGGTGCGCTGGTCGGTGGTCACCGTCACGCCGTGTTCATCCGAGCTGATGTGCGTCACCGTCTCGCCTGTGTACAGCGTCGCGCCCTGTTGTTCGGCCAGGCGCAGTTGCACCTCGATGCAGCGCTCGGGCCGTATGAAACCGCCACCCGGTTCGTAGTAGCCGATGGCGCTGTCGGCCACGTGGGCGAATTGAGGAAAACGTTGGCGAATCTGCGGGGCATCCAATATCTGGTGTTCGATACCGTAGGTCTGCGCCAGGCCAATGGTGCGCAAGGTGAAGTCGGTTTCATCGCCGGGGTCGAAATCTTCACGGGAGGTCAGCACCAGCAACCCCGACTGCTCGAACAACGACTCGCCCGAGCGTGCCTCCAGCTCTCGCCAGATCCGGTGCGAATTGCGCACGATGGGCACGTACTGTGCGCCTTCACCCACCGACAGTCGCGTAATCCGCGTGTCGCCATGGCTGGAACCCAGCGTGTGGGGCGGGTGATGACGGTCGATACCCGCGACCTTTACTCCGGCTTTGGCCAGTTGGTACACGGTGGCGGCACCCATGGCGCCCAGGCCGATGACCAGCGATTCATATCGTTCCAAGGTTGATACTCGCGTGAGAGGCTGGGTTGAGAAGCGACACGTTAGCGCACCACGCCCAGCGCCGTGAACTCATTCACATAGTGTGTCTGGCTCGACGTCGATTCCAGCGTCACGGCGAGGCCCATTGCAAGGCAGCGGCGAGAACGACGGCGCGCGCGGGCCACTTCATTGCGCGGGATTTGCGTACCGAGGCGGCAGGAGGGGCATTATCTGGAGATAGGCCGCGGGCTCTCGCGCTTGTCAGCGCATCCGGGCCAACCGCACACGCCAATCGCCGCCGTGCTCCAGGAGGCAAGCTTCTTCGGAATCAAAGCGCACACAGCGGTCCAGCTGCACGGCAGGGGCCTCGGCCTCGTGCAGCGCAGCGGCAGTCAACTCGCGCATGCGCTGGTCGACGCCGCTGGCCAGGGCGTGGTCCTTGCTGGCGCGCGTGTCGAACACCCAAGTGATGCGCAGGCTTTGCGCGAACGCATCGTAATTGACGGTATGCGTCAGCCACTCAAAACCCGGTATCTCGACTTTGGCGGTTTCGCAGGCATCAGTGAGTGTGGCGACAAGGCGGCGCTCGATGCGGCTCGCGTTGCGTTTGCTCAAGGGCATAAAGGCTTCCCAAAAAGGCTTAATGGTCGTATTTCAGTTGCGCATCATCCCAGCATTTCGCGCAGCAGCAACCGCCAGCACCGGCTTCAGATCCAGCGGTCATTCACGGCCGTGCGTTCTCCGCCTTCATGCCCGGTATTCAGGATGCCCCGAGGTTCGATCATCATCAGCTTGGCTTCACCCTCGGCCGCCGTCCTGTGCTCTACCCCCCGGGGCACTACATACAGCTCACCCGCTGCCACGTACACGGGGCCTTCGGGAAGGTCGATACGCAGCGTCCCCTCCAGCACCAGAAACGCCTCGTCGGTTTCCGGGTGCGAATGCCAAATGAACTCCCCCTCGATACGCACCACCTTGAACTGGTAGTCGTTCATCTCGGCCACCACCCGCGGACTCCACTGCTCTTCGATGAGCGAAGCCTTATGGACGAGATTGACGGGGTGTGCCGAATGCTGTGCCTGCGCCATGGTGGATCCTCCAGTAGTAAGAGGCGTCAAGGTATCGAAAGCACGATCAGCCGGCTTGAACGATCCTGCACGCTCACGGCACACGCGTGCCGTTGACTTTCCAGGGGATCAAACGCAAAAGAATAGCCACTGGTCGCGGATCATTATCTTCAATTAGCCGAGTGGAAATGTGCCCACCTTTCTGCCGAAACAGGTCTACCATGCCACCCCGGCAGTGGTTCCATGCGCTACCGATCTCTCTCTTGCAAGGTATCGCCCATGTCTATCGATCAGATTTCCCTCCCTAAAGGCGTAGGTCCCCACGCCACCAAGCTTTTCGACGCTATCACCGGCGCTTCCACCCAGGAAGAACTCAACCGTGCCGGCGGCAAGGCCGAAGGTTTTGTGCTGGGCCTCGAGGCTACCAAAGCGATAAAAAGCCAGATCGCCGAGTCGCTCTATGTGATTTACGATGATGCGGCAACTCATCGTGCGGGGGAGTTGAAGGGCTGATTTTCAGCGGTCAACGCAGATTTCAGGATGAAATGCTTATGCTAAAAGTTGTCGCCGCGTTACTGCTGCTGATTGCCCCGTTCAATATGCGGATATCCATCCTGGGGTCAACTGAAGGTAGCCGTCTGGTTTTGTAGCAAAGGAGTGCACATGACATTAACTGCCGAAACCCTGCTCGACCTGGCCATGGCCAACCCCATCAACGCCGAAATCACTGCGCGCCTGCCTGACCTTGGGGTGGACCAGTGCTTCCTCACGGCGGGCTGCCTGTTCCAGGCGGTGTGGAATCACCAGTCGAATTTGCCTGCTGATCAGGGCGTGAAGGACTACGACGTCTTCTACTTCGATACGGACCTGTCCTACGAGGCTGAGGACAGGGTGATCCGTTCGGCCGAGGTGCTGTTCCGGGATTTGGGCGTAAACGTCGAGGTGAAGAACCAGGCGCGGGTTCACCTTTGGTACGGTCAGCGGTTCGGCCGGCCTTATCCGCAGTTGCACACGGCCAAGCAGGGGATTGATCGTTACCTGGTGGCGGGCACGTGTATCGGCCTGGAGATTGCGACGGGCGAGGTGTACGCGCCCTATGGCCTGGAGGATGTGGAGCAGGGGGTGCTGCGCATCAACCCCGTGCATCCGGAGCGGGAGTTGTTTGCGCGCAAGGCCGGGAGTTATCAGGCGCGGTGGCCTTGGTTGAGGATTGTGGAGCCGGCCTAGCTTGAGTGTGGCGGTGATGCTTGCACGATACTGGCAGTGAACTTTTACCGGTGTGCGGCACGTCCAAGCATGAAATGCTCAGCCAAGGACCGACCATGACCTTTTTCATCTTCCTGCTTGCCTGCGTCGCCGCTGCCAGTACCGGCCTGCTCTTCAAGCCCGGCGCCTGGTATGAATCCCTCGTCAAACCCAGCTTCACGCCACCCAATTGGCTGTTCCCGGTGGCGTGGACCATCATCTATCTCTTGCTGGCCTGGGCCGGTTATCGCCTCAGCCTCATCCCCGGCAGCCAAGTGGTGCTGGCCTTGTGGGCGGCACAGATTGCGTTGAATACGTTGTGGACGCCGGTGTTCTTCGGCGCCCATCGCATTCTCGCCGGGATGGTGATTATCGCGGTGCTGTGGGTGACCGTGGCGGCGATGGTGGTGTTGGCCGTGCGCCTGGACCTGATCACCGGTTTGATGCTGTTCCCTTATCTGGCCTGGCTGTGTGTGGCGGCGGCGCTGAACTTCTCGATCCTGCGGAATAACCGTTGATGGCCTATAAACTGTGGCCCGCCAGTGAGCCTGAACTGGCCGAGATGCGCCGTTTCAACCAGAAACTCGCCTGGATGCCACGCTTTAAAATCCGCAACCGGATCACACCACGTTTGATTCAAGCGTTGTTGCGGGCGGGACAAAAGATCAAAAAGGCGCCACCGGCGCAATGTACAACTGTCGACTCAGTGCCCGTGCGTATCCTGCGTCCGAGTGTTCAGCCCAAGGGCGTGGTGCTGGATATCCACGGCGGCGGCTGGGTGATCGGCAATGCGCAGATGGATGACGACCTCAACCTGGGCATGGTCAACGCCTGCGACGTGGCGGTGGTGTCGGTGGATTATCGGCTGGCGATCGACACGCCCGTCGAAGGGTTGATGGATGACTGCCTGGCGGCCGCCCGTTGGCTGCTTACCACCGATGAGTTTGCCGGCCTGCCGGTGATTGTCGTCGGCGAATCGGCTGGCGGTCATTTGGCCGCGGCGACCTTGCTCGCATTGAAGCATTGGCCGCAGTTGCTCCAGCGGGTGAGCGGGGCGGTGTTGTATTACGGCGTTTATGACTTGGCCGGCACACCGAGCGTGCGCGCGGCAGGAGCGGACACCTTGTTACTCGATGGGCCGGGCATAGTCGAGGCGCTGCGCATGTTGACCCCGGGCTTGAGCGATGAGCAGCGTCGGCAGCCGCCGTTGTCACCCCTCTATGGCGACTTCGACGGCTTGCCGCCGGCGTTGATGTTCGTGGGGGAACTGGACCCGTTGAAAGATGACACGCTGTTGATCGCTGAGCGCTGGCCGGGGGCTGAGGCGCATCTGTTGCCGGAGGCGGCCCATGGGGTTATTCATTTTCCCGTGGGCATGGCGCGGGGCGTGCTCGGTTACGCTCGGCAATGGATAGTGAACCGGATAGGTAACGCCTGATCATTCGGCAGCGCCACCGCTGCCGATGATGTTTTGTCAGTCAATGTGGGCGTAGCCGCAGTATCTGTGCCCCATCAAACGGGTCTGTCAGGTAATGCGCCTGCACGCCGAAGGTGTCTTGCAAGCGTTGTGGCGTCAGCACGTCCAGCGGCTTGCCCAGCGCTACCAGGCGCCCGCGGTCCAGCACGGCCAGGCGATCACAGGTCAGCGCCTGGTTCAGGTCATGGAGGGCAATCAGCGTGGTCACCGGCAGCGCTTGCACACCTTTCAAAATGCTCAGTTGATGCTGGATGTCCAGGTGGTTGGTGGGTTCATCCAGCAACAGAATCTGCGGGCGCTGTGCCAGGGCGCGAGCGATGTGCACGCGTTGGCGTTCACCGCCCGAGAGACTGCGCCAGGCACGCTGGCCAAGATGAGTGGCGTCCACGTCGTGCAGCGCCTGGTTGACGATGGCGTGGTCTTCACCCGACCATGGGCTCAGTGCCGACAGCCACGGCGTGCGCCCGAGGGCCACGGCGTCGAACACGCGGATCGCGTCGTCGGTATCGGCCTGTTGCTCCACCACTGCCAGCTGTTGTGCGATGGCGCGGCGCGACAGTTCATTCAGGCGTTGACCGCCCAAGCGTACTTCGCCGCTGGCCGGTGTGCGCAAACCGGCAAGCAGTTTGAGCAAGGTGGATTTGCCGGAGCCGTTCGGCCCGACGATGCCCAGGGTTTCGCCCAACTGAACGTCAAGATGGATGCCGTGCAGTAACTCGACATCACGCACCTTGAAGCCCAGGTCTTTGCAGCTCAGCACACTCATCGCGCATTTCTCCGACCGATCAGGATCAGCGCAAACACCGGTGCGCCGACCAGTGCCGTGACCACGCCCACCGGGATCACCTGGCCTTTGATCAAGGTCCGTGACAGCACGTCGGCGGCGATCAGAAACAGCGCGCCACCCAACGCACTGGCCGGCAACAAGCGCGAGTGCCCGGTGCCGAGCAACAAGCGCACGGCGTGGGGAATCACCAGCCCGACAAAGCCGATGGAGCCGACAATCGACACCATCACTGCCGTGACCAGCGCCGCACAGCCCACCAGTACAAACTGCACGCGACGCACCGGGATGCCGAGGGACGCCGCCGAATCCGTGCCGAAGGTAAACGCATCCAGTGCGCGGCGATGCCACAGGCAAACCGCCAGGCCCAGGATTGCCACAGGCACTGCCAGCCATACCGAGGGCCAACGTACGCCACTGAGGTTACCCAGCAGCCAGAACAGGATGCCCCGGGCCTGTTCGGAGCTGGCCGACTTGGTGATCAGGAAGGCAGTGAGGGCATTGAACAGCTGCGAACCGGCAATGCCCGCGAGGATGATCTGCCCGGTACCGGTGGCCGAACCGCTGGCGCGCGCCAGCAGGATCACCAGGGCAAACGCGGCCATGGCGCCGACAAATGCACCCGCCGACAGTGAAATCAAGCCACCGCCCACGCCGATCAGGGCCACCAGAACTGCACCGGTCGAGGCGCCGGCGCTGATGCCCAGCAGGTACGGATCGGCCAACGGGTTACGCAGCAAGGACTGTAAAATCACGCCGCAAGTCGCCAGCCCCGCACCACAGGCGGCAGCGACCAGGGCGCGGGTCAAGCGGTAGTTCCACACCACGCCTTCATCGATCGGGTCCAGTACGTAGCCGGCCGCCCACAGTTTGTTGGCGAGCACCTGCAACACCACCTGCGGTTCGATGGCGGTTTCACCGATGGCCACGCCGGCGAGGATCGCGAGCAGGAGCAGGATGAGGGCGAGCAAGGTGCGGATCATTTCGGCAGGTCGTAGCCGTCGATGGCTCCGGCCAGTTGTTCCAGGCCATCGAACGTGCGCAGGCTGGCCTGCAGGGCCAGGGCATCAATAATGATGATGCGGTTGTTTTTCACCGCGTCCATGTTGCGGGTCACTGGGTCGCTGCGCAGGAAGGCGAGCTTCTTTTCATGATCGTCGGCCGGGTAGCGGCGGCGGTCCATGCGTGCGATCACCAGGAAGGTCGGGTTGGCCTTGGCGATGGTTTCCCAGCCGACCGCGGGCCACTCTTCATCGGACTGCACCACGTTGGAAAGGCCCAGGGTTTCCAGCATGAACTGCGGAACGCCCTTGTGACCGGCCACGTAGGGATCGCTGGCCATCTCGGCGCTGGAGAACCACACCAAGGCGCTGGCCTGTTTGAGGGCCTTGCTTTGTGCAGTGGCGACGGATTTGGCCAGGCGCGCCTTGAGCTCATCGTTCAGCTGTTGGCCACGCGCCTGTACGTCGAAGATTTCGGCGAGTTGGCTGATGCTCTTATAAATGGTCTCGATGCGGAACGGCTCCAGCCGTGTACCGTCGGCGCCCACCAGGTTGTCCTTGCCTTCGCAGTCGGAGGGCAGCAGGTAGGTGGGGATCTTCAGTTCATGGAATTGCTCGCGGGTGCCGACCACGCCTTGCGGGCCGACCACCCATTCCAGTTCGGCGGCCACCAGTTGCGGGCGTTTGGCGATCACGGCTTCGAAGCTCGGCTCGTTGTTGGCCAGGCGCTCAATGCGATCGTTCTGTGCCTTGTACTGCGCCAGTACGCTGTTGAACCACAGCGAGGTGCCCACCACTTTATCGCCCACGCCCAAGGCATACAGCATTTCGGTGGCGGCCTGGCCGATGGTCACGCTGCGCGCAGGCGCTTGCTGGAAGGTGAGGGTGCTGCCGCAGTTTTCCACCGTCAGCGGGTAGTGGGTGGGCGCGGCGTGGGCCAGGGCACAGAAGCCAATGCCGGTGAGCAGGGCGGTAACGCGTGGCAGCATGGGGCGATCTCCGAGTGAACCGTACGTGGAACTGGGGAGGCACGGTTCGGAAATACACCCTCGAGCGCCGTGGAAGCGCCAGGCAAGAATGTCCTTCCCGGACACCCCGCCGGTTAGTGATTGAGCTTGGGCCGGCAGGTCTCCTGACTGATGCGTCGTCGCCACGCCCCGGCCTTCCCGGACGAGGTCCAGTGGCATCAAGGGGCAGGCTCAGCACCTACAGTTGCGGGGGCAGTTCCGATTGACGCGGGTATACCGCGCTTCGGATTCCCTATTAGTCCCGTTTGGGAACCGGCGCGGTATGGTAGTTGATTAGAGCGAGGCGAAATAGCCCAAGGCGTGCCCGCTCAGAGACGAATGTCCTCAGGACCCTGGATCAGCGCTTCGATCCGCGTGCCGGTAGCGCGCTCTTCGTTGCTGAAACCGTCGTAGTCGGCCAGGTTGGCGAAGCGGATGCCGGTCAGGCGCTCTATCTGGGCCACGCTGCGCTGGTAGGTCCGAAGTTGGCCGAACACCAGGTCGAGCTGACCCAGTTCGCGGGTCTGGTCGATCATGTAGGCGCTGGCTGAGGGCTTGCCGTCGTCGCTGAGGTAGGCGACCACTTTCCAGAAGGCCTTGGGGATCTGAACACCCCGGTACATACGGTCGTC
The DNA here is from genome assembly GCF_023242545.1 of Pseudomonas sp. MWU13-2517. Classification (NCBI taxonomy): domain Bacteria; kingdom Pseudomonadati; phylum Pseudomonadota; class Gammaproteobacteria; order Pseudomonadales; family Pseudomonadaceae; genus Pseudomonas; species Pseudomonas sp. MWU13-2517. The sequence goes on along the minus strand of NZ_JALMFA010000011.1, from coordinate 43,705 downwards.
GTCGGCATACACCGGGCCGGTAAACACTGTGGCCCTGGCCTTCCAGCGTTGTGTGTTGTCCAGAATGTAGTCTTCGAGTTCCAGCCAGGTCTTCTGATTGAACCCGCTCATCTGCGGCGAGCAATTGGTGAAATGAAAGGTGTCGAGGTTGGCGGTTTGCGTCACGTCACCCCAATTGGGGTCTTGTCGACGGACCAGGTGGCCGCGATCGAGGCCATTATTGGCGTAGAGCGCTTCACCCACCTGCGCATCGATGGGCAGGCGGCCGTCGTAGGCCCAAGTATCGTTGCTGCGAACAATGTCTACGTGCTGGCCGCCGTCGATGTTGACCCCGACATAAAGCGCGAGCCGCTTTGAGCGTGACATCGTTATCGAGAAATGCGTGTAGTCCAGCCGCTGGTCGCCACTTTCCAGCGTCTGTACGTCACTGGCGAGGGCTTCCACCACCGTGGGCCAGGGCACGATGAAGCTGCCGAGAAAATCTTCAGCGTAGCCGTGCCGGTCCTTCAGATCGTTGGCGGAGGTCACGCGGGGCGTCGCCGCCCGCGCCTCCAGTAGCGTGGGGTTCGGTGCGATCAGCGGGCGCAGGTCGGCGAGCCGCGGGCGGTACGAAAGGTCGATCTTGGCTTTACGTGCGGGCATCGGTAAGTCCTCCATGGATAAACACGACTGCAACATAGGTTAATGACAATTGATGACACGCGTTAACCCCTGGGAGCTATCCTGAAACGGCTACCCGGACGTTCACCACACGCCAACAAGGAGCCAGTCAATGTGTGATCACTCTGTGCGTAACCCTATTTTTTGCTTGATTCCCCCCTATATGCTCGACCAGATCGCCCGCAACGGTGACAAGGCGCAGCGGGATGTCGCGCTGCGTACCCGCGCCAAAGACAGCACGTTCCGCTCGCTGCGCATGGTCGCGGTGCCCGCCAAAGGGCCGGCACGCCTGGCCTTGGCCATGGGGGCCGAGAAACAGCGTTCGATCTACAGCGCCGAGGGCACCGACAGCCTGCCAGGAAAGCTGATCCGTGGCGAAGGGCAGCCCGTGAGTGGTGATGCGGCGGTGGACGAAGCCTATGATGGCCTGGGTGCCACCTTCGATTTTTTCGACCAGGTCTTCGACCGCAACTCCATCGATGATGCCGGCATGGCGTTGGACGCTACCGTTCACTTTGGCCAGAACTACAACAATGCGTTCTGGAACTCGACCCAGATGGTGTTTGGCGATGGGGATGGCCAGTTGTTCAACCGGTTCACGGTGGCTCTTGACGTGATTGGCCATGAGTTGGCCCATGGCGTCACCGAGGACGAGGCCAAGTTGATGTACTTCAATCAATCCGGGACATTGAATGAGTCGTTGTCGGACGTGTTCGGCTCACTGATCAAGCAATATGCGTTGAAACAAAAGGCCGAAGATGCCGATTGGTTGATCGGCAAAGGGCTGTTCACTAAAAAGATCAAAGGCACTGCACTGCGCTCGATGAAAGCGCCCGGCACCGCCTTTGACGACAAATTGTTGGGTAAGGACCCTCAACCCGGACACATGGATGATTTTGTTCAGACCTACGAGGACAATGGTGGGGTGCATATCAATTCCGGCATTCCCAACCATGCGTTCTATCAGGTGGCGACCAGACTGGGCGGGTTCGCCTGGGAGCGCGCCGGGCGCATCTGGTACGACGCGCTACGTGATGCGCGGCTGCGGCCTAATTCGGGGTTCCTGCGCTTTGCGCGCATTACTTATGATGTCGCGGGCCGCCTCTACGGCGCGAACAAGGATGAGCAGAAGGCGGTCAAGGAGGGCTGGAAAGCAGTCGGTATTTCTGTCTGATGTGAGGAGCGGCCATGCAAATTTCGATCAAGGAAAACGGCGGGCCTGGTTTTTTCCCAGGCCTGGCCAAACCGTGCACGGTGGAACTGGACACGTTGCCTGAGCAGGACCAGCAGGAATTGCGGCAGTTGATCGAGGCTTCAGACTTCTTTCAGTTGCCGCAAAACACCGCACCTGCGCCCGGCAACCCGGGCCAGGTGCATTACACCCTGACTGTGACCGAGGGCCAGCGCGAACACACGGTCTGCGTGCTGGCGCCGGTGAAGTCCCAGGCGCTGGATGGGCTGGTGCAGTGCGTGCGTCGGCATGTGCGTGGCTGAGGCTATCGAGGTCTGCTGCGCAGCCCCACGGGAGCGAGCTCCCTCGCCACAGGTAAGGTGTCGTAAGGTGTCTGGCGGGGTTTACTTGCGATCCAGCCATACCGTCTGCGCGTTGCAGAATTCCCGTACGCCGAAGTGCGACAACTCGCGGCCGAAACCACTCTTTTTCACACCACCAAACGCCACTCGAGGGTCGGAGACGCTGAACGCGTTGACGAAGATGCCGCCGGTTTCCAGCTGATTGGCGATATCGCGTGCCTTTGCCGCATCGGTGGTGAAGATGCTCGCGGTCAGGCCGAATTCACTGTCGTTGGCCAGAGCCACCGCGTGGTCGGCATCGCGGGCGGTGATGATCGAGGCCACGGGGCCGAACAGTTCCTGTTTGAATGAGGTCATCTGGTCGGTGACGTTCGCCAATACGGTCGGCTCATAGTAGTTGCCTGCACCGGCGACTTTGTTGCCGCCCAACAGCAGGGTCGCGCCTTCTTCCAGGGTGGCCTGCACCTGGCCGTACAACTCGTCGCGCAGGTCAAAGCGTGCCATCGGGCCGACGTAGGTATGGGGCGAGGTCGGATCGCCCATCACCAGTTTGCGACTGGCTTCGACGAATTTGGTAGTAAAAGCTTCTACTACGCCTTCTTCGATGATCAGGCGCTTGGCGGCGGCGCAGACTTGGCCGCTGTTCTGGAAGCGGCCAATCACGGCGGCCTGCACGGCGGCGTCGAGGTCGGCGTCGTTGAGTACGATGAACGGGTCGGAGCCGCCCAGTTCCAGCACGCATTTTTTCAGTGCCGCACCTGCCTGGGAGCCGATGGCGATACCGGCCCGCACGCTGCCGGTGAGGGTCACGGCGGCGATGCGAGGATCGGCGATGGCCTTGGATACACCGGCGTTCGTCACGTTGACCACTTCAAAAATGCCTTCGGCGAAGCCGGCTTTCTGCAACGCTTGCTGGATCAGGTAGGCAATGCCCATGACGTTCGGCGCGTGTTTGAGCACATAGGTGTTGCCGGCCAGCAAGGTCGGTACGGCGCCACGCAGTACCTGCCACACCGGGAAGTTCCACGGCATCACGGCGAAGATCGGGCCCAGTGGGCGGTATTCGATCTGGGCGCTGCCGTTGTCCACGAGGGTCGGTTCCGGGGCGAGCATGGCGGGGCCGTGGGCCGCGTACCATTGGCTGAGCTGGGCGCATTTTTCGATTTCAGCACGGGCCTGGGCGATGGGTTTGCCCATTTCCAGGGTGATCATTTGCGCCATGGCTTCGGCTTGTTCGCGCAAGGCCGCCGCCAGTGCCAGCAGCAACTCGGCACGCTGGCTGACCGAGTGGCGGCGCCAGGTACGAAAGGCGTTGGTGGAGCGGTCGAGGGCGGCGTCCAGTTGCTGTTCGGTTTCGTAGGGATAGCTGCCGACCGTCTCGCCATTGGCCGGGTTGATCGAGAGGGCGTGGGTCGTGGCGTTCATGGCACCGTCCTGCTGAATGAGTGGGATGGGTTCAGCGTACGGGGCTGTACGTTTTCTGGAAACTGAATAATATTAAGCAATACGTTCACGTTTGGAGAATGATTTGGATCTTGTGCAGCTGGAAATCTTCAAGGCTGTTGCCGAGCAGGGCAGCATCAGCGCCGCCGCGCAGTTGATTCACCGCGTACCGTCGAACCTGACCACGCGCATCAAGCAACTGGAGCAGGACCTGGGCGTCGAGTTGTTTATCCGTGAGAAAAGCCGTTTGCGCCTGTCACCGGCCGGTTGGAATTTCCTCGGCTATGCGCGGCGCATTCTCGACTTGGTCCAGGAGGCCCGGGCGACCGTAGCGGGAGAGGAGCCCCAGGGCACGTTTGCCCTCGGATCGCTGGAAAGTACGGCGGCGGTGCGTATCCCGGCGTTGCTGGCGGCGTACAACCAGAAACACACCAAGGTCGAGCTGGACCTGAGCACCGGGCCGTCGGGCACGATGATCGAGGGAGTGTTGTCGGGCCGGCTGACCGCGGCATTTGTCGACGGGCCGGTATTGCACGCCACGCTGGAAGGCGTGCCGGTGTTCGAGGAGGAGATGGTGGTGATTGCGCCGCTGCATCACGCGCCGATCAACCGGGGGCGGGATGTGAACGGGGAGAGCATCTACACGTTTCGCTCGAACTGCTCCTACCGGCACCACTTCGAGCGCTGGTTCTCCCAGGATGGCGCGGTGCCGGGCAAGATCTTCGAGATCGAGTCTTACCACGGCATGCTCGCTTGCGTGAGCGCCGGGGCCGGCCTGGCATTGATGCCGCGCAGCATGCTGGAAAGCATGCCGGGGTCTGCGGCGGTGAGTGTGTGGCCATTGGCGGACAACTTCCGCATTTTGCACACGTGGTTGATCTGGCGCAGGGGCACGGTGTCGCAGAGTTTGAACAGCTTCGTAAGACTGCTGGAAGAGCGCGGGCTGGACATTTCATAGATCAATGTGGGAGCCACTGATGCCAGTCAGTTAAGCGATAGAGCGGACAACGAGTAACCCGTGGCGAAGGAGCTTACCTGTGGCGAGGGAGCTTGCTCCCGTTGGACTGCGCAGCAGGCCCAGTCTTTTCAAGCCCAAAGCTGGGGCCGCTTCGCGACCCAGCGGGAGCAAGCGCCCTCACCACAGTGACTATGCTCCTCCTTAACTGACTGGCATTTCTCCTGAGAGTGGCTTTCCAGACAGTTAAACGATAGAGCGGACAACGAGTAACCTGTGGCGAGGGAGCTTGCTCCCGTTGGACTGCGCAGCAGGCCCAGTCTTTTCAAGCCCAACGCTGGAGCCGCTTCGCGACCCAGCGGGAGCAAGCTCCCTCGCCACAGTGACTATGCTCCTCCTGACTGACTGGCATTTCTCCTGAGAGTGGCTTTCCAGAAAGTTAAGCGATAGAGCGGACAACGAGTAACTTGTGGCGAGGGAGCTTGCTCCCGTTGGACTGCGTAGCAGGCCCAATCTTTTCAAGCCCAAAGCTGGGGCCGCTTCGCGACCCCGCGGGAGCAAGCTCCCTCGCCACAGTGACTATGCTCCTCCTTACTGACTGGCATTTCTCCTGAGAGTGGCTTTCCCGACCGTTACTGACTCAACACAACATCACGCATCGCCGGGATGTAACCGTAGTCGTAAGCCTCCTGCACAAACGAGCGATCGCCCTTCAACACAATCCGCACCGTAGGCGCTTCGGTGCCACCGATGCGGTAGTCATCGCCGTGGGTGGGCACGCTGTCGATAAACGACGTCACCAGCCCGTTGGGCATTACGCAGTGGGAATACGTCTGGAATGGCTGCGAAGGCGGATTGCCGAGCACCAGGCCGGAAGCATTCATCGGTGTATAGGGGCCAAACAGGTGGTCGCTGACAAACCCATAGACGCCATCCGGGCCGGTCACGCCGTCCGCGTAGGTGAATTTGTGGCTGATGGTGAACAGGTAATACCGGTTGTCCTGGAACACATAGTGCGGACGCTCGGTCTGGTCGTTGACCCCCACGGCAGTGACCAGCGGCGGCAGGATTTCCCATTCGTCACCGTTGAGGTCCTTGGCGACGGCGATGCCGATGCAACCGACCTGGTAGCGGGCACCGCCCACGTCCTCGTGCCCCGGTGGCACCAGGCCCAGCTCGTGCGGCCCCACCTCGTGAGTACCGCGCTCGCCGGCAACGTTGCCTTCAAACACCATGTACAACTTGCCATCTTTGGGATCGATAAAGGGGCTCGGGTCGCGAAAGTTCCAAGTCGCGTTCTGCGCTTCGGTCTGGTAATAGGTGCCGTCGGCCTCGAACAACGCTTTGACCTGATCAAAGCCCTGCAGGGTGACGCCGGTGTCGGATGTGACGACCCGGCCCCTGACCTTGGCAATCGTGGCGCCTGGGGTGACGCAGGTGTAGTACAGGTCGATGTCACCGTTGTTGTTCAACAGGATCGGCGTGCCCGCCCATTCACGCGTGGTGGGCGAAACGCCTTCGGCCATGACGCGACCGCCGAAGATCCAGTCCTTACCGGTGCGCGAATACCAGTAGCAGATACGTGCATGGCCGTGGCGGTCTTCCCAGTCGCGCTTGATGTCGTAGCGGCCATCGGCGTTGATGAATTGCGGATCATGGGGACGACGGTCGGCGGTCAGGGTGAAGATCACGGACCAGCCGTTGACCGATACCACCGTGCCATCCAGCTCACGCAAGGGCATGGTGTCCCAGATAAAGACCGTGTCACTCATGACAGGAAAGTCGGGACTCACTAACGGCTGTGTAGTCGTCGGGTCATTCTCATTAACTTTCAGCGCATCGGCCCGTGTCCAGCGAGTGGGTGTGTGATTCGCATGTTTCATGATGATGTCCTTTTGCTAACGCTTAAGTGGCAAGCGAAGATTAAATAGCTCCTGACAGCCAGCAACTTAATGATGACTGAAAGAGCAGTAGATAGTTAACTCCGCAAATGCGATACAAGGTTTAACATGGAAACCTTTCTATCACAACATGAAGAATTATTTAGATTAGAAACGCCATCACTGTATTTATATCCTTGATATAAAAACAATGGCACCTTCAATACAGCCTGACCAACTAGAAAGCTAGCTAATCAACTACCAAAGACCAAGGCCACAGACTGCGCACCGGCATTCTTCTGCGTGAAGTCTTTGGCTTGTGCGGCCGTCTTCAAGGTATAGGCGTAGTTGGAAGTTGCTGTCCATTGTGCCTTGGGCGACTTCTGGTTGGTGATTGCAGGCACACTGCCTGTGTCCGTGAAAGTGCCGGTGCCTTTGTCATCCAACATGCCTTTATTTTGGCTGCCTTCGCCAAAGTAATTACTTTCGGAAAGGATGTTGGCGTTCTGCGCGAGGGTGAAACCGAGGTGAAAGTTATTGATGTAGTTGTTATACACATGAAAATAACCGTAGCGCATCAGGCCGGGCGCACGTACTTCCATATTCTCGAAGCGGTTATGGCACAGTGTCAGATGCGGATAACCGTTGAACTCCGCCTTGTTGTCATCCGCCGGATGGCCGAAGATCAGGCCGTACTTGTGGCTGCCAAAGAAGCAGTTGCTGATGGTGGCATAATCGGCCTTTTCACCGATATACAGCAGTTTGTCCTCACTGCCGTCAGTGGTGGACCAGCTGTGCCCGACGAAAGAGCAATGGTCGATCCAGTACTTGCTGCCGTAGTTCAGGTAGACCTGGATGTCATCATTGGCCTTAATACTCGCCGAATGCTTGAAGATAATATTCTGCAGAATGATGTTCTGCGACTGCGCGGTTGCACGCAGGTGAATATTCTCCAGAGTGCGGTTCTGGAACGAGCCGATCAGGGTTTTGTTGGCGCCCATGTTTACTTTGGTAAGGCTTGATGCCGAAATATTGCCGTTGATCACCAGTACCCGCGGGGTAGTGTCGCCAATATTGGCCTTGAGTTGATCCAGGGTAGTGATACTGACCACCGGGCCGGACCACCCGCCGGTCACTTTTGCCGCTTGGGCGAAACCGGTCAACCCGGTAAGTTTGCTTTCTGGGTACGACATGAGTTCCCTCTCTATCAATAAATACGGCCCGATAAGACGGGCCTGTGCATCAAGTTAATCCGTTAACTTGCACACAGTGTTTGGCATGGCTGAAGTTGCCGGTGTTGGTCGGTCAGCGCTTAAACACTGTGTTTATATACAGTATTCAGCATTCACCCAGCCGTCAACCCTTGCACGGTCAAAAAATGTGGGAGGGTGCAGGCGCCCTCCCTCACTTGCCTCGTGTTATCTGGACACCGGCATCGCGAACTCCGCACCCTGCTCGATGCTCTCCGACCAGCGCTGCATGATCGATTTCTGCTTGGTGTAGAAGCGCACGCCCTCGGTGCCATACGCATGCATGTCGCCGAACAGGCTCTTCTTCCAGCCACCAAACCCGTGCCACGCCATCGGCACCGGGATCGGCACGTTGATGCCGACCATGCCCACTTCAATCCGCCGGGCAAATTCACGGGCAATGTTGCCGTCGCGGGTAAAGCAGCTCACGCCGTTGCCGAATTCATGCGCGTTGACCAACTGGATAGCCTCGGCGAAGTCATTCACGCGCACGCAGGCCAGCACCGGGCCGAAGATTTCTTCGCGGTAGATGCTCATGTCTGTGGTCACGTGGTCGAACAGCGTGGCGCCGAGCCAGAAGCCGTTTTCCAGGCCGGCTTCGGACGGCACGTAGCCACGCCCGTCGAGCAGCAATTGCGCACCGGCTTGCACGCCTTGTTCGATATAGCCACTGATGCGTTCCAATGCGGCACGAGACACGATCGGGCCCATTTCGGCTTTCAGGTCCCGGCCATCGGTGATGCGCAGTTGCCTGGCCCGTTCGCTCAAGGCGGCGATGACCTTGTCGCCCACATCGCCCACCAGCACCGCCACCGAGATCGCCATGCAACGCTCGCCGGCACTGCCGTAGGCGGCGCCCATCAGCGCATCGACGGTTTTCTCGATATCCGCGTCGGGCATCACCACCATATGGTTTTTCGCGCCGCCCAGGCCTTGCACGCGCTTACCGTTACGCGCACCGGTTTCGTAAATGTATTGGGCAATCGGTGTGGAGCCGACGAAGCTCACGGCCTTGACGTCCGGGTGTTCGATCAATGCATCCACCGATTCCTTGTCACCCTGCACCACGTTGAACACCCCTTTGGGCAGGCCGGCTTCGCGCAGCAGCTCGGCCATGAACAGCGAGGCGCTCGGGTCGGTCGGGCTCGGCTTGAGGATGAAGGTGTTGCCCGCCGCGATGGCGATCGGGTACATCCACATGGGCACCATCACCGGGAAGTTGAACGGTGTGACACCAGCGACCACGCCCAGGGGCTGGCGCATCGTCCAGTTGTCCATCCCACGGGACACCTGGTCGGAATGCTCGCCCTTGAGCAGGTTGGGAATACCGCAGGCAAACTCGAGGATGTCGATGCCACGGTCGACTTCGCCCTGGGCATCGGTGAAGACCTTGCCATGCTCGGCGACAATGATGCGCGCCAGGTCGTCTTTGCGCTCACGCAGCAGGTGCAGGTACTCGAACAGCACGCGGGCACGGCGGATCGGTGGCGTATCGGCCCAACCGGCGAACGCCGCCTGGGCGGCCGCGACGGCTTCGGCCACGGTCTGGCGCCTGGCCAGGGCGACGCGGCCGGTCTTTTCGCCGGTGGCCGGGTTGTAGACGTCCTGATAGCGATCATCGCGGGACACGCGCTGGTCGTTGATGTAGTGCTCAATGGTGGTGGTCATGGCAGGGGGGTTCCCAGGTCGGTGGCAATGGAAACCACGATAGGCTTTCGCTTTGTTCCGAACCAGAGCAGAATCCAGAACTTATTGTCCATCCAAGCGAACAATAGAACCATGGAAAAAGCCGAGATCGAGGGGCTGTGGACGCATATCCACTGGCTTTCGGTGCTGGAGGAACAAGGCACCTACACCGCCGCCGCGACGCGCCTGGGCGTGAGTAAATCCGCGGTCAGCCAGCGCATCTCAGACCTGGAGAAAGCCACCGGCACCCGGCTGGTCACCCGCACCACACGCAGCGTACGGCTGACCGATGCGGGGCAGTCGTTGACCCGGGAAGTGCGCAGCGCCTATGCCCATATCGCCCGCAGTTTCTCCTCGGTGCGCGACTCGGCCGGGGAGATTCGCGGCCTGGTGCGCCTCACCGCGCCGGTGGCGTTTGCCCGGCAACAGTTGGTGCCGCATCTGTCGGCGTTTTTGCAGCTCTACCCGCAGGTGCGCATTCAGTTGGATGTGTCCGATGCGTTAAGTTCGCTGGCGGCCGAAGGCTACGACCTGGCCGTGCGCCATGGCTTCCAGGTGCCGGAAACCCATGTGGCCTGGAAGCTGTGCGACACCACGTCGGTGCTGGTGGCCACTCGCGACTATCTGCAACGCCACGGCGAGCCGCGCGAACCCGGCGACCTTACTGCGCACAACTGCCTGTTCTACCCGCGCGGGTCCGACCAACCGGCCTGGACCTTCGAACGCAACGCCGAACGCCTCACGGTGCCCATCGCCGGCAGCTTTGCCACCAACAACAGCGAAGCCTTGCGCGACTCGGCGCTCAACCATCTGGGCATCGCCCTGCTCCCGGACTTCAGCGCCCATGCCGCGTTGGCCAACGGCACGCTGGTACAGGTGCTCAAGGGCTGGACACTCAAAGGGGTATTTGCCGACGAGATCTACCTGATTCGCCCTTATTCGCCTCATGTACCCAAGTCGGTGAGTACATTGGTTGGCTATCTGAAGAGCAGGTTATCGGCCGGGTTCCGTTTCGTTGGGTAAACCACAGCCGCCGAAACAGCGCCCTCGCCGCTTCCCGCGTTAGCTCAATTCTCTTGAATACTTGCCTGATCCTCTGATTTTACCGACTGGCGGATAGTTTGCGCTTGCGCCGTAGTCTAGAGTTCGACAATGAGCGGCCAGCGCAAGACCTATTAAAACAAGGCCGCACCTACCGTTGATCAGCAGGTGAGTGAGCCATGGAATTACGTATCAACCAAAAGGCCTATCAAGTCGAGGCCGACGCCGACACGCCCTTATTGTGGGTTATCCGCGATGACCTGGGGATGACGGGCACCAAGTACGGTTGCGGCCTGGCTCAGTGCGGCGCCTGCTCCGTGCTGGTGGACGGTAATGTCGTGCGCTCATGCGTCACCCCGGTGGCCGCAGTGGTTGGCCGTGAGGTCACCACTATCGAGGCCGTCGAAGCCGATGACGTGGGCAAGCGCGTGGTTGCGGCCTGGGTCGAACACCAGGTGGCGCAATGCGGTTATTGCCAGTCCGGGCAGGTGATGGCCGCCACGGCGCTGCTCAAGCACACGCCCGCCCCTACGGAGGCGCAGATCGACGCGGCGATGATCAACCTGTGTCGCTGCGGCACCTACAACGCCATCCATGCCGCCATGCATGACCTGGCGAAGGAGGTCGTCTGATGAATACGTCCGACGAAAGCCTCGACCTGGCTCTGGGCGCCCCGGTCAACCTGTCCCGCCGGCGCTTCCTCACCAGTACCGCCGTGGGCGCGCTGGTGATTGGCTTTGGCCTGCCGCTGGGCGCGCCCAGGGTACTGGCCGCCACCGCCAACCCGGCAGAGCGCGGCACCCAGGTGCCGGCGTTCCTGGAAATCCGCCCGGACGGCAGCGTTCATCTGCGCAGCCCGTTTATGGAAGGCGGGCAAGGCACCCATACCGCCATGGCGCAGATTGTCGGTGAAGAGCTTGATGTCGACCCCGCTCATTTCGTGGTTGACGCCGCCCCGCCCGGCGAAGCCTATGTGGTGATGGAAAACGGTATGCGCATCACCGGCGGTAGCATGTCGGTACGCATGAGCTACCCGACCATGCGCCGCCTCGGCGCCCTGGCCCGCGCCATGTTGTTGCAGGCCGGTGCCGAGCAGCTCGGCGTGCCGGTGGCCCAACTGACCACCCAACCCGGCCGCGTGGTGCATACCGCCTCCGGCCGCTCGCTGGGTTATGGCGAGTTGGCCGCTCGCGCCCTGGACATGCCGGTGCCCGACCCGGCAACCATCACCCTGCGTGACCCGAGCCAGTTCCGCTGGATTGGCAAGCCGGTGAAACGCCTGGATGCCTACGATAAATCCACCGGCAAGGCGCTCTACAGTATCGACCTCAAAGTCGACAACATGCTCCACGCCGCGGTGCAGCACGCGCCGCGCCTGGGCATGACCGTGGGCAGCCTGCGCAACCAGGCGCAGGTCGAGGCCATGAAGGGTGTGCACTCGGTCCATCAACTGCCCGGCGCAGTCGCCGTGGTTGCCGAGCGTTGGTGGCATGCCAAGCGTGCCGTCGAGGCCATCCAGGTTGAATGGCTGGAAGCCCCGGCCGACTCGAAGCTGCGGGTGATGCCTGCGGACTTTTCCACCGACAAGCACCGCGACTTCCTCGCCGCCCAGCAGGGGCCGGTCCGTGACGACGAAAAGCAAGGCGATGTGGCCGGCGCGCTGGCGAATGCCAAAACCAAGGTCGAGGCCACCTACCACAACCAATACCTGAACCATGCCCAACTGGAGCCGCCGTCGGCCCTGGCACGCTTCAACCCCGATGGCACGCTGGAGGTATGGCTGCCCAACCAGGCGCCGGACATGTTCCGCGCCGACATCGCCAAGCGTACCGGACTCGACCCCGCAAAAATCACCCTGCACTCGCCGCTGCTGGGCGGTTTCTTCGGCCGGCACTTCCTGTATGACTCGGCCAACCCGTACCCGCAGGCCATTGCCTTGGCCCAGGCGGTCGGTCGCCCGGTCAAACTGATCTGGAGCCGTGAGGAAGAGTTCCTGCGCGATGTGCTGCGCCCGGTTGCTGTGGTCAAGTTCCGCGCGGCGCTGGACGACAAGGGCCTGCCGGTCGCCATCGAGGCGGTCAGCGCCACCGAAGGCCCGACCGAAGCCCTCGCCGGCAAACAGGGCGATAAAATCGACCCCACCGCCCTTGAAGGGTTGTCGGGCAAGGCCTATGCGATCCCGAATAAACGCATTGCACAAATCTACGTCAAAGGCGCGCCCATGCTCGGCTACTGGCGTTCGGTGGGCAATTCGCTCAACGACTTCTTCTACGAAGCGTTCCTTGACGAACTGGCCGACAAAGGCGGCCACGACCCATACGAGCTGCGCCTGCATCTGTTGCGCGACAACCCACGGCTGACCACCCTGCTGCAAGCGGCGGCGGAGCTGTCAGGCGGCTGGAAGCGCGGGCCCTATACCGCAGAAGACGGCAGCAAGCGTGCCCGCGGTATCGCCATGGCCTCCCCGTTCGGTTCCCACGCGGCGGTGGTCGCCGAGGTGTCGATTGAGCAAGGTCAGGTCAAGGTGCATCACATCTGGGAAGCGATCGACCCAGGCAGCATCGTCAACCCGGCGATTGTCCAGGCTCAGGTCAGTGGCGCCGTAGCGCTGGGCTTGTCGCAAACCTTGCTGGAGGAGTCGGTGTGGGTAGACGGTAAACCCCGGGCGCGCAATTACGACCTGTATCCGATCCTGCCGCCTTCGCGCATGGCGCAGGTGCATGTGAAGATTGTCGAGAGTGGCGAGAAAATGGGCGGTATCGGCGAGCCGCCGTTGCCTGCCGTGGCGCCGGCCGTGGCCAATGCGGTGGCGCAACTGACCGGCCAACGCATCCGCAGTCTGCCGTTGAGCCGATACACGTTCGCCTAACCGACAGGAACCACCCATGAACAACCCACGATTCGCAAGAACCGCAGGCTGGCTGGTGCTGGCCGGCCTGGTCGCAGCCGGCGCACTGGCCTGGTATGTCACGCGCCAGCCCGCCACGCCTTTCGAGCAGGCCCAAACCTTCGACCCCGCCCTGGTCAGTCGCGGCGAGTATGTCGCCCGCGTCAGCGACTGCGTGGCCTGCCACAGCCTGCCGGGCAAGGCGCCGTTCGCCGGGGGCCTGGAAATGGCCACGCCGCTGGGCGCGATCCATGCCACCAACATCACGCCTGACAAGAGTGCCGGCATCGGTGCCTACACCCTTGCCGACTTTGACCGCGCGGTACGCCACGGCGTGGCGCCCGGTGGGCGACGGCTCTACCCGGCCATGCCCTACCCGTCCTATGTGAAGCTCAGCGACGACGACATCCGTGCGCTGTACGCGTTTTTCATGAAAGGCGTGCAGCCCGCCAACCAACCCAACATCCCCAGTGATATTCCCTGGCCGCTGAATATGCGCTGGCCCATCGCCTTATGGAACGGCCTGTTTGCCCCCAGCACGCCCTATGCGGCCAAACAAGGCCAGGATGCGCAATGGAATCGCGGCGCCTATATAGTCCAGGGGCCCGGCCACTGCGGCAGTTGCCACACGCCACGTGGCCTGGCCTTCAACGAAAAAGCCCTGGACGAGTCGGGCACACCGTTCCTTGCCGGCGCCCTGCTCGACGGCTGGTATGCCCCCAGCCTGCGCCAGGACCCCAACACCGGGCTGGGCCGCTGGAGCGAGCCTGAGATCGTGCAGTTCCTCAAGACCGGCCGCAACCGGCATGCCGTGGTGTATGGCTCGATGACCGAGGCGTTCAACAACTCCACCCAGTTCATGAACGACGAGGACCTGGCCGCCATCGCCCATTACCTCAAGTCACTGCCCGGCGACCCGCAGCGCGATGGCACGCCTTGGCAATACCAGAACGCCTCCGTCGACACCCGCCCCGGCGCCCATACCTACGCCACCCGCTGCGCGTCCTGCCATGGCCCGGACGGCAAAGGCCAGCCCGAGTGGATGCCGCCCCTGGCCGGTGCCACGTCGGCATTGGCCTCGGAAAGTGCCTCAGCGATCAACATCACCCTCAACGGCTCACAACGGGTGGTAGCTGCCGGCTTGCCGGACGCTTACCGCATGCCGGCATTTCGTGAGCAGTTGTCGGACGCGGAAATCGCCGAGGTGCTGACTTACGTGCGCAGTACCTGGGGCAATCATGGCGGTGCCGTCGATGCCGCAGCGGTGAGTAAGTTGCGCGGTCATACCGATCCTGCGAGCAGCAGCCCGATCATCCTGCACATGCGCTGACCGCAAACTTGCAGCGAGCGGGCTTGCCTCCAGCGCGGGCAAACCCGCTCACTACAACCCCACGGTGAAACAACACCCATTCGGCTCCCTGGCAGTCAGCTCGACCCGCCATTGCTGAACGCTGCAAATCCGCTGCACCAGCGACAGGCCCAGGCCCAACCCTTCGCCACGACTTTGCTCGCCGCGTACGAACGGCAGGAACATCGCTGCGCGCTTGTCATCGGGAATACCGATGCCACTGTCTTCCACACTGAAGCCATGCTCATTCAGGGTCAGGCGGATAAACCCGTGATCGGTGTAATGCCAGGCATTGCGCAGCAGGTTGCCCATGACCGACTGCAAGAACGTCAGGTTGTACAACTGCGGCGAGGCGTTATCGCTGTCATAGATGAACGTCAAACCTTTTTCGCGAATCATCCGCCCCCAGATCTCGACCAACCCGTCCGCCACGTCTTTCAAGGTGGCCTGCACGCCATTGTCCCGGGCACTCGAAGCGCGTGCCAGCATGAGAAAAGTGTCCACCAGTTGGCGCATTTCATCGCTGGCCCGGGCAATACGGCCGACCTGCGCCGCCGAGCGCTGATCCAGGGACGGGTCGCTGAGTAACAGTTCACAAGAGCTGGCCAATACCATCAACGGCGTGCGCAATTCGTGGCTGACGTCACTGGTGAAGAGTTTTTCCCGGCTCAACGCGTCGCGCAGCCGACCCAGGGTCTTATCGAAGGACAGGGCCAACTCCCCCACCTCATCCACGGCGTAATCCAAATGCAGTGGAGGCGCCATATCCAGCAACTGGTCTCGATGGCGCACTTGCCGCGCCAGGCGGATCACCGGCGCCATGACCCGGCGCGCCAACAAACGGCCCAGCAGTATCGCCAATAGAATGCTCAGCACAAACCCTACCGCCACAGCACCGAACAGTACGCGTTCACGTTGCTCGAAGCTTTCCTGGTTGCGCAGCAACACGTATTGGCGACCGTCCACCACCTGGGACACCGCGTAGTAAGACTGCCCTTGATACTCGATTTCCTGGAACCCCGGCGCCAGTGTGGCCAGCGCCGGATCGAGGGCCATATCGCCCGAACCGCCCTGGGCAAAAAACAACGTGTCTTTTTCCGGGCGGTGGCTCCAGGTACCCACATCATCCTGGCGCAACAGGCGGTTCAAACCGCCCCCCAGGTCGGCACTGGTGAGTTTGTGCTCGACCACATGCACAGTCGCCACAATGCCGGCCGCAAATACGCCCGCCACGAAGGCACTCATCAACGCAAACACCACCACAATCCGCTTCGTCAGGCTTTGCCTGAAATCCATACCCATACGAGTTTCCGCTGCCACGTTCACACTGCGCTACCGGAGGCGTCGGGCAATGCCTTGCGCCGCCGACGCTCGAACCAAAGATAGACCACCGGGGTGGTATAGAGTGTAAGAACCTGCGAAACCGCCAGCCCGCCGACAATCGCGATGCCCAGCGGCTGGCGCAATTCAGCGCCGGCCCCATGCCCGAACGCCAGCGGCACCGCCCCCAGCAGTGCGGCCAACGAGGTCATCAGGATCGGCCGCAGGCGCAGCAGACAGCCTTCGCGCACCGCCTCGCGGGGCGACAGGCCCTGTTGCTGGGCCTGCAAGGTGAAGTCGACGATCATGATCGCGTTTTTCTTGACGATACCGATCAGCAGGATGATGCCGATCATACCCAGCACCGACAGATCCTGGCCACACAGCATCAACGCCAGCAACGCGCCGAACCCGGCAGACGGCAAGGTCGAAATAATCGTCAGCGGGTGAATCGCATTCTCGTAGAGCACACCTAGCACGATATACACCGTGAGTATTGCCGCCAGGATCAGCCACGGCTGCGACTTCAGCGAATCCTGGAAGGCCTGGGCGGTGCCCTGGAAACTGCCCACCACCGTGTCCGGCATCGCCACCGCCAGGCTCGCCTGGTTGATCGCATCCACGGCGTTGCTCAGCGCTTGGCCAGGCGCCAGGTCGAACGACAAGGTGATCGCCGGGAACACGCCCTGGTGGTTGATGATGATCGGTACCTGCTCAGTCTGCACGCTCGCCAGCAGGTTGAGCGGCACCCGAGCGCCGGAACTGGCGCGCACGAACAGATGTTCCAGCGTGGCGGTGGAGGTTTGCCAGCTCGGGTCGAGTTCGAGGATCACATGGTTCTGGTCCAGCTGGGTGAACATCGTTGCGACCTGACGCTGGCCGAAGGCGTCGTACAGTACGTCGTCAATCGCCTGCACCGTCACGCCCAGACGCGCGGCAGTCGGGCGGTCGATCACCAGGGTCGATTGGGCGATGGCCTGCTGCTGGTCGGAGGTCACATGCTGCAGTTGCGGCAAGGACTTGAGCTTGGCCAGCAGCACGCCACTCCAGTGGTCCAGTTCGACACTGTCCGGGTCTTGCAGGGTGTATTGGTATTGGGTCTTGCTGGCACGGCCGCCGATCTGGATGTCCTGGTTGGCCTGCATGAACACCTTCACACCGTCCAGGCGATCCAGCGCCGGTTGCAGGCGGCGGATCACTTCACCGGCACTGGCGGTGCGCTCGCTGAAGGGCTTGAGGTTGATCATCACCTTACCCTGGCTGACGGTCGGGTTGGGGCCGATCCAGAAATACACGCGTGCCACCGCCGGGTCTTGGCCGATGACTTCGGCGACACGGTTGACCTGGGCACGCATAGCCACCGGCGAGATATTCGGCGCGGCTTCCGCCACGCCCTGGATCAGGCCGTTGTCCTGCTGCGGGAAGAAGCCCTTTGGGATGCCCACATACAGCGCCGCCGTCGCGGCAAAGGTGATGATCGCCACCGCCAGGGTGATGCGCTGGTTGTCCAGCACCCAGTCCAGGCTGCGCCGGTAGCCATTGTGCAAGCGCGTGAAGGCACGTTCGCAGGCCTGGGCGAAGCGCCCCTCTTCCTGCTCGGCGTGAGGTTTGAGCAGCCAGGCACAGAGCATCGGCGTAATGCTCAGCGAAACGATGCAAGACATGATGATCGCCACGCTGACCGTCACCGCAAACTCACGCATCAGGCGCCCGACAATCCCTGACATCAACAAAATCGGCAGGAACACTGCAATCAACGAAACCGTCATCGACACAATGGTGAACGCCACTTCGCGCAAGCCATCCACCGCCGACTGCAAGCGAGACTTGCCCATCTCCAGGTGACGCACGATGTTTTCCATCACCACAATGGCATCGTCCACCACGAAGCCCACGGCAATCGCCAGGCCCATGATCGACAGGTTATCGAGGCTGTAGCCCAGCAGGTACATCACGCCGAAAGTGGCCAGCAGCGACAGCGGGATGGTCAGGCTCGGGATCAACGTGGCCGTGGCCTTGCGCAAGAAGATAAAGATCACCACAACCACCAGCGCAATAGACAACAGCAAGGTGAATTGCATGTCATTGACCGAGGCTTCGATGGTTTGCGTACGGTCGCCGACCACTTGCACCTGCACATCGCGCGGCAACGAGGCGGTGAGTTCCGGCAACTTGGCCTTGAGCGTGGCGATGGTGGACAGCAGGTTGAAGCCCGGTTGCTTGTGAATATCAACGATCACCGTCGGCTCGCGCCCCAGTTGCGCGGCCTGCTGGGTGTCCTCGGCCCCGGCGATTACGCGGCCGAGGTCGCCGAGCTTGATCGGCATGCCATTTTTATAAGCGATGACCTGGTCACGGTAATGCTGCGGGTCGAGCAACTGGTCGGTGGCGCCGAGGGTGATGGAGCGACTGGGCCCGTCGAGGCTGCCCTTGGGCTGGTCGAGGGTGCTGACCCCGATCACGCTGCGCACGTCCTCCAGCGTCAGGTCACGGGCGGCCAGCGCATCCGGGTCGATCTGCACGCGCACGGCGGGTTTCTGTTCGCCGTGAAAATCCACCAGGCCCACGCCGGGCATTTGCGACAGGCGCTGGGCGATGTAGTTGTCGGCGTAGCGGTCCAGCTCCGGCAAGGTGCGAGTGGGTGACGTGACCGCCAGGGACAGCACGGTGCCTTCGGCCGGGTTGACCTTGTTGAAGGTCGGCGCGCTGGACATGGTCTTGGGCAGGTTCGGCGTCGCGGTATTGATCGCGGTCTGCACGTCCTGGGCCGCGCCGTCGATGTCACGGCTGAGGTCGAACTGCAGGACGATCTGAGTCTTGCCGGCAGCGCTCGACGAGGTCATCGAGGTGACTTGCGGCACGGCGGCAAACGCCCGCTCCAACGGAGTAGCCACCGATGAGGCCATGGTTTCGGCGCTGGCACCGGAAAGTTTGGCGGTGACCTGAATCGTCGGGAAATCCACGGTGGGCAACGGTGCCACCGGCAACTGGAAATAGGCAAACGCGCCCAGCAGCATCACGCCCACCGCCAACAGGCTGAGACCGACGCGGCGTTGAATCAAACCCGCAAGGCCCTTCATGGTTTAGTCTCCGCCAGCGCGGCGGTGTCGGTGTCGGCGGGCATTACCTTGACCCCCGGGGCGACACGGGATTGACCCTGGACCACCACGGTTTCGCCGGCGTTCAAGCCTTGACGAATCCACTGTTTGCCGTCGACCACAGTGCCGGCGTCGACCGGCCGAGGTTGCACACGTTGATCGTCGCCGACCACGTACACAAAGTTGCCTTGGCGGCCGAACTGCACGGCCTCGGCGGGCACCACGGTCACGTCCTGGCGGGTTTGCACCAGCAAGCGTGCGCTGACCAGTTCACCCGGCCACAGCTTGCCGGCAGCGTTGTCGAATTGCGCCTTGAGCTGCACCTGACCGCTGGCGGCCGCCACCTGGCTGTCGATAAAGCTCAAGCGGCCCTCGGCAATCGCCTGGCGGCCATCGCGGGTCATCGCCACCACCTTCAATGCGCCCTTGGCGTTTTCTTCAAGAATCTCGGCGAGGTCATCCTGGGACACGGCAAACGCCACCGAAATCGGGTTCATCTGGGTGATGGTCACCAACCCCGTGGCTTCGGCACCGTGGGCAATGGCGCCGACATCCAGCAGGCGCTGGCCGGTACGCCCGGTGAACGGCGCCTTGACCTGGGTGAACTCCAGTTGCAGGCGCGCGCTGTCCAGCGCGGCCTGATCGGCCTGCACCGTGGCCTGTTGCGCAGCGAGTTGGGCGCGGAAGGTGTCCACATCCTGGGTCGGCCCGGCCTTGGCGGCGGCCAATTTACTGGCCCGGTCGAGGTCGACCCGCAAGTTGGCCAGTTGCGCCTGATCCTTGGCCACCAGTGCCTGGGCCTGGGCGACTTGCGCCTGATACACCCGCGGGTCGATCACCGCGAGCAGGCTACCGGCGCTGACCATCTGGCCTTCGTTGAACAAAATCTTTTGCAACTCGCCGTCGACCCGCACCCGCACGTTGACACTGTTGAGCGCCTGCACATTGCCGATGGCGCTGACCCAGATCGGTAAGTCCTGACGGCTGACCGCGGACAGCCGCACCGGCACGGCACCCGCCTCTACCGGCTGCGGTGCGCCGTGGGCGCGACGGACCCATTGAACGCCGCCGGCCACGGCGGCCAGCGACAGCACGATCAAGGCGCCCAGAGCCAGGCGACGACGGGAATTCAAGACACTCATGGCTGAGCCACCTGTACGGGAGATAGGGAAGCAAGGCTGGCGGCGGAAAAATCCCCACCCAACGCGCGAAACAAGCCGACGGCGGCCTGCAAATGCTGCAGGCGCACCTGAAGCAGACTGTCTTCGGCCTGGTATTGAGTGCGTTCGACGATCAACAGCGTCTGGAAATCGGTGGAGCCCAAGCGGTAGCGCACCTGGGCCAGGCGCGCGGCTTCGCGGGCCGAATCGACGGCGGCCTGATTGAGCGTGTAGCTCTTGTCCAGCTCACGGGCGGCGCTCAGTTGGGTCTCGACGTCTTGCAGGGCCTCGATGATTGATTCGCGGTAGCTGGCAGTCAGCTCCTGCACATGGGCTTGATCGAAATGCAGTTGGCCCTTGAGTTGACCGCCCTGGAACAGCGGCTGGCTGAGGGTACCGACGGCGCTCCAGATTTGCCCGCCGGCAAGGGTGTCGATACCGCCCAGCAGGTCCAGGGACAGGTTGGGTAGAAATGCGGCACGAGCCACGCCCACGTCGAAGTTGGCCGACACCAGCCGCGCTTCGGCGGCCTGAATATCCGGGCGCTGGCGCAGCAGGCCAATCGGCAGGCCCGTGGCCGGCTGCGGTACTTGCAGGCCCTTGAGCCCTTCCCCTTGCAAATGGAAGCCCTCGGGCGGCGCACCCACCAGCACCGCCAACTGATACAACGCCTGGTCGCGCTGTTGGCGCAGCGGCGGCATGGCCGCTTCGAAGGTTTGCATGGCGTTGCGCTGCTGGGCCACTTCAAGGTTGGACACGGCGCCCTGGTGGGCTTGCACTTCCACCAGGTCGAGCACCTGGCGTGCGTCGTCGGCGATGGACTGGGCCAGGCGCAGGCGCTCTTGCAGGGACAACACCTGGAAATAACTGTCGGCGATGCTCGCGCTCAAGCTCATGCGCAAGGTGCCGGCATCAAACACCGTGGCCTTGGCCAGTGCGTCAGCCGAGTCTGCCGCTGCGCGCTGTTTGCCCCAGAAGTCCAACTCATAGGTGGCTTCGGCAAATACGCTGCGCTTTGGAGTGGTGCCGTAGTTGTTCTGGCGTTGGAAATTGCCGCCCAGGTTCAGCATCGGATATTGCGCCGCGCCCGTCACCTGAGACGAAGCGCGGGCTTCATCGATACGACTGACCGCCGCCTTGAGCGTGTAGTTGGCAGCCAGGCCACGGGCGATCAGTTGGTCCAGCTCGGCGCTGTGGAATTCCCGCCACCAGCGCCCACCCTGCGCCGCCTGCGCCGATTGCCCGGCGTCCCATTGCGAGGCCAGGGGTAAGGTCGGCGTTTGATAATCCGGCACCATCGAGCAACCGCTGAGCAGCAGGCCGACGAGCCATAAAGAGGTTCTTGCAACTGACATGGGCACCCGCCCCCCGCTAAAGAATGCGGCGAGGATAGCGAGAGGTGCCTGCCAGGGCGTTCGCCGGTAGATAAACTTTTGTTTAAGGAGCCTGGAAGCTGTAGCCGGCCCCGGGGATGGTCTTGATCAGCGAGTACTCGAAGCCTTCGTCCAATTTGCGCCGCAAACGGTGGATATGTTTGTCGATCACGTTGTCGTTGGGGTCGAAGTCGTAGTCCCAGGCACTGTCGAGCAACATGTCGCGGGTCACCACCTGGCCGCTGTGGCGCATGAGCTTTTCCAGCAACAGGGCTTCGCGGTGCTGCAGGGCAATGCTGCGCCCCTGGCGCACGGCGGTGCGGGTGGAGCAGTCGAGTTGCAGCTCGCCGACGTGCAGGGTTCTGCCCGCTTGTTCACGGCCGCGCAATAACGCATCGACTCTCGCCAATACTTCGGCAAACGCATAAGGCTTGGCCAGGTAATCGTCGCAACCCGCTTGCAGGCCCTCGACCTTGTCCTGGGTCGATGACTGGGCGCTGAGCATCAACACCGGCACCCACGACTGGCGTGCGCGCAGCGCCTTGACCAGGGCGATGCCGTCCAGGCCCGGCAGGCGCCGGTCGACGATCAGCACATCGTGAATGCCCTCCAGCGCCAGGCCGAGACCACTGGTGCCGTCCGCGGCCACATCCACCACATGCCCGCTCTCGCTCAAGCCGCGCAGCAGGTAGGTGGCGGTCTGCTCGTCATCTTCAACCACAAGAATGCGCACGTTTGCGTCTCCAGCTCGAATCTAAACTTTAATTTATCTGGCGGGAACGTGGCGCCGCCCCAGGCTTTGCCACACTATGCCACCTCTGCCCTGAAGACGTGACCGGTTCTCTTGCCATGACTCATGTTCTGGTCGTCGAAGACGACTTAACCACCGCCCGCGAAATCGAACTGGCCCTCAGCGATTACGGCTTCACCGTGACTACGGCGCTGAACGGCCGCGATGGCCTGCTCAAAGCCCTGAGCGAGCCGTTTGACCTGATCGTGCTCGACCGCATGTTGCCCGGCGGCATTGACGGCCTGGGCGTGCTCACCGCATTGCGCGCGGCGGGCACCACCACCCCGGTGCTGATCCTCAGTGCCTTGAGCGCCCTGGATGAACGTGTGCGGGGGTTGCGTGCCGGTGGCGATGACTACCTGACCAAACCCTTCGAATTCATCGAACTGACCGCCCGCCTGGATGCGCTCAACCGCCGCCGCTCCGAGCCGCTGACCTCCGCGCAGGAAACCCACCTGCGTGTGGCCAACCTGGAAGTCGACCTGCTGCGCCGCACCGTGCGCCGTGGTGAACGCACCATCGACCTGGTGCCCCGCGAATACGCCCTGCTTGAACACCTGATGCGCAACGCAGGCCAAGTCATCACCCGCACCATGCTGTTCGAGGCCGTGTGGAACTACAGCTACGACGAGCGCACCAATGTCATCGAAGTGCACATTGGCCGCCTGCGCCGCAAAATCGATGGCGAAGGTGAAGGCCAGATGATCCATACCGTGCGGGGAGCCGGCTATGTCCTTCGCACGCCTGAGTGAAATCCCGCGCACCATCAGCTTTCGTACGGGGCTGTTGTTCCTCGGCCTGTTCGGTTGCTCGTTCCTGGCACTGTTCGGCTACATCTACTGGCAGACCGCGTTCTACCTGAAAACCGAAGCGGATACGGCGCTGTATCGCCAAGTGGAAAACCGCAGCGCACAGGACCCCGAACTGCGCCTGCATGAAATCCGCAAACACGTCGCCCAGGACACCGAAGCCCGCCTGCCCCACAGCCTGTTCGACGCTCAGGGGCAGTTCATTGCCGGCGCAATTCGTGAGTTGCCGGCGTACACGGCCTTGGACAAACCCCAGGAATTCCGCTGGCTCAGGGCCAACGGGCACCACCGGCCCGTGCGATTTATCGTGCATCGCCTGGAGGACGGCAAGCTGCTGCTGGTGGCCCAGGACGTGCACGACATCCGCGAATTCGACGAACTGCTGATCAATGCGCTGATCTCTGGCGGCCTATTGCTGCTGCTGGTCGGCCTGGTGGGCGCGGTGGGGCTGGGCTACCTGGCGCATCGACGCCTGGACAAGGTCAGCCGCTCGATCAAGGGCATTATCGAAGGCGACCTGAGCGGCCGCCTGCCGGTGCGGGGCAATAACGACGACATCGACCGCCTGGCGCTGGTGGTCAACGGCATGCTCGATGAGCTGGAGCGCTTGATGAGCGAAGTCAAAGGCGTGTGCGATGACATCGCCCACGACCTGCGTACTCCGCTGACCCGGCTGATCGCCGGCCTTGAGCGTG
This sequence comes from Pseudomonas sp. MWU13-2517, assembly GCF_023242545.1. NCBI lineage: Bacteria > Pseudomonadati > Pseudomonadota > Gammaproteobacteria > Pseudomonadales > Pseudomonadaceae > Pseudomonas > Pseudomonas sp. MWU13-2517. The sequence goes on along the minus strand of NZ_JALMFA010000011.1, from coordinate 19,777 downwards.
CACAACGCCGCGACATGACGCCCACCGACTACGCCGCCAGCGTGGATGCCGCGCTGAGCGACGCCAAAGGTTTGCTGCTGACCTTCAAGGCATTGCTGCGCATCTCTGAAATCGAAAACAGTGCGCGTCGCAGCCACTTCGCCCCGGTAGATCTCAACCAGATCGCCGCCGACGCCGCCGAGCTCTACGAACCGCTGGCCGAAGAGCGCGGCACGGTCCTTACCGTCGACACCCGCGAAGCCCCGGCGATCATGGCCGGTGACCCGCAACTGTTGTTCGATGCGCTGTGCAATTTGTTGGATAACGCCATCAAGTTTTCACCGGAGCACAGCCAGGTACGGCTGAGCGTGATCAGCGATGCTTCCCGCACCGTCATTCAAGTGACTGACAACGGCCCCGGCATTCCCGAAGCCGAGCGCCAGGCGGTACTGCGCCGCTTGTATCGCGCCGAAGCGAGCCGGCACACACCGGGCAATGGGCTGGGGTTGAGCATGGTGGCAGCGGTGGCACGGCTGCATGATATGCAATTGACGGTCAGTGATGCGCAGCCTGGCTGTCGGGTGGAACTGGAGGCCAAGGGGTAGCGGAACCCACTGGATTCTCGTTGCGCCCACGTGCATCGCCGACGATATTTATCACGTTTTTTTGACGTTTTTTTCTCATTCCCGGCCCTACATTGCCGCGCCTCAATATGCAAATGATTCCTATTGGTTTAGTCTAGCCAACCTCTCGCGTATCTCCCGTACAGCAATAAAACCCGGAGCGCTCACCGCATGACCACCCGCCTTTCTTCGTTTGTCAAAAAAACCCTGCTTGCCACCGCCCTGATCAGTGCCGGGCATGTGTATGCCGCCAACGAGTCGGTCGGCATTGTGGTGTACAACGCCCAGCACGAAAGCCTCACCAAGGCCTGGGTCGAAGGGTTCACCCAGGAAACCGGGATTCCGGTGACCATCCGCAATGGTGATGACACGGAGATGGGCAACCAGCTCGTGCAGGAAGGCGCCGCGTCCCCGGCGGATGTGTTCCTGACCGAAAACTCCCCAGCCATGGTGCTGGTGGACAACGCAGGGTTGTTCGCGCCGGTCGCACCCACCACGCTGGAACAGGTGGATGCCGCCTACCGCCCGGCCCATGGCAAGTGGATCGGCATCGCCGCGCGCTCCACGGTGTTCGTGTACAACCCGAGCAAGCTGAAAGAAAGCGACCTGCCCGGCTCCCTGATGGACCTGGCCTCGCCAAGCTGGAAAGGCCGTTGGGCTGCCTCGCCGGCCGGTGCCGACTTCCAGGCTATCGTCGCTGCCGTACTGGAACTCAAGGGTGAAGCCGTCACCCTCGACTGGCTCAAGGCGATGAAAGCCAACGCCAGCATCTACCGTGGCAACAGCGCCGTGCTCAAGGCCGTCAACGCGGGTCAGGTCGACAGCGGCGTGATCTACCACTATTACAGTTTCGTCGATCAGTCCAAGACCGGTGAAAACAGCAAGAACACCCAGTTGCACTACTTCAAGCACCAGGACCCGGGCGCGTTTGTGAGCATTTCCGGTGGCGGCGTATTGGCTTCCAGCAAACATAAAGAACAGGCCCAGGCCTTCTTGAAGTGGATCACCGGCAAAGACGGCCAGGCGATTCTCAAAGATGGCAACTCGTTCGAATACGCGGTGGGCCAGAACGCCCAATCCAACCCCAAGCTGGCCCCACTGGCGCAACTGGATGCACCGAAGGTCGACGCGTCCAAGCTCAACAGCAAAAAAGCGGTTGAGTTGATGACCCAGGCCGGACTGCTCTGATTGTTGCCTGAACCTTCCCTGCGCGGCGTCGCCCACGCGGCGCCCCGCAAACGCCCTCGCGGCGTGTTCAAAAGCCGTGGGGGCACGTGGGTCACCAGCTTATCGGTACTGGTTTCACTGCTGGCGCTGTTGCCGATCGCGTTTGTGATCGGCGTGTCCTGGCAGATCGGCTGGGCCCAGATCGAGGCGCTGGTCTGGCGCCCGCGCGTCGGCGAGCTATTGCTCAATACCGTGCTGCTGGTGGTGTTCACGTTGCCGCTGTGCATGGCGCTGGGCGTTGCGCTGGCGTGGCTGACCGAGCGCAGCAACCTGCCGGGGCGTCGTGCCTGGTCGTTGTTGGCGGTGGCGCCGCTGGCGGTGCCGGCATTTGTGCACAGTTATGCGTGGGTCAGCCTGGTGCCGTCGATCCACGGCTTGCCGGCCGGTGTGCTGGTGTCGGTGATTGCCTACTTCCCGTTTCTGTACTTGCCGGTGGCGGCGACGTTGCGCCGGCTTGACCCTGCCATTGAAGACGTGGCCGAGTCCATGGGCCTCAAACCCTGGGCGGTGTTCTGGCGCGTGGTACTGCCGCAACTGCGCCTGGCGATCTGCGGCGGTGCGCTGCTGGTGGGCCTGCACTTGCTGGCCGAATATGGCCTGTACGCGATGATCCGCTTCGACACCTTCACCACGGCGATTTTCGATCAGTTCAAATCCACCTTCAACGGCCCGGCGGCCAATATGCTGGCGGCCGTGTTGGCGTTGTGCTGCCTGGCGATGCTCACCGCTGAATCCGCTGCACGTGGCCACGCGCGCTATGCACGGGTCGGTTCAGGCAGCGCCCGGGAACAGCGCACCGTCATGCTGGGCACGGGCTCCACCCTGCTCGCGCTAGCCCTCCAGGTCGCAACCTGTGTACTGGCCCTGGGCGTTCCGCTGGTGACCCTGGGTAAATGGCTGATCGCCGGTGGCAGTGAGGTCTGGCAACTCGGCGAACTGTTGCCGGCGCTGGAGCAAACCGTGCTGCTGGGGATTGCCGGGGCGGTGTTGACCACTTGCGCGGCGGTACCGATCGCGTGGTTGTCGATTCGTGCACCGGGGCGTTTGCAGCGCATTCTGGAAGGCTGCAATTACATCACCAGCTCGCTGCCGGGTATCGTCGTCGCGCTGGCCCTGGTCACGGTGACCATTCACTTCGCCCGGCCGATCTACCAGACGACGATCACCGTGCTGCTCGCCTACTTGCTGATGTTCCTGCCACGCGCCCTGGTGAGTCTGCGCGCCGGTATCGCCCAGGCGCCGGTGGAATTGGAAAACATGGCACGCAGCCTCGGCCGTTCGCCGGGCCGCGCGTTGTGGCTGATCACGATGCGCCTGGCCGCCCCGGCCGCCGCTGCGGGGGCTGCGCTGGTGTTCCTGGCGATCACCAATGAACTGACGGCAACGCTGTTGTTGGCGCCCAACGGCACCCGCACCCTGGCCACCGGTTTCTGGGCGATGACCAGCGAGATCGACTACGCCGCTGCGGCGCCCTATGCCCTGATCATGATCCTGCTTTCACTGCCGTTGACCGGCCTTCTCTACCACCAATCCAAACGCACGGCAGGCCGATGAACGCCCTCGAACTCCACGCCCTCTGCAAGACCTTCGGCAATCAGCGTGCCCTGGCGGACGTCAGCCTGTCGGTGCCCACCGGCAGCCGCACGGTGATCGTCGGGCCGTCCGGCTCGGGCAAGACCACCTTGCTGCGCATGATCGCCGGCTTTGAGTTCCCCGATACCGGCAGCCTGACCCTCAACGGCCAGCCCCTGGTGGACGCTACCCACGCCGTACCGGCGCACCAGCGCCAGATCGGCTACGTGCCGCAGGATGGCGCGCTGTTCCCGCACATGACCGTGGCCGACAACATCGGTTTCGGCCTGGCGACTAAAGGTGAGGCCCGGGACACCCGTATCGCCGAGCTGATGGACAGCGTGGCCCTGGATGCCAACATGGCCCGGCGCTGGCCCCACGAGCTGTCCGGCGGCCAGCAGCAACGGGTCGCCCTGGCCCGAGCACTGGCGCAACAGCCTCGCCTGATGCTGCTGGATGAACCCTTTTCGGCCCTGGACACCGGCCTGCGCTCGGCCATGCGCAAGATGGTCGCGCGGCTGCTCAGCGACGCGGGCATCACCACCATTCTGGTGACCCACGATCAAAGCGAGGCGCTGTCGTTCGCCGACCAGTTGGCGGTGATGCGCCAGGGCCGGCTGGTGCAATCGGGCCACCCGATGGACCTGTACCAGTACCCAATCGATGAGCAAACCGCGCTGTTTCTCGGTGAAGCGGTGGTGCTGCCCGCCAGGGTCGAAGCCGGCTGGGCCCATTGCGGGCTGGGGCGTGTACCGGTCGACAACCCGTCCCTTCACGACACCACGCGGATCATGCTGCGTCCGGAGCAACTGCAGTTGAGCACCACCGACGGCTCCGGCTGCCCTGGCGTGGTGACCGAGCGCGAATTCGGCGGCAATACCTGCACGTTGACCGTGGTGTTGCACCCCAATGAGGACGAACCGGGCCAGGCGATCCTGGTGCGCAGTTCGGGCTTGCAGGCGCCGCCGACCGGCACCGTGGTGCACCTCACCACGATCGGCATGGCACACATTCTGAAAAAAGACGCGACGCTCAGTCTCAGCTAAGTTTCGGGGCTTACCTTCTCCCCTGCGCCAACCACAGCGCAGTCAAGGAGAGCTACCCCATGAATGCCACAGCAGCCCGCTGGCTGAACAAAGTACCCGAGGTGACGCTGTCATTCTGGGTGATCAAGATCTTGTCCACCACCGTGGGCGAAACCGGCGCAGATTACCTCGCCGTTAATGCCGGCTTCGGCGCCGGCTGGACCAGCATCGGGATGGCCGCGCTGCTGGCGGTGGCGTTGTTCTGCCAGATGCGCACCAAGGCGTACACGCCTTGGATCTACTGGCTGACCGTGGTGCTGGTGAGCATCGTCGGTACGCAGATCACCGATATCCTCACCGATAAGCTCGACGTGAGCCTGTACACCAGCACGGCGATTTTCTCTGTGCTGCTTGCACTCAATTTCATCATCTGGTTCCGCACCGAACGCAGCCTGTCGATCCGCGACATCGTGACCCCACGGCGTGAATGGTTCTACTGGACCACGGTGCTGTGCACCTTCGCCCTGGGCACCGCCGCCGGTGACCTGGCCACCGAAGCGCTGGGCCTGGGTTTCACCCTCGGCGCGGTGATCTTCGCCGCTCTGATCGCGGTGGCCCTGGTGGCCTGGCGCCTGGGCGTCAACAGCGTGCTGACCTTCTGGATCGCCTACATCCTCACCCGACCGTTCGGTGCGTCCCTGGGCGACCTGCTTACCCAGGCCAAGACCTACGGCGGCCTGGGCATGGGCGCCAGTTGGACCAGTGCGCTGTTCCTCTGCGTCATCGTACTGCTGGTGGCCGTCGCGCAAATCAGCGTCGGCAGCCGCAAAGCCATCACTCAATAATCCCTGCTATCAAGGACATCCTCATGCGCATCGCTCAAACTCTGATTCGTCGCGTCGCCATCGCTTCGGCCATCTGTATGTTGACCCTCGCCACGGGCTGCTCAAAACCGGCCGACAAGCCCAAGGACACCACCGGCGCCAGCCCGACCAGCAGCCAGGCGCATGCCTCGAAACTGGGCGACTTGTCCGAATTCCGCACCATCGCAGCGGACGTGTCCGCACTGGTCGCCAAGAACGACCTGGCCGGCGCCAAGGCCCGTATCAAAGACCTGGAAACCAGCTGGGACGCCGCCGAAGCCGGCATCAAGCCACGGGCCGCGAGCGACTGGCACGTGCTGGACAAAGCCATCGATCGCGCCCTCTCGGACCTGCGTGACGGCAGCCCGAACCAGGCCACCTGCAAGGCCTCGATGGATGACCTGCTCAAGACCTTCGACTCGATGAAAGGCTGACGCTTGCCGGCACAGGTGCTTCAATACACACGCGGCGATCCTTTCGCCGCGTTTTTTTGCCTGGAGAGGAACATGCGGATACTGCTGGTCGAGGACGACCCGATGATTGGCGATGCCATCCAGCGCGCGCTCAACGATGCGAGCTATGCCGCTGATTGGGTCAAGAACGGTGTCACGGCACTGGCTGCCCTCGACACCCATCCCTATGACCTGGTGCTGCTGGACCTTGGCCTGCCCGGAAAAGACGGCCTGCAAGTGCTGGAGATTATCCGCGGGCGCAACAACCCGGTGCCGCTGCTGATCATCACCGCCCGCGACAGCCTCGATGACCGCCTGCGCGGACTCGACGGCGGCGCCGACGACTATGTGCTCAAGCCCTTCGACATGCCCGAACTGCTGGCCCGCATGCGCGCCGTGCTGCGCCGTAAAGGTGGCAGCGCCTCTTCCTCCCTCAGTAACGGCGTGGTCTCGCTGGACCTGCTTTCCAAAGAGGCCAGCACTGCAGAACAACCGGGCGTAGCACTCTCCAGTCGCGAGTTTGCGCTGTTGCAAGCCTTGTTGATCCGCCCAGGGGCGATCCTGTCGCGCAGCGAATTGGAAGACCGCCTGTATGGTTGGGGCAATGAGGTGGAAAGCAACGCCATCGAGTTCTTGATTCACGCCTTGCGGCGCAAGTTGGGCACTCACGTGATCAAGAACGTCAGGGGCATGGGATGGATGGTTTCAAAAAGCGTTTGAGTGAATCGGTGCAACTGCGGTTATCGGTGACCTTGTCCCTGGCGATTCTGTTGGTGGCGCTGGTGGCCAGTGTGTTTGCCTTTGTCTCGGCTTTTGAAGAAGCCCACGAACAACAGGACGATACCCTGCGCCAGGTGGCGATGCTGTTCGACCGCCAGCAGATGAGCCTGAACTACCCGCAAGGCAAGGCCATCGAGGGGGATGACGAGGAGTCCCGAGTGATCATCCAGTACCTGGGCGACAGCCAGCATTCGACAGGCACCACCGATGAGGCCCTGCCCCTGCCCTTTCCCACCACGCTCACCGATGGCCTGTCCACCGTGGAGGTGGCCGGCGAAGCCTTCCGTGTGCTGGTGCGCACCACGTCCAAGGGCGAGCGCATTGCCGTGGCCCAGGAACAGGATGCCCGTGACAAGGACGCCCGCGAGAGCGCATGGCGCAGTTTGTTGCCGTTTCTGATTTTGTTTCCGGTGCTGTTGCTGGTAGTGGGCGACCTGGTGCGCAAGCTGTTCCGCCCGATCGGAGTGCTGGCGGCGGAGATCGATCAGCGTGCCGAACAGGAACTGCACCCGATTGATGAGCAGCATCTACCGACCGAAGTACGCCCCTTCGTGGTGGCGATCAACCGTTTGCTGGCGCGTGTCGCGCAGTCCATGGACAGCCAGCGCCGCTTTGTCGCCGATGCCGCCCATGAACTGCGCTCGCCCATGACGGCCCTGTCGCTGCAAGCCGACCGACTGGCCGCCACCGACATGTCGCCAATGACCCGCGAGCGCTTCCTGCCACTGTCCCAGGGCATCGAGCGTGGCCGCAAACTGATCGACCAACTGCTGAGCCTGGCAGCGGCGCAATCGGCGGCGGATCGGGCGCCAACCCGACTGTCTGTGCATGACGTGTTCCGGCAGGTACTGGAGGATCTACTGCCATTGGCCGAAGCCAAGCAGATCGATATCGGCGTCGACAGTGCCCTGGATGTGCCGCTGATGTTCAACCCGCTGGACCTGTTCACCCTGGTCAAAAACCTGGTGGATAACGCCATCCGCTACACCCCGCCGGGTGGCCGGATCGACCTGTCGGTGCTGGCGATGGCTGACGCGGTGCAATTGCAGATCAAGGACTCGGGGCCAGGTATCAGTGTGCAAGAGCAGGCGCGGGTATTCGACCCGTTCTATCGCAGCCTGGGCACCGAGGAGGCCGGCTCCGGGTTGGGCTTGTCGATCGTCAAGGCGATTGCCGACCGCACCGGGGCACGGCTGCAGCTGGGGTTTACCGATGAGGTGGAGCAGCGCGGGTTGTGTGTCACGGTGTGGCTGGCGAAATAACACTGGTCTCGGGAAATGCCAGTCAGTTAAGGAGGAGCATAGTCACTGTGGCGAGGGAGCTTGCTCCCGCTGGGTCGCGAAGCGGCCCTAGCTTTGGGCTTGAAAAGACTGGGCCTGCTCCGCAGTCCAACGGGAGCAAGCTCCCTCGCCACAAGTTACTCGTTGTCCGCTCTATCGCTTGACTGACTGGCATTACTGGCCTCGGGCTTTTTTTCGTCTGGATATTGCCCAACAGAACTAAAAGTCCATAATGGACAAATTAGTTTATACACGGAGATATTCATGTCCAGTACGCCTCAGGTGATCAACCAAGCCCAAGCCCGTGAATTACTCGCACAAGTCGATGTGCCTCACATCCTGCACACGCTGTTCCGCGACCTGGCTGCCGGGCAGGCGGTGCAGCCCGCGCAACAGTGGGTGGAGTTCCCGCACGGCGCGGGTGACTTCATCAATTACCTGGGCGTGCTGGCCGCTGATGAGGTGTACGGCGTGAAGACTTCGCCGTACATCGTGCGCGAGTCGGTGCCCTTGGTGACGGCTTGGACATTGCTGATGTCGATGCGCACCGGCCAGCCGCTGTTGCTGTGCGATGCGGCAGAGCTGACCACCGCCCGCACCGCCGCCACGACGGCCCTGGCCGTGGATGCCCTGGCACCTGCGACCGCCTCGCGCCTGGCGATCATCGGCAGCGGCAAAGTTGCCCAGGCCCACCTGCATTACGTGCAGAACCTGCGGGACTGGCAGAGCATCCGCCTGTATTCGTCACGCCTTGGCAGTGCCAGCGTTGAAACCCTCGAGCAGCTCAAGGCGCTGGACCCGCGCCTGAGTATCGCCCCTTCCTGCGATGCGGCCCTGCACGACGCTGACGTTATCCTGCTGTGCACCTCGGCGGCAGGCCCGGTGATCGACCCGTCGCACCTGCGTAAACCGGCGCTGATCACGTCCATCAGTACCAACGCCCCCCGTGCCCACGAGGTACCGCCCCATTGCCTCAACGCCATGCACGTGTTCTGCGACTATCGCCAGACCACTCCGGACGCGGCCGGCGAAATGCTGATTGCCGCCGAACGACACGGCTGGGATAAACGCGCCGTGGTCGGCGACCTGCCCGAGTTGCTCAGCGATATGGCACAGCGTCCGGACTACGACCGCCATGTATTTTTCCGCTCCATCGGGCTGGGCCTGGAAGACGTGGCGCTGGCCAATGCGCTCTACCAGATCCAGCGCTGAATCCCATTCAAGGAGGTGTTTATGAGCCATGCAGACTTCATCATCATCGGTGGCGGCATTGCGGGGGCGTCCACGGGTTTCTGGCTGTCACAGCACGGAAAGGTGCTGGTGCTGGAGCGTGAAAGCCACCCGGCCTATCACTCCACCGGGCGCTCGGCGGCGCTCTATACCGCGGCCTATGGTACGTCGCAGGTGCGTGCGCTGACCCTGGCGAGCCGGGCGTTTTTCGACAACCCGCCGGCGGGTTTCTGTGAGCACCCTTTGCTCATGCCACGGGGTGAGCTGACCGTCGACTTCAACAATGACCCCGCCGAATTGAATGCCCAATACCTGAGCGCCAAAGCCACGGTGCCGCAGGTCGAACAGCTGAGTGCCGACGAGGCCTGTGCACGCTTGCCGATCCTGCGCCGCGAAAAAGTCCATGGTGCGATCTATGACCCGACGGCCAGCGACATCGACACCGACGCCCTGCACCAAGGCTATTTGCGCGGCATCCGCCGCAATCAAGGCGAAGTGCACACCGACAGCCACGTAGTGGGACTGAGCCGCGGTGTCGACGGCCTCTGGCAGGTGCGCACCCAGGACGCGACCTTCACCGCCCCGATTATCATCAACGCGGCGGGAGCCTGGGCCGATCACATCGGCGGGTTGGCCGGCGCCGCGCCCATCGGCCTGCAACCCAAGCGCCGCTCGGCGTTTATCTTCGCCGGGCCTGAGGGCGTCGACACCCATGCCTGGCCAATGCTGGTGGCCCTCGACGAAGCCTTCTACATAAAGCCCGATGCCGGCATGTTCCTCGGCTCACCGGCCAATGCCGACCCGGTGCAACCTCAGGATGTGCAGCCGGAAGAGCTGGACATCGCCATGGGCATCTACCAGATCGAGGAAGCCACCACCTTGACCATCCGCCGCCCCACCCGCACGTGGGCCGGCCTGCGCAGCTTTGTGCATGATGGTGATTTGCTGTCGGGCTTCGATGTGCGCGTGCCCGGCCTGTTCTGGGTCGCGGCGCAAGGCGGCTATGGTATCCAGACCTCTCCCGCCATGGGCCAGGCCAGTGCTGCCCTGGTACGCGGCGCACCACTGCCCGAGCATCTGACCCGGTTCGGCCTGGACGCTGGTATGCTCTCCCCCGTCCGCCTGGAGCCCCATTGATGAACACCGCTGAACACGACAAGGTCATGCAGAACTTCCGTGCGATCGCCGATGCGATCGCCACGCTGTTCTTTCCCCATGCGGAAGTGGTGCTGCATGACTTGCGCACGCAAACCGTCGACTACATCGCCAACAACCTGTCGAAACGGGCCATAGGCGATGACTCCTCATTGGAGGACATGCTCAGCGATGACGTCAGCGAAGTGAATATCGGCCCCTACGAAAAGCTCAATTGGGACGGTCAGAAGATTCGCAGCCTGAGCACTGTGCTGCACGACCACGAGGGTCATCGCCTCGCAGTACTGTGCATCAACCTGAATATTTCACTGTTCGAAAACGCCAAGGCGGCGCTGGACCTGTTCCTGTCGCCGAGCAAACTGATCCCTCAGCCGGACTCACTGTTTCGCGATGACTGGCAGGAACGCATCAACACGTTCCTGCATGCCTGGATGCGTGAACGCCAACTGAGCCTGAACCTGCTGACCCGCGACCACAAACGCGAGCTGGTCCTGGCGCTGCATGCCGAAGGCGCGTTCAAGGGCAAGAGCGCCTCCAACTATGTGGCCAACGTACTGGGCATGGGGCGGGCGACGGTCTACAAGCATTTAAAGGAATTGAAGGGTTGAGCGGACACCACAGCCCCCCTGTGGAACAGGCGCACCCCGCGTAACCTGTGGCGAGGGAGCCGGCTCCTTCGCCGCATCAGTGATGCATGATCAATCGCCGTAGATGTCGGACTTGAAATACTTCTGGGAAATCTTCTGGTATTCGCCATTCGCGCGAATACCGTCAATGGCGGCGTTCAGCTCGCTGACCAAGGCCGTATTGCCCTTGCGTACTGCTATCCCCGCGCCCTCGCCCACGTACGTGGGATCTTTGAGTTCCGGGCCGACAAAGGCATAGCCCTTGCCACGGGGCATCGACAGGAAGTCGTTGAGGGGGATGGTGTCGGCGAAAATCGCATCCAGGCGGCCCGCGGCCAGGTCCATGTAGATCTCTTCGTTATTGCTGTAGCGCTTGACGTTGATGCCCTTGGGTTCGAACACCTCGGTGGCATAGCGGTCGGTGGTCGTGGCGCGTTGCACGCCGACGGTCTTGCCCTTGAGGCTGGCGTACTGATCGTCCACTGCCGCGCCGTCCTTCATCACCAGACGCGACGAGGTGAAGTAATACTTGTGGGTGAAATCCACTGACTTCTTGCGGTCTTCATTGATGGTCATGGACGACAGGGCCATGTCGATTTTCTTCACCTTGAGGGAAGGAATCAGACCGTCGAACTCACCCTCTACCCACACGCACTTGGCTTTCATCTGCGCGCACAGGGCATTACCGATGTCGTAGTCGAACCCGACGATCTTGCCTTCCTCGGTTTTGGAGGCGAACGGTGGGTAGGCCGCTTCGATGCCGATGCGCAGGGTTTTCTCGGCGGCCTGCAGAGGGCCGACGGCGATCAGGCTCAAGGCCAGGGCGGTCAGGAGGGAGCGTTTCTTCATGGTCGCGTTCTCGCAAGTTGTTGTTGGTTTGGCAAGAGTGAAGAACAAGGTGAAGCTGCTTTTTTGTACTTATAATTCCATATTGGACTTTTATGTATTTTCCGTCAATCGCGTCTCGTCGCTGCCGCCCCCCATGACTTTTTTGCACAACGAGGTGGTGTTTTTGAGCGTTTTGCTCTGATTTATGCGTGCCTATACTCGGCTCAGCCACCCGGTCGAGCCGGGGGCCAGTCCCCACAACAATAATAAGGACAGCCACCATGACCCAGCCCTTCCTGGCCGCTCGGGATTTTCTACTCGCTCACCGCACTGACTACGCCACCGCTGTCCGGGATTTCCGCTGGCCGCAGCTGGATGCATTCAATTGGGCCTTGGATTACTTCGATGCCATGGCCGAGGGCAATCCGGCCAATGCGCTATGGATCGTCGAGGAGGACGGCAGCGAACAGCGCTACAGCTTCCAGCAACTGTCGGCACGCTCCAACCAGGTCGCCAACCACTTGCGTGCCCTCGGGGTCCGACGCGGTGAGCGCATCCTGCTGATGCTCGGCAATGATGTGGCGCTGTGGGAAACCATGCTCGCCGCGTTCAAGCTCGGCGCCGTGGTTATCCCCGCCACTGCGCTGTTGAACCCCGATGACCTGCGTGACCGTATCGAACGCGGGCACGTACGCCACCTGGTGGTCGGCCAGGCGCACATCGGCAAATTCGCCGGCCTGACGGACGGCTGTAGTCGGATCTGTGTCGGCTCGCCACCTTCCGGCTGGGTCGCGCACAGTGCCGCCTTCGAGTATCCAGAGTCGTTCGAAGCCCAGGGCAGCACCCAGGCCACCGACCCGATGCTGTTGTACTTTACGTCCGGCACCACCTCGAAGCCGAAAATGGTGCTGCACAGCCACCAGAGCTATCCGGTGGGCCACCTGTCGACCATGTACTGGATCGGCCTGCAGCCGGGCGACCTGCACCTGAATATTTCCTCACCGGGCTGGGCCAAGCATGCCTGGAGCTGCCTCTTCGCACCGTGGAATGCCGGCGCCTGCATCTTTATTCATAACGTCGCGCGGTTCAGCGCGCCCGCCCTGCTCGGCGCACTGGAACGCTACGGCGTCACCAGCCTGTGCGCGCCGCCCACGGTGTGGCGCATGCTGATCCAGGAAGACCTCGGCCGCTACCAACCGCGCCTGAAACTGCGCGAACTGGTGGGCGCCGGTGAGCCGCTGAACCCGGAAATCATCGAGCAGATCCAACAGGCTTGGGGCTTGCCGCTGCGCGACGGTTTCGGCCAATCGGAAACCACCGCCCTGGTGGGCAACACACCCGGCCAGGTGCTCAAGCCGGGCTCCATGGGCCGCCCGCTGCCGGGTTACCAGGTGGCGCTGCTCGACCCCGACGGCCTGCCCGGCACCGAGGGAGAAGTCGCCCTGCCCCTGGCGGTGCGCCCGCTCGGCTTGATGCTGGGCTACGAAGACAGCCCGGAAAAAACCGCAGAAGTGATGCGCGATGGCTACTACCGCACCGGCGATACCGCACAGATCGACGCCGACGGTTACATCACGTTCGTCGGGCGTGCCGACGATGTGTTCAAAGCCTCCGACTATCGCATCAGCCCCTTCGAGCTGGAAAGCGCACTGATCGAACACCCGGCCGTGATGGAAGTAGCCGTGGTGCCCAGCCCCGACCCATTGCGCCTGGCCGTGCCCAAGGCGTTCCTGATCCTGGCCCAGGACGCCGTCGGCGACGCCGAGCTGGCCCGCCACATCCTCGCTTTTGCCCGTGAACAGTTGGCGCCCTATAAGCGGGTTCGGCGTATCGAGTTCGTCAGCGAGCTGCCCAAGACCATTTCCGGCAAGATCCGCCGCGTGGAACTGCGCCAGATGGAAGTGCTACGCCGCCAAGGGGATACGCGGGGTGAGCACGAGCATTTCGAGGAAGACTTTGTGCAACCCCAGGGCTGAAAACTACAGGGGCGGCTTGGCGCTGTGGCATTGGCCGTGCTGGCGTTGGTCGCCCTTCTAGGCCCAGGTAATCGCGACGCCGGCCAGGTAGAGGCCCACGCCGAAGACGGCATGGCTGATCAAACTGCGCAGGCGGTTCTTGCCTGGCGTCGGCGTCCTGGAGGATGCGAATCCCGCCCCCATGGCGGGCTGTATCACACACAGTGGAACGGCCACGGTTACCACGCCCCAGGCGAGTGCCGGCAGGAAAGTGGGTTCCTGCAGCCAGGCAACACCTTGAATCCACACCAGCAACCCGGCGAAAACGGCACCCGTGGCGTAGTGCGCTATCCAGCCCAGAGCTACTTCACCTCGGACGGGCCTTGCTTGTCCAATGCTGTGATGAGCGAACTGCCCTCGGCATGCATGCCCGACCCAGCGTCCAACGAACGCGAAATTCAGCGTTGGAACCCCAAGGGCCTTCAGGATCAACATCCACAGATCCATCACAACCGTAGCCCCGGCGCCTAACAAAACAACCTGTGCAGCCAACTCCAGCGATGCCATACCCACCTCTTTCCATGGACCCATTAAACATGCGCAGGCATCATAGAAGTTGAAGTCAACTTCAAGTCAATGGTCTACCCATGGATATTACTGAGGTCGTCAAACGCACGGGCATTCCAGCCCACACCTTGCGTTTCTATGAGAAGAAAGGGTTGATCACCTCAATCAGCCCGCCCAGCGCGCGCCGCCAGTTTGCCGCAACTGTGGTTGAACAATTGGCCGTGATTGCACTCGGGCAAGCGGGAGGCCTTTCGCTGGACGAGATACAGGCCATGCTGCCCCCCAGTGGTCAGGTGACTGTGGACAGGGCGGTGCTGTTGGCCAAGGCCGATGAGCTTGATGCGACGGTCAAGCAACTGCAGGCAATGAGCAAGGGGTTGCGCCATGCCGCAAAGTGCCCTGCCCCCAGCCACGCGCAATGCCCGAACTTTCGCCGGTTACTTGACATTGCCGCAGCGGGTGCCTTCAAGCGCCCCCGGCATAGGGCCGGCCAGCCTGATATCGGCGTGCCCCGCTGACGACGTGCCTCACCAGAACCAATAAGGCAGGAACTTGGGTGTCGGCTCATTGGCCAACTCCAAGTGGTAAGTAATAGCGTTGAAGAAAAACATATCCAGCACGAGGAAGACGGCGGCGCCAAAAGAGAAGATCAAGAACTCACGATGGGGATGCGCGTGCAGCTGTGACTTCATCCAGGGCCGAAGTGCGGCAAGCACAATCATGCCCGTGGACGCGCCGAGATAATTGGGACGCAGCGGTATCTGGGCATAAAAGCCATACACCCAGGCCAGCAACAGCAGTCCCAGCCCCACCGCCGGCAAGTTCAAGCAAAACCGCAGTAACTTTTGCCGGGTTCTGGTAAATAACGGGCTACGGTCCACGAAAATGTAAGCGGCCAATAATGAAATAGCCGGGGTGATGGAAAGGATATAACGCGCCTTCTTCGAACTTGGGATCGTGAACAGTACGACGACTACCAGCAGCCAGCCCGTGAGGTACAGCAGCAGGTGCGTGGCGGGATGAGGCGTACGTTCAAAAAAGTGTTTGCCCTTCCTGATGATAACGCCCACGGCAATAAACGCCGTGACGCCATAGGTCATCAAGCCTGCCGAAAAATAGAAGTAATAACGGGGCGCATGATCGCTGCCAAACCGCCCCAGCCCCTGCATGACCAGGACCTCTTGTAGAAAAGCCTCCCCGCCCTGCACGTAGGCAGCCCACGCCAGTAAGGCAACGCCTATCGCCAGGACCACGCCGGCCAGCAAGGAGAACACCGCCAGCATGCGCCACTGCCGGCTTAACAGATAATAAGAGGCGACGACACTGGCAGGGCCGATCAGGCCGATGGGCCCACGAAATGCAAAACCCAGCGCAAGGACTGCAAGAACCGGCAATAACCGAAAACGTTGCTGATGCATCTCTCCCGCATAAGCCAGGTAAAAACACATCACCGTGAACAATGCCGGATAGACATCCAGCGCCAGGGAATTTACACCGTCCAGGAAAGACCAGGTAAACAGTGCAAACACGACCCCGTAGGCGCCCCATTTCTTTTCATGCAAAGCACCCAACTTGTAAATGAACACCAGCATCAAGGCGGCGGCAACACAAAAGGGAAAGCCCATCGAAAGAATCGAGATGCGCCCGAATGGCAAGGAGACCAGATAAACAAGTAACGTATTGAAGACCGTATAGTCGGGGTATGGCTGCAGGTCATCCGCAATGGGAAACAGTGTGACGCCATACTGAAGCATATACTGGGCAAAATCGACAAAACGTGTGGTGTAATTGAGCACCGCGGGCTTGTATTGCAGTACGGCCAATACAATAAGAGCCATTGTAAAAATAAATGAGCACGGCTTTTTAACAGCCACTTCCTTTAGCATGTTCACACCGTTCCATCGCCCCAAAAAACGCGCAAATTAGCACTTTATTTTTTGGGAAATCCACACGCTAAAAGTAAAGAGTTGTTAAAAACCGTATGCCCTCTCCAGAGTACCGGCCTGCGTGGCTTTGCCTTATCAAATTGCAGAAAAAAGCCACTTGCTCGCGAAAAACCCACAGGCGCCGTGTTCATTCAGGCAACACGCGTTATCGTTGACGTTTTTCGCGGGCAAGCCCGCGCCTACAGAGGGCGCCTTACGCTTAACGGATTGGCATTGTCTGGAGCCCAAAATGACACTCGCGCCGGACCTCCGGCAGCCCATCCCGGCCCCCGACTACGCATCATCACGGCCTAAACCCACCCGCCATCCACGATAAAATTCTGCGCCGAGCACATCGCCGACATATCAGAAGCCAGGAACAACGCCATATTGGCGATATGTTGCGGCTCGACAGAACCCGGCAAGCACTGGCTGCGGCTGATCAACTCCTTGGCCGCATCGTCCACCCACATCGCCAGCTGTTTTTCGGTCATCACCCAGCCAGGCACCAGTGTATTGACCCGGATGTGGCTTGGCCCCAGTTCCCGTGCCAGCGCACGGGTCATGCCATGGGCGGCGGCCTTGCTGGCGGCGTACACCGGGTAGCCGGCGGAGGCCATCATCCAGCCGACCGAGCCCAGGTTGATGATCGAGCCACCGCCGGCGCTTTTCATCATCGGCACTACGGCCTTGGCGGCGAAAAAGGCGTGCTTGAGGTTGACCGAGATCAGCTTGTCGAAGGTTTCCGAGTCCACTTCATCCAAGGTGTGGCGCACGTCATTGGCCGCATTGTTGACCAGCACGGTGATCGGCCCCAGGGAATGCTCGAAACGCCCGATGGCCGCCTTGTAGGCGATTTCATCGGTGATGTCGCAGCACACGAACTCCACCGTGTAGCCTTTTGAGTTGAGCAGTGCCGCCAGGCGCTCGCCCTGGCTCTGCGCGCGGTCCACAAAGGCCACCTTGGCGCCCTGGGCGGCGAAGGCGCGCACCATGAATTCGCCGATGCCTGAAGCGCCTCCGGAGATCAGTACGGTCTTGCCTTCAAGGTCGGGATAAACAGCCTGTGCAGTACTCATATAACGGTTGCCTCGATCAATTAGTCTTATTTTATTTTACGAAACCGGCTTTAAAGGCTATAAATTCGCTGTCACAACGACAAAATATCGCACATTAGTAGAACTATTCCACTCAAAACAACAAAAGGAAGTTCGATCATGAAGCACCCTCGATACCTGCTGTCGGGTCTCGCCATGTCCCTGCTGATTGCCAGCGGCGGCACCCAGGCAGCAGGGCTCAGCAGCGAGCACAAACCTTTCGGCAAAACCAACGACGGCACGCCCGTCGAACAGTACATCCTGCGCAACAGCCATGGCATGCAAGCCACGGTGATTACCTACGGTGGCGTGCTGCAGTCGCTGAAGGTGCCGGATAAAAACGGCAAGGTAGACGACGTGGTGCTGGGCTTCGACGATGTGCAGGGCTACCAGGCCGGCACGGCGTTTTTTGGCGCGACCATCGGGCGCTTTGGCAACCGGCTCGCGGGCGGTGCCTTTGAACTCGATGGCAAACGCTACCAAGTGCCGCTCAACGATGGCCCGAACTCACTGCACGGCGGCGCCCAGGGTTTCGACAAGCAGGTGTGGCAAGCCAAGCCGGTCAACGGCAAGGATTCGGTCGGCGTCACCCTCACCTACCTGTCCAAGGACGGCGAGATGGGTTTCCCCGGTAACCTGAAAACCGAGGTCACCTACAGCCTCAACGATAAAAACGAATTGCACATCGACTACAAGGCCAGCACCGACAAACCCACCGTGCTCAACCTGACCAACCACAGTTACTTCAACCTCGCCGGCGCGGGTAATGGAGATGTCCTCAAGCAGGTCGCAACCTTGCATGCCAGCCACTACACGCCCGTGAATGCCACCTTGATCCCTACCGGCGAACTCGCGCCAGTCAAGGGCACGCCGATGGACTTCCTCAAACCCACTGCCATTGGCCAGCACCTCAAGGACGATCACCCACAGCTTAAATTCGCTGAACCGAAACAAGGCGGGTTTGACTTCAACTGGGCGCTGGACACCCAGGGCGACGTCAAGAAACTTGCCGCCGAGGTGCATGACCCGGCGTCGGGTCGGCGCTTGCAGCTCTACACCAGCGAACCGGGGGTACAGTTCTATACCAGCAACTTCCTCGATGGCACGGTGAAGGGTAAAGGCGGCAAGACTTACCTGCATTGGGGCGGGTTCACCCTGGAGACCCAGCACTTTCCGGATGCGCCCAATCAACCCAAGTTTGCCTCGACCCGCCTGAACCCAGGGCAGACCTACACCCAGAACACCGTCTTCAAATTCACCACCGATTAAAACTGAAAGGGGCTTGCCCCGATTGCGCTGGGTCAAAGAAACAGCGGCTTACTGACCCACCGCAATCGGGAGCAAGCCCCCTCCCGTCTTCAGTCTTCACATGGCTTTGGATCAGCGTTGCTTCATGCGGTCGATGACCACGGCCAACAGCAGGATCGAACCGCGGATCACGTACTGGTAGAACGTGTCGATGTTCTTCAGGTTCATCGCATTCTCGATGATCGCCAGGATCAACACCCCGGCAATCACGTGCCGGATCATGCCGATACCGCCGCTCAACGACACCCCGCCCAGCACGCACGCCGAGATCACCGTCAGTTCAAAACCCTGGCCGATCATCGGTTGGCCGGAGGTCATGCGCGAGGCGAGGATCACCCCGGCCAGCGCGCCAATCACACCGTGTACGGCAAAGATCAGGATCTTGGTGCGATCAACGTTCACCCCTGCCAGCAGCGCCGCTTCCGGGTTGCCGCCGATGGCCATGGTGTTGCGCCCATACGTGGTGTAGTTGAGCAACCAGCCGAAGAACAGGAAGCACAGGATGGTGATCAGAATCGGCACCGGCACGCCGAATAACTGCCCATTCCCGAAGATGAAGAATGAGTCCTGGGACACACCCACCGCCTTGCCGTCGGCAAAGATGTAGGCCAGACCACGCACGATCTGCATGGTCGCCAACGTGGTGATCAATGCGTTGACCCGCAGCTTGGCGATCACGATACCGTTGATCAGCCCGACGATCAGGCCCATCACCAGTGCCGCCCCGATGCCCAGCATCACGCTGTCGGTATCGCGCATGACGATGGCCGCGACCACGCCGGCGCAGGCGATCACCGAGCCCACCGATAAGTCGAAGTGCCCCGAGGCCAGGCAGAACAGCATGGTGCACGCCGCAATGCCCACGGTGGAGATCGCCAGGCCCAGCCCACGCATGTTCAGCGGCGATAGGAAGTTATCGACCAGCAAGGCACACAGGACAAAGATGCCCACCGCCGCCAGCAGCATCGCCCAGTTATCCAGCAGTGCGCGTATATCCAAGGGTTTGCGTGCGGTTGGCAACGCGTTGTTTTGAGTGGTCATGGTTTTCTCTCAGTTCGCCAGGCCGCGCGGCAGGGCCAGCTGCAGCAGGTTGGATTCAGTCGCGTGTTCGCGGGTTTGTTCACCGCGCATGGCGCCTTCGCACAGCACCAGGATACGGTCGGAAATGCCCATGACTTCCATCAGGTCGCTGGACACTACGATCACCGCAATGCCCTGGGCCGCGAGGTTATGGATGATCTGGTAGATCTCGGCCTTGGCCCCGATATCGATGCCTCGGGTCGGT